>JBEIPS010000029.1:0-32661 GCA_040376915.1 Hylemonella sp.
AGCATTGCTGGCGGTGGCGACACGCTGGCGGCGATTGCCAAGTACGGCATCGAGAAGCAGGTGGGCTATATCTCCACGGGCGGCGGTGCCTTCCTGGAGGTGCTGGAGGGCAAGACCCTGCCGGCCTTCGAGATCCTGGAGAAGCGCGCCCAAGGCTGAAACCTGCGGCGCCCGGGGCCAGGGCGGGGCTGCGGCCGGTGCATCTTGTTGCTCTGATGTAACTTATTCCATGTCAAAATGGAAACTTAATTACAAAGAAGGAGACATATGACACGTCGTGAGACCCGAATCGTTGCCACCCTTGGCCCCGCTTCCAGCGACCCGGCCCTGCTCGAACAGATGATCCGCGCTGGCGTCAGCGTGGTGAGGCTCAACTTCAGCCACGGCAAGGCTCAGGACCACATCGACCGCGCCCGCCTGGTGCGCGAGGCCGCCAAGCGCGCCGGTCGCGAGGTGGGCATCATGGCCGACCTGCAGGGCCCCAAGATCCGTGTGGGCAAGTTTGCCGAAGGCAAGGCCCTGCTCAAGACCGGCCAGAAATTCGTGCTCGATGCCACCCGTACCGAACCGGGGGATGCCAACACCGTCGGTCTGGATTACAAGGAGCTGCCGCGCGACGTGAAGGCCGGCGACGTGCTCCTGCTCAATGACGGACTGATCACCATGAAGGTTGATGCCGTCAAGGGCGAGGCCGTGCATTGCACGGTGACCATGGGTGGTGAGCTGTCCAACAACCAGGGCATCAACACGAAGGGCGGCGGCCTGACCGCGCCGGCCCTGACCGCCAAGGACATGGAGGACATCAAGACCGCGATGAGTTTCCAGGCTGACTACGTGGCCGTGAGCTTCCCGCAGAACGCCACCGACATGGAAATGGCCCGCCAGCTCTGCAATGTCGCGGCCGCCGAGTACAACCACAAGCCGCACCTGATCGCCAAGATCGAGCGCGCCGAGGCGATCCCGAAGCTGGAAGAAATCCTGCGGGCCAGCGACAGCATCATGGTGGCGCGCGGCGACCTGGCCATCGAGGTGGGCAATGCTGCCGTGCCGGCCCTGCAAAAGCGCATGATCAAGATGGCGCACGAGATGGACAAGACGGTGATCACCGCGACCCACATGATGGAGTCCATGATCAACAACCCCATGCCCACCCGCGCCGAGGTGAGCGACGTGGCCAACGCCGTGCTCGATGGCAGCGATGCGGTGATGACCTCGGCCGAAACCGCGGCCGGCAAGTTTCCGCTGGAGACGGTGGTCGAAATGGCCGCCATCTGTGTGGCCGCCGAAGCCGCCGAAGAGGTCAAGCTGGACGCCGACTTCAGCGGCAAGAGTTTCTCGCGGATCGACCAGTCCATCGCCATGGGCGCGCTGTTCACGGCCTACCACCTGGGCGCCAAGGCCATCGTGGCGCTGACCGACAGCGGTTCCACCGCGCTGTGGATGAGCCGCCACCGCATCCACATCCCGATCTATGCCCTGACGCCCAAGGTGGCGACGCAGCGCAAGATGACGCTGTACCGCAACGTCAGCCCCCTGCTGATGGACACCAGCGCCGATCGCGACACCGCGCTGAAACAGGCCGAAAAACATCTGAAGGACCGGGGCATCGTGAAAAGCGGGGATATCTACGTGATCACCTGCGGCGAACCCATGGGCTCCCCGGGCGGCACCAATATGCTGCAGATCTGCAAGGTCAGTTGAGGCTTCCATCCCTTGCGGCTGCACGGGCCGAGACCCTCCACCAGGGGCCTCGCGCCGCGGGAAGGCCGGACGGCGCTTGCGCCAGTTGGTGAGCGGGTAAAATTGGCGGCAGTTACCGACCAGTTACCAACTTTCCTGGGGATATCTCATGGCACTCGTTTCGATGCGCGAGCTGCTGGACCATGCAGCAGCCAACGGCTACGGCATTCCGGCTTTTAACGTCAACAACCTCGAACAGGTCCAGGCCGTCATGGAGGCGGCCAAGGAAACCGGCGCCCCGGTGATCCTGCAGGCCAGCGCCGGCGCGCGCAAGTACGCCGGTGAGGCCTTCATCAAGCATCTGATCCAGGCGGCCGTCGAGGCCTATCCCAACATCCCCCTGGTCATGCACCAGGACCACGGCCAGACCCCGCTGATCTGCCAGGGCGCCATCGACCTCGGTTTCGGCTCAGTCATGATGGACGGCTCGCTCAAGGAAGACGGCAAGACTCCGGCCGATTTCAGCTACAACGTGGACGTGACGCGCAAGGTCGTGGACATGGCGCACAAGGTCGGGGTAACGGTCGAAGGCGAACTCGGCTGCCTGGGCAACCTGGAAACCGGCGACGCCGGCGAGGAAGACGGCATCGGCGCCGAAGGCAAGCTGGACCATAGCCAGATGCTGACCGACCCCGAGGAGGCCGCCCAGTTCGTCAAGGCCACCCAGCTCGACGCCCTGGCGATTGCCATCGGCACCAGCCACGGCGCCTACAAGTTCAGCCGTCCGCCCACCGGTGACATCCTGGCCATCAGCCGCGTCAAGGAAATCCACAAGCGCATTCCCAACACGCACCTCGTGATGCACGGTTCCTCCTCCGTGCCGCAGGAACTGCTGGCCATCATCAACCAGTACGGCGGCAAGATGAAGGAAACCTACGGCGTGCCCGTCAAGGAAATCCAGGAAGCCATCAAGCATGGCGTGCGCAAGATCAACATCGACACCGACATCCGCCTGGCCATGACGGGTGCGGTGCGCAAGTTCCTGGCCGAGAACCCGGACAAGTTCGACGCGCGTGAGTGGCTCAAGCCGGCGCGCGAAGCCGCGAAGCAGGTCTGCAAGGCCCGCTATCTGGAGTTCGGCTGCGAAGGCCAGGGTGCCAAGGTCAAGGGCGCAACCCTGCAGATCATGGCGAGCAAGTACGCCAAGGGCGAGCTGGCCCAGCTGGTGAACTAAGCCTTCGATCGCGAACTTGCGATAATCACGGGCCCGGCGTCATCGCGCCGGGCTTTTGTTTTTCAGAGCCGCACATGACCCACGCCCTGCACACCTCTTCCATCACCTCCCTGCCCCTGCTGGCACGCGGCAAGGTGCGCGACAACTACGCCGTGGGCGAGGACCGCATCCTCATGGTGGCTTCCGACCGCATCAGCGCCTTCGACGTCATCATGGGCGAACCCATCCCCGGCAAGGGGGAGCTGCTCACGAAAATGGCCCTGTTCTGGTTCGACAAGCTGGGCCACATCTGCCCCAACCACCTGACCGGTGCCGCGCCCGAGAGCGTGGTCACACCCACCGAGGTGGCGCAGGTGCGCGGCCGTGCCATGCTGGTCCAGCGACTCAAGCCCATCCCCGTGGAAGCCGTGGTGCGTGGTTATCTCGCCGGCAGCGGCTGGGCCGAGTACCAAGCCAGCCAGTCCGTCTGCGGCGTCAAGCTGCCGGCCGGTCTGAAGAACGCCAGCAAGCTGCCCGAGCCCATCTACACACCCGCGGCCAAGGCCGAGGTCGGCGAGCACGACGAGAACATCACCTTCGAGAAAACCGTGCAGATGATCGGCCCCGAGTTGGCCGCCCAGATCCGTGACATCTCGATCGCCATCTACAAGGCTGCCAGCGAGATCGCCCTGAAGAAGGGCATCATCATTGCGGACACCAAGTTCGAATTCGGTCTGGACCCCCGGGGCAAGCTGGTGCTGATGGATGAGGTGCTCACGCCCGATTCCTCGCGTTACTGGCCGGTGGAGGGCTACAAGGAAGGGGCCAACCCGCCCAGTTACGACAAGCAGTTCCTGCGCGACTGGCTGGAGACGGCCACCGTGAACGGTAAACCCTGGGGCAAGAAAGCACCGGCACCGAAACTGCCGCAGGAGGTGATCGAGAAGACCGCGGCCAAGTACCGCGAGGCGCTGACCCGGCTCACGGCCTGAGCACCGGCAAGGCGGCCCAATAAAAAACGGCACCCGCTGGTGCCGTTTTGGTTGGAGGCCGGGTTTTTCAGTTCAGGGCCATGCTGAGCTTGCGCCGGTAGGCGGAGACCAGGGCCGCCTGCTCGTCCTGCTCCACCGTGGCGTGGCCGGCCAACTCGATGCCGCCAGCGCTCTTGCCGCCGGCATCGGGGCCGGGCGCCTTGGGCTTTGGGGGCGTCAGCAGCTCGAGGATGCCGATGAAAGTCTTGCGCGGGGCTTCGCCGTCCCACTTCTTGTCGCGCATGATGATCTCCAGCAGCTCGTCCAGCGCACCGACCCAGTCATTGGCCACCATCAGCAGGCGGGCCTTGGCGAAGCGGGCTTCAAAGTCACGCTTGTTGGCCGCGATCAATTCGTCGAACTTCCCCAGCGGCCAGCGTCCGCGCGGGTCGGTGCTGACGAACTCCAGCGCATTGAGCCATTGCTGCAAGGCCTCGAAACGCAGCGGCACCGGGATCTGGGCCAGGGCCGGGGCCATGGCGCCGGCCGCCTCGGCCAGGTGACCGGTGCCGATCAGCAGCTTGACATAGTCGTAACGCAGCTCATCGTTGGCCGGTTCGGCCAACAGGGCCTCGTTCATGCGGGCAATGGCGCTGGCGATGTCACCCGAGGCCAGGGCTTCCTGCGCCGCGTCGACTTCGGCCGGCGCCTCCAGCTGGCCCTCACCCGGCAGGTGCTTGTCCAGGAACTCGCGCAGCTTGCCTTCGGGCAGGGCGCCCATGAAGCCGTCCACGGGCTTGCCGCCCATCATCAGGATGCAGGTCGGGATGCTGCGGATACCAAAGGCACCGGCCAGCTCCTGCTGTTCGTCGGAGTTGATCTTGGCCAGCACAAAACGGCCTGCGTAGGCGGTTTCCAGCTTCTCCAGGATGGGGCTCAGCGACTTGCAGGGGCCGCACCAGGGGGCCCAGAAGTCCACCAACACGGGCACGGACAGGGAGGCGTTGACGACCTCGGTTTCGAAGTTTTCGGTGGTGATATCGATCATTTGGGGCGATCCGGGACGGGAAAGTAAAATTCGGGGGATGAAAACACTCATCGGCGTCGTCATGGGCTCCAGCTCCGACTGGGACACCATGCAACAGGCAGTCCAGATTCTCCACCACTTTGGCATCGGTCACGAAGCCAAGGTCGTGTCGGCGCACCGAATGCCCGATGACATGTTCGCCTATGCCGAGAGCGCGGCCGGTCGCGGCCTCAAGGCCATCATCGCCGGTGCCGGCGGCGCGGCGCATCTGCCGGGCATGCTGGCGGCCAAGACCACGGTGCCGGTGCTGGGCGTCCCGGTGCCCAGCAAGCACCTGCAGGGAGTGGATTCCCTGCACAGCATCGTGCAGATGCCCAAGGGCATCCCGGTGGCCACCTTCGCCATCGGCGGCGGTGGTGCCGCCAATGCGGCGCTGTTCGCCGTGGCCATGCTGGCCAACGAAGACCCGGCCCTGCGCGTGAAGCTGGAAGCCTATCGCGCGGAGCAGACCGCCACCGCGCGCGGCATGAGCCTGCCCCCCGCCATATGAAGGGGGCCATCCTTCCGGGCACCCTGGTCAACGGTCAGCCCGCCACGCTCGGCGTGATGGGCGGCGGCCAGCTGGGCCGCATGTTCGTGCACGCCGCCCAGCGCATGGGTTATTTCACCGCCGTGCTCGACCCGGATGTGAACAGCCCTGCCGGGCTGGTCAGCCATCACCACATCCAGACCGCCTACCTCGACGAGCAGGGCCTGGCCCGGCTGATCCAGTGCAGCGCCGCCGTCACCACCGAATTCGAGAACGTGCCCGCGCCGGCCCTGCGCACCCTGGGCGCGCAGCGTCCGGTGGCGCCCGGTGCCGACGCCGTGGCCATTGCCCAGGACCGCGCGCAGGAGAAGGCGCATTTCACGCGCTGCGGTGTGCCGGTGGCAGCCAACGCGGTGATTGAAACGGCTGCGCAGCTGGCCGCAGTACCCGATGCCTTGCTGCCGGGCATCCTCAAGACGGCGCGCATGGGT
The DNA here is from genome assembly GCA_040376915.1 of Hylemonella sp. Lineage (GTDB taxonomy): Bacteria > Pseudomonadota > Gammaproteobacteria > Burkholderiales > Burkholderiaceae_C > Hylemonella. The sequence continues at coordinate 5,912 of JBEIPS010000029.1, forward strand.
TACGACGGCAAGGGCCAGATGCGCGTGAAAACGCGCGCCGAGCTGGCCGCTGCCTGGGGCGAGCTCACGCAGGTGCCATGCGTGCTGGAAAAGATGCTGCCGCTGGCGGCCGAGTGCTCGGTCATCGTGGCCCGCGGCGCCGACGGCCAGATGGTCAACTTCCCTGTGCAACGCAATCTGCACCGCGAGGGCATCCTGGCCGTGACCGAGGTGTACGAGGGCAACGTGCCGCCCGCGCTTGCCGCGCAGGCCATCGCCGCCACCAGGTCGATCGCCGAGGGCCTGCAGTACGTGGGCGTGCTCTGCGTCGAGTTCTTCCTGCTGCAGGACGGCTCGCTGGTGGTCAACGAGATGGCCCCGCGCCCGCACAACAGCGGCCACTACAGCATGGACGCCTGCGACCACTCGCAGTTCGACCTGCAGGTGCGCACCCTGGCCGGCCTGCCCCTGGTGCAACCGCGCCTGCACAGTCCCAGCATCATGCTCAACCTGCTGGGTGACATCTGGACCGCTTACAAGGGCGTGCCGCCCTGGGACGCCGTGCTGGCCCTGCCCGGCACGCACCTGCATCTCTACGGCAAGCTCGATGCCAAGCCGGGCCGCAAGATGGGCCACCTCAACATCACCGGCAAGACGGTGGATGAGGTGCGTGCCACCGCACTCGCAGCAGCCAAGCTGCTCGGCATCGAGCCCTTCTAGGGACGGCCTGCCATGATCCTCGACGGACGGGAAGCTGCTTCGGTCAGCGCCGCGGCGCAGGCCCTGCGTGCCGGTGAACTGGTGGGCCTGCCCACCGAAACGGTCTACGGCCTGGCGGCCGACGCAGCCAGCGATGCCGCCGTGGCGAAGATCTTTGCCGCCAAGGGCCGGCCCAGCGACCACCCGCTGATCGTGCACGTGGCCGATGCCGGGGGTGTGGACCACTTCGCGGCCGAGGTGCCGGCCTTCGCCCAAAAGCTCATGCAGGCCTTCTGGCCGGGCCCGCTGACCCTGATCCTGCCGCGCCGCCCCGAGGTGGGTGCGGCCGCCGCCGGCGGGCAGGACTCCATCGGCCTGCGCTGTCCGTCGCACCCCGTGGCCCAGGCCCTGCTGCTGGCGGCCCGTGAGCTGGGTGTGCACGGCGTGGCGGCGCCCAGCGCCAACCAGTTCGGCCGCGTCAGCCCGACCACGGCCCGGCATGTACAGGGCGAGTTCGGCGACAGCCTGCTGATTCTGGACGGCGGCTCCTGCGAGGTCGGCATCGAGTCCACCATCATCGACTGCACGCGTGGTGCGCCCGTGCTGCTGCGCCCGGGTCGTATCACGCGTGAACAGGTGCAGGCGGTAGGTGGTCAGCGTCTGCTGGACAAGGACGAGCTGGTGGCACCTGCCCCGCGCGCTTCCGGCACGCTGGAGGCGCACTATGCGCCGAATGCCAAGCTGAGGCTCATGGATGGCAAGGCCTTGCAGACGGCACTCGATGTACTGGGCCGGGATTTCGGCGGTGCTGCCATCGCCGTCTACGCGCGCAGCATGCTGCGGGTGCCATCGCCCAAAGTGCTGTACCGCCGCATGCCCGACGACGCGGCCGCCGCGGCGCAGCAGCTGTTTGCCGTGCTGCGTGATTTCGATGCCCAGGGTGTGAACCTGATCTGGGTCGAGACCCCCCCCGAGTCCTCGGATTGGGAAGGCGTGCGCGACCGACTGAGCCGCGCCGCCGCGAGCTGAGCCTCAGCGGTAGCGCAGCTTCATCACCAGGATGGCCAGGGCCAGGGCCAGCGTGACCGCGTTGGCCACCACGATGGGCCAGGCGCCCAGCAGCAGGCCGTAGACCAGCCACAGCGCCACGCCGGTGGCGAACATGCCGTACATGCCCAGGGAAATGCCGCTGACGTCGCGCGTGCGAAAGGTGTGCAGGGCCTGGGGCAGAAAGCTCAGGGTGGTCAGGCTGGCGGCAAGGTAGCCGATCAGGTCGTCCATGGCGGTGTGTTTCCGGGATCGTCGGGTTCAGTCGGTTTTTTTCTTCCGGCTCTGGGGCAACCGGGCCGTCCATTCGACCAGGGCTTCCATGGCCGGGCGCACGGCATGGGCGTTGGGGTGGTTGACCAGGGCCACCAGCACATAACGCCGCCCGCCCTCGGCGTGCACGATGCCCGCGACCGAGGCCACGTCGCGCAGGCTGCCGGTCTTCAGGTGGGCCTGGCCCTGGGCGCGCCAGCGGCTGGGCCGCAGCGTGCCGTCCAGGCCGCTGATGGGCAGGGAGCTCATGAGCTCGGGCATCAGCGGCGAGGCCCAGGCGTATTGCAGCAGGCGGGCCAGGGCCGCGGCGCTCATGCGGTCCTCGCGCGACAGGCCCGAGCCGTTGGCGATCTGCGGTACCTCGCTGGCGCCGAAACGCTGGCGCCACCAGTCCTGCAGCAGCTCGCGCGAACCGGCCAGCGTGCCCTTGCCCTGCTGTTGCAGGCTCAGCGTGAGGAAGAGCTGCTGGGTCATCACGTTGTTGCTGTACTTGTTGATGTCGCGCACGACCTCGGCCAGGGGCGGTGACTCCAGTGCAAAGGCCGGCGCCAGGCCTTCGGGCACCGACCCGTAGCGCACCCGCCCCTGCAACTGCCCACCGATGGCGCGCCACATGCCCTCGATGGCGCGCGGGCCGTAACTGGCCGGATCGGCATAGGCCAGAGGCCAGACCTTCTCGCCGCAGCCGGCCGGGTAACGGCCTGCAAAGCGCGGCTGCACCGGGTCGGAAAAATCGGCGCGCAGCGCGCTGCGGTAGTCATTGCACTCGCTGTCACGCAGCGACACATGGCTGGGCCAGGACACGCCGGCCAGCGGCGGCTCGACCTGCAGATGGGCGGTGTTGTCGGTCCGGTTGGGCACGAAGGTCAAAAGCACCGACTTGAAGTTCAGCAGCAGTGCATCGGGCGCGGCGTTGTAGGGGCGCAGGGGCTCGCCGTCGAACTCGGCCGGGTCCACCGCCACGGTCTCGAAGGCGCTGCGGTCAAGCACGATGTCGCCCGCGATGTTGCGGATGTCCAGGCCCTGCACGCGCCGCATCAGCAACCACAGGCGTTCGACCACCAGCTTGGGGTCGCCCTGGCCCTTGATGTAGAGGTTGCCGTAGAGCGTGCCTTCGCGCGCCGCGCCTTCCACATACACCGGTGTGGCCCAGGTCCAGGTTGGTCCCAGGGTTTCCAGCGCCGCCAGGGTGGTGACCAGTTTCATCACCGAGGCCGGGTTCATGGCTGCGCCGGCACGGTGGCTGAGCAGCGGAGCAGCGTTGTTGCCGACCTCCTCGACCACCAGACTCACGGCCTCGGCCGGCACCTTGGCGCGGGCCAGCGCCTTCACCACGGTGGGCGGCAGGGCGGTTTCGCGTGCCTGGGCGGTGGCGGGGCCGGCCAGCAGCGCCAGGCCGGCCAGCAAAAGGGACGTGCGGAGCAGGGACATGGCGCCGAGTTTAGAGCCTGTTCACGCCGCCCCCGATAATGCGGGCATGCATTTTCTCAAGGGCCTGTCGCCTCGCACCCTGGGTATCACGGCGGCGGTCATCACCGTCGGTATCTGGACCGCCTTCATCGTCATCGCCCGGGCTTCGGCCCGGGGTTCATTGGGGCCCTTCGACATCGCGCTGGCGCGCGTGATCGGCGCGAGCATCGTACTGCTGCCTCTGGGCTGGTGGCTGGTGCGGCGTGACCGCGCACAGGGTGGCGCCGACTCTTCGTTCTTCGGCCTCTCGCCCTTGGGATTGAAGGTCACCGCGGCCTGCGGCCTGTTTGGTGGCTTTGGTTATGCGCTGCTGGCCTATGCGGGTTTCTTCTATGCGCCGGCCGCCCATGCCTCGGTGCTCATGCCGGGCAGCCTGCCGCTGTGGACCACGCTGCTGGCCCTGCTGGTGCTGGGCACACGCATCACGCCCGCGCGGGTGGCCGGCCTGGCCTGCATCGTGGGCGGCGATCTGCTGGTCGGCGGGGCCAGCCTCTTGCAGGCTTTCGAGGGGGGCGAAGTCTGGAAAGGCGACCTGCTCTTCATGAGCGCGGCCTTCAGCTGGGCCAGCTACAGCGTGCTGACCCGCCGCCACGGCCTGGACGCCGTGCGTGCCACCACGGCAATCACGGTGTTTGCCTTGTTCAGCTACCTGCCTTTTTACGCGCTGCTGCTGGGCCTGGGGGCCATCGAGAGCCATATCGCGAGCGCGCCCTGGCCGGAACTGCTCTTCCAGGTGGTGTTCCAGGGCCTGGGCTCGGTGGTGATCTCGGGCATCACCTTCGTGCGCATGATCGAATACTTCGGCCCCGTGCGTTCCACCATGATCACGGCGCTGGTGCCCGGGCTCTCGGCCCTGGGCGCGGTGATCTTCCTGGGTGAGCCGCTGTACTGGAACCTGCTGGCCGGCCTGGTGCTGGTGACGGTGGGCATCACCTTCGGGGTGCGCAAGACCCTATGAAACTGCTCGCCTTCGACACCAGCACCGAGCTGATCTCGATCGCCGTCACGCGCCTGGTCGACGGTTCGCCACGAGCCTGGTTGCACACCGGGGCCGGTGGCGCCCAGGCCTCCAGCGCGCTGATCCCGGCCATCGAGACCCTGATGGCCGAAGCGGAACTCAAGTTTGAGGAACTCGACGCCATCGCCTTCGGCTGCGGGCCAGGTTCCTTCACCGGCCTGCGTACCGCCTGTGCCGTGGCGCAGGGCCTGGGTTTTGGCGCGGGCGTGCCACTCTTGCCCGTGGACACCCTGCTGGCCGTGGCCGAGGAAGCGCGTGCGCAGCAGGCGCCCCAGCAGCAGAGCCTGCGCCTGCTGGCCCTGCTCGACGCGCGCATGGGCGAACTCTATGCGGCGCCCTATGCCTATGCGCAGGGCCGCTGGGTGCAACAGGCCGACTTCAGCCTGCTCAAGCCCGAACAGCTGCTGCTGGGTGATGCCCGGGCCCTGGCCGGCAATGTGTTCGCCGAATACGGCGAGCGCCTGCAGATTCCCTCAGACATTCCCTGCTGGCAGGCCCTGCCCACGGCCGGTGCCATGCTGCGCCTGGCGCCGGCCCTGTTGGCCGAGGGCAACGCCGTGGCCGCGGACCATGCCCTGCCGCGCTACATCCGCGATAAAGTGGCCCTGACCACAGAAGAGCGCGCCGCCGCCAAGGCGAGCCGTTAGCCCGAAGACCTCTGATGAGTGCTGTTCTCGAACCCGTCGAAGCCCGCTTCGAGCCGCTGGAAACTGCGCGGCTCGAACAGCTCCTGCAGATCGAGCAACGGGCCTATCCGCATCCCTGGACTAGGGGCAATTTCATGGACGCGCTGCGCACGGGTTACCACGCCCGGGTGCTGATGGCCGACGACGTGCTGCTGGGTTATTACGTGGCCATGCAGGGCGTGGACGAGGTGCACCTGCTCAACCTCACCGTGGCGCCCGACTACCAGCGTCAGGGCTGGGGGCGCGTCATGCTCGACGCCATGGCGATCTGGGCACGCGGGTTGGGCGCGCAGTGGCTGTGGCTGGAAGTGCGCGTGGGCAATACGCGGGCCATCGCCGTCTACGAGTCGCACGGCTACCGCCGCGTCGGCCTGCGCAAGAACTACTACCCGGCCGGCCATGGCCAGCGTGAGGACGCGGTGGTCATGAGCCTGCGTCTGTAAGATGGGCTTATGAGTCTGCAACTGGATACGCGCCAGCGCGCCATGCTGAAAGAGATGGGAGTGACGGTCTGGGGACCTGCGGTCCCCATGGGGGTTGTTGACGACGCTCCCCCCAGCCCCCCTCCAGGGGGGGAGGCCGCCTTGCCGGCGGCCCGCGTGGCCGTGGCACGCCCGGCCACGACGGTGGCTGCGCCTGCCTTGGTTGCTGCACCTCGTGCTTTGCCGGCCGAGATTGCGGGCATGGACTGGGGGGTGCTGGAGCAGGCCGTGGCCGGCTGCCAGGCCTGCGGCCTGTGCAAGAGCCGCAAGAACACGGTGTTCGGTGTCGGAGATACGCAGGCCCGCTGGTTGGTGGTGGGCGAGGCGCCGGGTGAGAACGAGGATCTCCAGGGCGAACCCTTTGTCGGCCAGGCCGGTCTGCTGCTGGACAATATGCTCAAGGCCATCGGCCTGAATCGCCAGGGGCAGGGCGAGCAGGGCGTCTACATCGCCAACGTGCTCAAGTGCCGCCCGCCGGCCAACCGCAATCCGCAGCCCGAAGAGGTGTTGCAGTGCGAGCCCTATCTGCGCCGCCAGGTCGCGCTGCAGCAGCCGCAGGTCATCTTGGCCCTGGGCCGTTTTGCCGCGCAGTCCCTGCTGGCGTCCAGCGTGCCCGATGTGGCGACCATGCCCTTGGGCAAGCTGCGCGGCCAGGTGCACCGCTACGAAGGCGTGCCGGTCATCGTGAGTTACCACCCGGCCTACCTGCTGCGCACGCCGCAGGACAAGGCCAAGAGCTGGGCCGACCTCTGCCTGGCCGCGGACGTGATGCGCGCCGCCACGGTGATCTGAATTGTGAAAAAGGGAGAACCCAGATGAAAGACAAACTGATACGCCTGCTGCTCACCTTCCTGGCCATCCTGGTCCTGCTGGTCATCGCCTGGGTGTGGATTGCGTTGCAGTGGAGCTACGCCGACGGCGAACGCGCAGGTTACGTGCAGAAGTTCTCCAACAAGGGCTGGCTGTGCAAGACCTGGGAGGGCGAGATTGCCATGGTCACCATGCCCGGCGCCATTCCCGACAAGTTCGAGTTCACGGTACGCGACGATGCCGTCGCGCAGCAGATCAATGCCCTGGCAGGCAAGCGCGTGGTGCTGCACTACCGCCAGCACAAGTTCATCCCGACCACCTGTTTCGGCGAGACCGAGTATTTCGTGGACGGCGCGCGCGAGATGCAGGATGGCACTGTGCCCGTGCCGCCTTCCGTGCCCCAGCAGGGGCAGCTGAGCACACCGCGCTGAGATTCCGAGGCGGGGTAAGTGACCCGCTGGGCGGGCTTCGTGACGACAGCAGGAGTGTAGAAGCCATGTACGAATCCAGAAAAGAAGCGCCCCTGCCGCACGCCAGTTTCGTGCGGCGGCTCCTGCTTCATCTTGCCCTGGTGCTGGCCCTGTTGGCGCTCTCCCTGCTGGCCGGGATGGCCGGTTATGTGTATTTCGAACAGCTCCCCTGGCTGGACGCCTTTCTCAATGCCGCCATGCTGCTGGGGGGCATGGGGCCGGTCCACCTGCCGGTCACGGCCGGGGGCAAGTTTTTCGCGGGTTGTTATGCGCTGTATGCTGGCTTGGTGTTCATCGCCGCCACGGCCCTGGTGCTTGCGCCCGTCCTGCACCGTTTGCTGCACAAGTTTCACTGGGAATAAATTCATAACAGAGGAGACAGACATGACAAGCACAGGTTTTCTGAACATTCGGCGGGGGCTGATGCTCTTGCTGCTGACCCTGGCCGCGCCGCTGTGGGCGGCCGACTCTACCCGGCGCCCAAGGCTGGCAGCTGGACCCTCAAGAACTTCCGCTTCAACACCGGCGAGGTGATGCCGGAGTTGAAACTGAACTACCACACGGTAGGTGAACCCACGGGCGAACCGGTGCTGATCCTGCACGGGACCGGCGGTTCGGGCCGGGGCATGCTCAGCCCGGGTTTTGCGGGTGAACTGTTCGGGCCCGGGCAGCCGCTTGACGCCGCGCGCCACTACATCATCCTGCCGGACGCCATCGGCGCGGGCGGTTCTGCCAAGCCCTCGGACGGCCTGCGCATGGCTTTCCCGAAGTACAACTACGAGGACATGGTGCGGGCCCAGCACGCGTTGGTGACCGAGCACCTGGGGGTCAAGCAGTTCAAGCTGGTTCTGGGCAACTCCATGGGCGGCATGCACACCTGGCTGTGGGGTGTCATGTACCCGGACGCCATGCGCAACCTCGTGCCCATGGCCTCCATGCCGGTGGAGGTGGCCGGGCGCAACTGGATGACGCGTCGCATGCTGATGGAAGTCATCAAGCTCGACCCTGAGTGGAACAAGGGCAACTACACGCGCCAGCCGCGCGGGCTGCAGGTCGCCCAGCTGTATTTCAGCGTGGCCACGCTGGGGGGCAACCAGGGCCTGCACCAGATCGCACCGACGCGCGAGAAGGCGGACCAGTACGTCACCGACCAGCTGGCCAAGGGGTCAACGAGCGATGCGAACGACATCCTCTACCAGTTCGATGCCCTGCGCGACTACAACCCGGCCCCCAGGCTCGAGGCCATCCGCGCCCGCCTGCTGGCCATCAATGCCGCCGATGACGAACGCAACCCGCCCGAGCTTGGCATCATGGAGCGCGAGCTCAAGCGCGTGAAGAACGGCAGCCTCTACCTGATCCCCGCCAGTCCCGACACGCGCGGCCACGGCACCACGGGCCAGGCCAAATGGTGGAAGGCCCAGCTGCAGACCTGGCTGGCCCAGGATCCGGCCGGGCGCTGATCCGGGCGCCGCGCCTGCCGGCGGGGCGTGGGCCTGCATGTGGCCCGCCCGGGGCGATGTATCAGGTCTTGCCACATGACGGCACAGCAGAATTTGTCGGAATTGGTTCGGCTTGAAGCACAATCCGTTCTCAGCACCGAATCCCGTCTTTTCCGCCATGAACAACAAGACTGCCGACGCTCCCCTCTCCATCGAGCTCTACGATGAACCCGGCCACCTGATCCGCCGCGCGCAGCAGATCGCCGTGTCCAAGTTCCACGAGGTGCATGGCCGCCATGTCACCCCCATCCAGTACGCCATCCTGCGCACCCTGCATGAGACGCCCGGCATCGACCAGGTCACGCTGGCGCAGCTGATTGCGCTGGACACCTCCACCACCGCCGACATCGCCGCGCGCCTGGAGACCAAGGGCTGGATCCTGCGCGAAGTGCTGCCGCGGCGCCAGCGCCGTCTCTCCCTGACCCCGGAAGGCGAGGAGGTCCTGCTGGAGCTCAAACCTGGCGTGGATGTGCTCTACCACGGCATGATGGACAGCTTGGAGCCGGCCGAGCAGCAGGAGTTCATGCGCCTGCTGCGCAAGTTCGTCCACCTCTACGACCGCCAGAACCAGACCGAGGACCGCAAGCTGCGCCTGGCTGCCAAGGCCTGAAACCCGGCCCGGCCGCTGAGCGCAAGGCGGCGCCATATCAGGGAAACCCCGGGGTTTGGGGGTTTGACAGGGAAAGGTCATTCAGTACAATGAATGACATTCAGTATGCGGAATGAATAAATCCGCCTATTTTTAATTCCCTGGAGGAGCCCCCATGTTCCCGAAAAACACCTGGTACGTCGCTGCCGCGTCCAACGAGATCGACGAAAAGCCCCTGGGACGCACGGTCTGCAACGAGCGCATCGTCTTCTACCGCGGCCTGGAGAACAAGGTCGCGGCTGTGCAGGACTTCTGTCCGCACCGCGGCGCCCCCCTGTCCCTGGGTTATGTCTGCGAAGGCAAGCTGGTCTGCGGTTACCACGGCCTGGAAATGGGTTGTGACGGCAAGACCATCCACATGCCGGGCCAGCGCGTGCGCGGTTTCCCGGCCATCCAGGTCTACCCCGTGGTGGAGCGCTACGGTTTCATCTGGGTCTGGCCCGGTGACGCGGCCCAGGCGGACGAAGCCAGGATCCCCGTGCTGGAGTGGTATGACAACCCCGAGTGGGCCTATGGCGGTGGCCTGTACCACATCGCCTGCGACTACCGCCTCATGATCGACAACCTGATGGACCTCACCCATGAGACCTATGTGCACGCCACCTCCATCGGCCAGAAGGAAATCGACGAGACGCCCTGCAAGACCACGGTCAACGGCGACGAGGTGGTGACCAGCCGTTTCATGGCGGGCATCGAACCCCCGCCTTTCTGGAAGGCCGCGTTGCGCGGCAACCACCTGCCCGACGACCAGCTGGTGGACCGTTGGCAGATCTGCCGCTTCAGCCCGCCCAGCCACGTGATGATCGAGGTGGGTGTGGCCCTGCAAGGCCATGGCGGCTACGACGCGCCCAACGACAAGAAGGCCTACAGCGTGGTGGTGGACTTCATCACGCCCGAGACCGACACCTCCATCCACTACTTCTGGGGCATGGCGCGCAAGTTCAATCCCAAGGACAAGGCGCTGACGGCGACCATCCGTGAAGGCCAGGGCAAGATCTTTGCCGAGGACCTGGAGATGCTGGAGCGCCAGCAGAAGAACCTGCTGACCTGGCCCGAGCGCCAGCTGCTCATGCTCAATATCGACGCGGGCGGCGTGCAGTCGCGCAAGATCATCGACCGCCTCCTGGCGGCAGAGCAGGCCAGCCCGGCCGCAACGGCCACGGCCTGAAGAAGACCATGAGCACGGCCCCGACATTGCAGGTGCGCGTGGCGCGCAAGGCGCAGGAAGCGCTGGACATCGTCACCCTGGAACTGGTGGCCACCGATGGCCGCGCGCTGCCAGCATTTTCGGCCGGTTCGCATGTGGACCTGATGCTGCCCCAGGGCATCACCCGCCAGTACTCCCTGTGCAATGACCCGACCGAGACACACCGCTACCTGATCGGCGTGCTGCGCGACCCGTCGTCGCGCGGCGGCTCCTTGGCCGTGCACGACCGCCTCAATGAAGGCGACGTGCTGACCATCAGCGCGCCGCGCAACCATTTTGGCCTGGCGCATGAGGCGAAGAAGCACCTGCTGCTGGCTGGCGGCATCGGCGTCACCCCCATCCTGTGCATGGCCGAGCGCCTGGCCATGACCGGCGCCGACTTCGAGATGCACTACGCCACCCGCGCGCCGGAGCGCACGGCTTTTCGCGACCGCATCGCAGCTTCGGCCTTCGCTGCACGCGTGCACTTCCACTACGACAACGGCGACGCAGTGCAGAAGCTGGACCTCAAGGCCCTGCTTGCCCCGCCCCAAGCCGGTACCCATCTCTACGTCTGCGGCCCCAAGGGTTATATGGACGCCGTGCTGGGCACGGCGCGCGCCGCCGGCTGGCCCGAGAGCCAGCTGCACTACGAGTTCTTCGGTGCCGAAGTGGCCAAGTCCGACAGCGACGCCAGCTTCGAGATCAAGCTGGCCAGCTCGGGCCGCATCGTCATGGTCCCCAAGGACCAGACCGTGGCCCAGGCCCTGGCCGCGGCCGGCGTGGACATCATGATGTCCTGCGAGCAGGGTGTCTGCGGCACCTGCCTCACCCGCGTGCTGGAAGGCGTGCCGGACCACAAGGACAGCTACCTCACCCCCGAGGAGCAGGCCGCCAACGACCAGTTCACCCCCTGCTGCTCGCGCAGCAAGACGCCGCAGCTCGTCCTGGACCTCTGAATCCACGGCGCAAGCTCAGTACTGCACTCCGGGCAGGCTGCGCAGGTATTGACCCAGCGCAGCAATCGCCAGCCGTACCTTGGCCGGCTGTGCATCCCGCTGCGGCGTGACGGCCCAGAGGTCCAGCGCGCCGAAATCCCAGTCGGGCAGCAGCCGTTGCAGGCGCCCTGCCTGCAGTGCCTCCTGCACGTCCATGCTGCCCAGCAGGGCCGGGCCCAGCCCGGCCTCGCACATCTGCTGGATCGAGAGCTGGTTGTTGCTGGCGATGCGCGTCGACACGCGCAGCGTGCGGGCCTCGTCCTGGGGGCTGCGCACCTCCAGTTGCAGGCTGTTGAGTCCGCGGTCGAAGCCCAGCCAGCCCTGGGTCAACAGTGCGTCCGGGTGGGTGGGCAGGCCACCGTGCTGTGCCACCCAGGCCGGTGCCGCGCACAACCACCACTGCATGCGACCCAGGCGCTGGGCCACCCAGCTCGAATCGGCCAGGCGCCCGAAACGGATGGCCAGGTCGATGCGCTCCTGGATCAGGTCGATGAAGGCATCGTCCACCAGCAGGCGCAGGCGCAAGGCCGGGTGGGCGCCCAGCAGGGGACCCAGCGCGGGCGCGATATGGCGCGCAAACCCCACGGGTGCCGACAGGCGCAACTCCCCGCTGGGTTCGGCGCGGCTGGCGGCCAGCTCGGCGCGCGCCTGCTCGGCGGCCGTCCACATGGCCGCGCACAGGGCGTGGTAACGCTGGCCGGCCTCGGTGAGCACCAGCTTGCGCGTGGAGCGGTGCAGCAGGGTGACCCCGCCGTCGCGCTCCAGCTGCCGCACCTGCTGGCTCACCGCCGAAGTGCTCAACCCCAGGGCCCGCGCGGCCCCGCTCATGGAGCCGTGTTGCACCACGGTGGCAAAGACGGCCATGCGCTTGAGATCGTCCATTGTGAAGTGCAGCTTAAATAACTAGGTCGGATTATGGGTCTAGTGCCCGAATTGACAAGTTTTTAAGCTAAGGGCTTCACAACTCGCAGATGAGGAAGTCATCATGAAAATCGCCCTGATCGGTGCCACCGGCTTTGTCGGCTCGGCCCTGCTCGAAGAACTGCTGCAGCGCGGCCACCAGGTCACGGTGCTGGCGCGCACCCCCGGCAAGCTGGCCCCGCGCCCGGGCCTGACGGTCGTGCAGGCCGATGCCCAGCAGGCGGAACAGGTCGGTCGCGCCGTGGCCGGCCACGATGCCGTGCTCAGCGCCTACAACCCGGGCTGGACCGTGCCCGATATCCATGACCAGTTCCTCAAGGGCACCCGCGCCATCTACGCTGGCGTGCGCGCCTCGGGTGTGCGCCGCCTGCTGGTGGTGGGCGGTGCGGGCAGCCTCTTTGTGGCCCCGGGCCTGCAGCTCGTGGACACGCCCCAGTTCCCGGCTGAATACAAGCAGGGTGCGCTGGCCGCGCGCGAAGCGCTGAACCTGATCCGTAAGGAAGAAGCGCTGGACTGGACCTTCCTGTCCCCGCCCATCCTGCTGGTGCCGGGTGAGCGTACGGGCAAATACCGCCTGGGCACAGAAGCACCGCTGATGAACGGCGAGGCGCCCGGCACCATCAGCGTCAAGGATCTGGCCGTGGCCATCGTTGACGAGATCGAGCTGTCACGCCATGTGAAGCAGCGCTTCACCGTGGCTTACTGAGCCCCGGTCAGCGCCGTACAGAAAGGGGCCTCGGGCCCCTTTCTTACAATACGCACATGACCTTTCTCGAGATGCTGCGCGCGGCCGAGCGCCAAAACGATTCCATGCTCTGCGTGGGCCTGGACCCGGAGCCGGCCCGCTTTCCCGGCGCGCTCAAGGGTGACGCCTCGAAGATCTATGACTTCTGCGCCGCCATCGTCGAGGCCACGGCCGACCAGGTGATCGCCTGGAAGCCGCAGATCGCCTACTTCGCAGCCCATCGTGCCGAAGAACAGCTCGAAAAGCTCATGGCGCACATACGCCGAGTCTCGCCGAATGTGCCGGTCATCCTGGACGCCAAACGCGGCGACATCGGCAGCACGGCCGAGCAGTACGCCAAAGAGGCTTTCGAGCGCTACGGCGCCGATGCCGTCACGCTTTCGCCCTTCATGGGTTTCGATTCTGTCCAGCCCTATCTCAAGTACCACGGCAAGGGCGCCTTCCTGCTGTGCCGCACCTCCAACCCGGGCGGCGACGACCTGCAGGCCCAGCGCCTGGCCAGTGTGCCGGGCGAGCCCCTGATGTACGAACACATCGCGCGCCTGGCGCAAGGGCCGTGGAACACCAATGGACAGCTGGGTCTGGTGGTGGGTGCCACCTATCCGGCCGAGATCGAGCGTGTGCGGGCCGTGGCCCCCACCATGCCTCTGCTGATCCCCGGAGTGGGCGCGCAGGGCGGTGACGCCGTGGCCACGGTCAAGGCAGGCTGGCGCGGCAGCGGCGGCGATACCACGGCGCCTATCGTCGTGAGCTCCTCGCGGGCCATTCTCTATGCCTCATCGGGCGCCGATTTCGCCGAGGCAGCACGTCGGGCCGCACAGGCTACACGCGCCACCCTGCAGTCAGCGCGCCCCTGAGCGCGAGACGCGCGGTTGGTCACGGTGTACGGCCGCGCAGCGCCCTGATACCAAACGGCATATTCATTTGCTCACCGCCGACCACCTTTTAGTCATTGTGGTCACGAAATGCCATCCTGGCTGCCAGCCAGGTGACAGCGATCACGAAAGCCACCACGATCCAGAAGCCATAGTGATCTTCGGCAAAGGGCACGCCACCCACATTCATGCCAAGCAGGCCAGCGGTCATGTTGATTGGCAGCGCCAATACGGTGACGATCGTCAGCACCCGCAGACTGCGGTTGTCCGCCTCGGCAACCCGGGCAGCAATTTCTTCCTGCAGCAACTTGATGCGTTCCTGCAAGGCCGTCATATCGCTCAGAGCCACGTTGAACTCCTCTGTCGAGTGGCGCAGATCACTCAGGTCGTCCTCGACGATCCACAGGGGAGGATGATGCAGAAGCCGGAACAGGGCGGCCGGTTCGGGTGCCAGCAAGCGCTGTAGCCGAACCAGCAATCGGCGCAAAGCACCGAGGCCCGCACGCTGAGTGCCCGCCTTTTCAGCCAGCAGGCGATCTTCAATGGTGTCGACACGCTGGCTGGTAGTGCGGACGATGTGGGTCAGGACGTCGCACTGGTCCTGCATGAGGTGGACGAGGAGAGCGATCGAGGTGCGCAGTTTCTCGCCACGCTTGACGGCGGCCCTCAAGCGGTCGATCGAACTCAGCGCCTGCAAGCGTACCGTAACGACCAGATGGCGGCTCGCGTAGAACCACAAGGTCGAGATGTCCGACGCGTCAAATGAAAAGTCGTAGTGAACGTCGTTGATGATCGCCAGCAAGGCGTCGTCATGGAGTTCGACGCGGGTGGATCGGGAGCTGTCGCGCAGGATCTCATGAAACTCCTGGGGCAGCTTCAGATTGTCCTGCATCCACTTCAGGGTTGCGGAATTCGACAGGCTGAAGTGCAGCCACAAGAAACCCTCCGCCTGGCTGTCCGGCGCTTTCAGCAGTTGGTCGGCCTGCTGCGCCGTGACACTGGTGCCAATACCTTCCGCATCAAATCGATAACCACAGATCAGCCCCGTCTCGTCGGATCCGTAGGTATTGGCTGTGACGGGAGTAACCATGATGCGGCAAGATCCGTAAGGGTATCGACAGTGTAATGACCTGACAGGCCCATCGAAATTGTCTAGGCATCAGTGAGCAGAGGGGAGAGATAACGCCCCGTGTGGCTAGAAGGGTTGGCGGCCAGTTCCTCGGGCGTGCCCGTGCCTACCACGGTGCCGCCGCCGGCGCCGCCCTCGGGCCCCATGTCGATCAGCCAGTCGGCCGTCTTGATGACGTCCAGGTTGTGCTCGATCACGACGATGGTGTTGCCTGCGTCGCGCAGCTGGTGCAGCACCTTGAGCAGCAGGTCGATGTCGGCGAAGTGCAGACCCGTCGTGGGTTCGTCCAGGATGTAGAGCGTGCGGCCCGTGTCGCGTTTGGAGAGTTCCAGCGCGAGTTTCACGCGCTGGGCTTCGCCGCCAGAAAGGGTGGTGGCGCTCTGGCCCAGCTTCACATAGCTCAGGCCCACGTCCAGCAGAGTCTGCAGCTTGCGTGCGATGGCTGGCACGGCCTTGAAGAAGACGAAGGCCGCTTCCACCGTGAGGTCCAGCACCTGGGCGATGTTCTTGCCCTTGTACATGACCTCCAGCGTCTCACGGTTGTAGCGCGCACCGTGGCAGACGTCGCAGGGCACGTAGACATCGGGCAGGAAATGCATCTCCACCTTGACCATGCCGTCGCCCTGGCAGGCTTCGCAGCGGCCGCCGGCCACGTTGAAACTGAAACGACCCGGGCCGTAACCGCGCTCGCGCGCCATCGGCACCTCGGCCATGAGGTCGCGGATGGCGGTGAACAGGCCGGTGTAGGTGGCCGGGTTGGAGCGCGGCGTGCGGCCGATGGGCGACTGGTCGACGTTGATGACCTTGTCGAAATGCTCGATGCCCTCGATCTCCTTGACGGGGGACGGTTCGTCGTGCGCGCGGTAGAGTTGGCGCGCCACGGCCTTGTACAGGGTGTCGTTGACCAGGGTGGATTTGCCCGAGCCCGACACCCCGGTCACGCAGGTGAACAGGCCCACGGGGACATCCACGCTCACGTTCTTGAGGTTGTTGCCGGTCGCGCCGATGATCTGCAGGCGCTGGAGCTCGGTGTGCGCCGTGCCCTTCTTCGCGGCTCGCGGCTCGGCCTCGCCACGCAGGGGCAGCCAGGGCGTGCGGCGTTTGGGCAGGGGGATCTTCAGCGTGCCGGCCAGGTACTGTCCGGTCAGCGAGTCCGGGTGGGCCTTGACTTCCTCGTACGTGCCCTGGGCCACCACCTGGCCGCCGTGCACGCCGGCGCCGGGGCCCATGTCGATCAGGTGGTCGGCCGCGCGCATCATGTCCTCGTCGTGCTCCACCACCAGCACGCTGTTGCCGATGTCGCGCAGGTGCCGCAGCGTCTCGATCAGGCGGTCGTTGTCGCGCTGGTGCAGGCCGATGCTGGGCTCGTCCAGCACATACATCACCCCCGTCAGGCCGCTGCCGATCTGGCTGGCCAGGCGGATGCGCTGGGCCTCGCCGCCCGAGAGCGTCTCGGCGCTGCGGTCCAGGCTCAGGTAGTTCAGGCCCACATCATTGAGGAATTTCAGGCGCAGGCGGATTTCGCGCACCACCTTGTCGGCGATGCCGGCCTTGGCGCCGTGCAGCTGCAACTGCTCGAAGTAGTCAAAACATTCGCGCAAGGTCAGGTGGCTGACCTCGAAGATCGCGCGGGCCTGCGCATCTTCGCCCAGCTTCACGTGGCGCGCCTCGGGTCGCAGGCGTGTGCCCG
This sequence comes from Hylemonella sp., assembly GCA_040376915.1. Lineage (GTDB taxonomy): Bacteria > Pseudomonadota > Gammaproteobacteria > Burkholderiales > Burkholderiaceae_C > Hylemonella. Next base: position 22,538 of record JBEIPS010000029.1, read on the forward strand.
CGCAGGCCGGGCAGGGTTGGGTGCCGCGCAGGCGGGCCAGGTCTTCGCGCACCAGGGCCGAGTCGGTTTCGCGGTAGCGCCGCGTCATGTTGGGGATGATGCCTTCGAAGGGGTGGGTCTTGCTGACCTTGCGACCCTTGGAGGCGCCCGAGTCCATCACGTAGCTGAACTTGATCTCGTCCTCGCCCGAGCCGTGCAGCAGAACTTCCTGGATCGGCAGGGGAAGTTCCTCGAAAGGGTCTTCAAGCTTGAACTTGTAATGCTTGGCCAGGCTTTCCAGCATGGCGTAGTAATAGGCGTTGCGCCGGTCCCAGCCCTTGATGGCGCCACCGGCCAGGCTCAGGCTGGGGAAGGCCACCACCCGCGCCGGATCGAAGAACTCCTGCTGGCCGATGCCGTCGCAGGTCGGGCAGGCCCCCTGCGGCGAGTTGAAGGAGAACAGGCGCGGCTCGAGCTCGCTGATCGAGTAATGGCACAGCGGGCAGGCGTAACGCGCGTTGAACATGTGTTCGGTGTCCGTGCCCGTTTCCAGCGCAATGGCGCGGCCCTGGGCGATGCGCAGCGCGGCCTCGAAGCTCTCGGCCAGGCGCTGGCGCAGCGCGGCCTGCTCGGGCTCGTCGGCGCCGCGCACCTTGAGACGGTCGATCACCACGTCGATGTCGTGTTTCTCGGTCTTCTTGAGCGTGGGCAGCTCGTCGAAGTTGAGGGCCTGGCCATCGATGCGAAAGCGCACATAACCCTGGGCCTGCATGTCCTCGAAGACCTCGGTGAATTCCCCCTTCTTCTGGCGCGCCAGCGGTGCCAGGATCATCAGGCGCGTCTCGGCCGGCAGGGCCAGCACAGCGTCCACCATCTGGCTCACGGTCTGCGCCTGCAGCGGCAGATTGTGGTCGGGGCAATGCGGCGTGCCGGCGCGTGCGTAAAGCAGGCGCAGGTAGTCGTGGATCTCGGTCACCGTGCCCACGGTGGAGCGCGGGTTGTGGCTGGTGGCCTTCTGCTCGATGGAAATCGCTGGCGACAGGCCCTCGATCAGGTCCACGTCGGGCTTGTCCATCAGCTGCAGGAACTGGCGCGCGTAGGTCGAGAGGCTTTCCACATAACGGCGCTGGCCTTCCGCATACAGCGTGTCGAAAGCCAGGCTGGACTTGCCCGAACCCGAGAGCCCGGTGATCACCACCAGCTGGTTGCGCGGGATGTCCAGGTCGATGTTCTTGAGGTTATGGGTGCGTGCCCCACGAATGTGCATGGCCTGCTGCTGCAGGGCACGGGCCAGATAGCGCCCCTGGCCTTCTTCGGCAAGTACGGGAGGACGATGACTTTCAGGAGTGGAGTTCAAGGGCGGCAACTTCGACTAAACCGACCATGATAGTCGTATGGGGCCAGCCGGGGGGAGGCTCCGGGTGCCGCCATACGTAACCGGACATCGCCTGTTCGTGACATAAGTATGAGCAATTGCAACATTGATCTCAGTCCTCGGCCGAGGTAAATGTCTGTAAGGCCGTCCCCTAAAGCCCCTGGACAAGGGATAGGCTCCCGTTTGTGCAAATTGGCACGAATCCAGTTTTCCAGACAGGGAGTCTGTTCATGAACAACGATGTGACCGAAGCGCCTGCAAGGCCAGAGACCTCTGAGTTGCAGGCGCCTGAACCGCAGACCTCGCCCGCCTTTCAGCTGGCCAGCGTGGCTGCGGCCGCCGCCGCAGCGGCTGCGCTGGCGGGCTGCGGAGGTGGCGGCGGAGGCAGCGGCGGATCGAGCTACCCCCCGCCCACGCCCGTCGCCGGGCGTACGGTGACGCTGCCGTCGGCAGGCTACAGCTACACGGCAGCCGGGGATGACAAGGAGGCGGCCCGCTTCCTGCTGCACGCCCAGTTTTCGGCCCGCGACGCCGACATCGCCTCGGTGCGTACGCTGGGCTACCTTCCCTGGCTGCAGGGCCAGATTGCCGCTTCCTATATCAACGGGTGGGACTGGCTGAACTTCCAGGGTTACGGGGATCCGACCAACTCCAACAACTATTACGACAACTCCTACCCCTGTGACTTCATGATCTGGAGCCAGCTGATGTCCACCACGGCGCCTGTGCGCGCCCGCATGGCACTGGCCTTGTCCGAAATGTTCGTCGTATCGCTCAACAGCATCGAAGCCGAATGGCGCAGCCACATCGTCGCCCACTACTGGGACACGCTGATGCGCCATGGCCTGGGCAACTACCGCGACCTGCTGGAGGCCATCACGCTGAACGTGGCGATGGGCTACTACCTCAACACCAAGGGAAATCGGAAGGAAAACGCTTCCGGCCGCCAGCCTGACGAGAACTACGCGCGCGAGGTCATGCAGCTCTTCACCATCGGGTTGAAAGCGCTCAACCAGAATGGCACGGAGCAGGTCGACGGCTCCGGCAACCCGATCAACACCTATACCGCCAGCGACGTCAGCAATCTGGCCCGTGTGTTCACCGGCTACAACCTGGACCAGCGCCAGAACCAGCCTACCGTGATCAGCGGGCGCACCATCCCCAGCACCCACTACACGCGCCTGCCCATGATCCAGACGCAGAATACGCGCACGGTCTCGGAGGCGAATCACTCCACCTTGGCGGCGACCTTCCTGGGCACCACCATACCCGCCAACACGCCAGCGGCCACCGCGCTCAGGACCGCGCTGGACACCCTGTTCAATCACCCCAACACGGCGCCATTTGTCTGCAAGCAGCTGATCCAGCGCCTGGTCACCAGCAACCCCAGCACGGCCTATGTGCAGCGGGTGGCGAATGTGTTTGACAACAACGGCGTCGGCGTACGCGGTGACCTGGCCTATGTGCTGTCCGCCATCCTGATGGACAACGAGGCCCGCTCGCCCACTGGGCTGACCGCGCCGGAACACGGCAAGCTGCGCGAGCCCATGCTGCGCCTGGTGCAGTGGGCGCGGACCTTCAATGTCACTTCAGGCAGTGGCAGCTGGAAGATCCAGGACCTGAGCGATGCCGGTTCCCGGCTCGGGCAGAGCCCGCTGCGTGCGCCCTCGGTGTTCAACTTCTTCCGTCCGGGCTACGTGCCGCCCAAGACGGGCTTGAGCGCGGGCAAGGTCGCACCCGAGTTCCAGCTGGTCAACGAGACCAGCGTGGGCGGCTACCTGAACTACATCATGAACGTGATCAGCAGCGGCGTGGGCGACCTGCCCAGCGACATCCGCGCCACCTACAGCGCCGAGGTTGCGCTGGCCGTCAGCCCGAGCGCTGCCGCGCCCAGTGCGCTGGTAGAGCGTGTCAACCTGCTGCTCTGCGCGGGGCAGCTCTCCCCCGCCACGGTGAGCACCATCACCACCACCATCGGCACCATGGCTTCGACCAGCGGCGCCAACCGGCTCAACCGGGTGTACGCAGCCGTCCTGATGGCGATGGCCTGCGCCGAATACCTGATCCAGAAATAGGGGAGGCAAGCAATGACTTCAAGCACCATGCCATCACAAAGCCGGCGTGATTTCCTGCGACGCTCCAGCCAACTGGCGCTGAGCGGCACGGCCCTGCCCTTTGTCATGAATCTTGCCGCCATCGGCGAGGCGGCGGCCTTCAATTCGACCGCGGGCGACTACAAGGCCCTGGTCTGCGTGTTCCTGTTTGGTGGCAATGACTACGCCAACACCGTCATCACGTACGACGATGCGAGCTACGACAAGTACAGCCTTATCCGGGGCGGCGGGGCGGGGCGCACGGCGGGCGGGATCGCGCTGGCCAAGGCCGACCTCACACCGACCCTGCTTGTGCCTACGACGGCTCCCGTCGACCCCCAGGGTGTGCCACGGCAATACGCCCTGCATCCGTCCATGACCGGGTTGACCGGGCTCTTCAATGCTGGCAAGGCGGCGGTGCAGCTCAATGTGGGCCCCTTGATCAAGCCGGTCACACGCGCGCAGTACAACAGCACGAACAGGACGCTCTACCCGCTTCCGGCCCAGCTGTTCTCGCACAACGACCAGCAGTCCACCTGGCAATCCTCGCAGCCGGAGGGCTCCAAGATGGGTTGGGGGGGCAATATCGCCGACCTGGTGATGCCGCCCAACCCGAGCCTGAACGGCAACTCGCTGTTCACGGGCATCTCTGTGTCGGGCAACACGGTCTTTCTTGCGGGCGACGTTGCCCTGCAGTACCAGGTCAGTACCGGCGGTGCCATCAAGATCCGGCCCGCCACGAACAGCTCGGTCTATGGCTCCACCGCGGTGCCCGCGGCGATCAAGACCATGATCCAGCAGACCAGTGCCCAGGTCCTGGAAAACGACTACAACGCCGTGACCAAGCGCGCCATCGACGCCGAGGCCACGATCACGACGGCCCTGGCCATGACCCAGCCGACCACCGTCTTCGGTACCGACGGCCTGTCCCAGCAACTGAAAATGGTGGCGCGCCTGATCCAGGGCCGCGCGACACTGGGCGCGCGTCGGCAGGTGTTCTTCGTCTCGATGGGGGGTTTCGACCTGCATGACGGCCTGATCGCCCAGCAGCCCGCCCTGATGAGCCGGCTGAGCACGGCCATGACGGCCTTCTACAACGCCACGGTGGAGCTGGGCGTGGCCAACCAGGTGACCACGTTCACGGCCTCGGACTTCGGACGGACCCTGGCCTCCAATGGCGATGGCTCCGACCACGGCTGGGGCAGCCATCACCTGGTCGTGGGCGGCGCCGTCAACGGCAAGGCCTTCTATGGCACCCCGCCGCCGGTCAGCGTCGGCGACACCGCGGGTGCCGAGGACCAGTGGCATGTGGGCCAGGGGCGCCTGTTGCCCTCGACCTCGGTTGACCAGTACGCGGCAACCCTGGCCAAGTGGTTTGGCGTGACCGACGCCGAGATGCCGAGTGTCCTGCCCAATATCAGCAATTTCGGTGCGGCCGCCAGCCGACCCGACTATCCGACGGACCTGGGTTTCATGATGGCCTGAGGTCGGTGCCCGGATCGGGGACAATCGGGGTTTTGCCCGCTGGCCTGCAGCGGGCTCCTGACCGAACCCCCGTGCTTGCTCCCACCGCTTCCCCTGCCACCAGCCCTGACGCCTATGCCATGACGGCGCGTGAGCGCCGCGCCAGCTTTTCCCTGGCCGCCATCTTCGCCCTGCGCATGCTGGGGCTGTTCCTGGTGTTGCCGGTCTTCGCGCTCGAAGCCGCCCGCTATCCCGGCGGTGACGATCCGGTGCTGATCGGCCTGGCCATGGGCATCTACGGCCTGACCCAGGGTATCCTGCAGATCCCCTTTGGCATGGCTTCCGACCGCCTGGGGCGCAAGCGCGTCATCATCGCGGGCCTGCTGGTCTTTGCCCTGGGCAGCTTCGTGGCGGCCCTGGCCGGCAGCCTGACCTGGCTCATCATCGGCCGCTCCCTGCAGGGCGCCGGTGCCGTCTCGGCCGCCGTCACCGCCCTGCTGGCGGACCAGACCCGTGACGAGGTGCGCACCAAGGCCATGGCCCTGGTGGGCGCCAGCATCGGCCTGATGTTCGCGCTTTCCCTGGTCCTGGCCCCTCTGCTGGTGAGTTACATCGGCCTGGCCGGCCTGTTCACGCTCACGGGCGCGCTGGCCCTGGGCGGCGTGGCCGTGGTGATCTGGTGGGTGCCCACCGAACCCCAACAACACAAGAACCAGCCGCGCGGCAAGCTCTCGGAAGTGCTCACACACGCCGCCCTGCTGCGCCTGGACGCGGGTGTCTTCATCCTGCACGCCGTGCAGTTGGCCATGTGGGTGGCGATTCCCGCCCTGCTGGTGCAGGCGGGCCTGCCTCCGGCCCAGCACTGGGGGGTCTACCTGCCGGCGGTGCTGGCCTCCTTTGTCGTCATGGGCATGACCCTGTTCCCGTTGGAGCGGCGCGGTTACCTGCGCGCCGTCTTCCTGGGCGCCATCGCGCTGATCACCCTGGTGCAGCTGGGCCTGCTGTGGGCGGTCGATGCGCCCCACATCGCCTGGCTGGCCTTCATGCTCTTCCTGTTCTTCTGCGGCTTCAATGTGCTCGAAGCCAGCCAGCCCAGCCTGGCTTCGCGCGTGGCCCCGCCCCATGCGCGCGGCGCGGCCCTGGGGGTCTACAACACCCTGCAATCTCTGGGCTTCTTTGCCGGCGGCGCGGCGGGCGGCTGGCTGGTCAAAACCCAGGGCGTGCCCGCGCTTTTCATCGCCTGCGCGGTAGGCATGGGCCTGTGGCTGCTGCTGGCCTGGCCCATGGTGGCGCCCGGCCGCAAGGGCCCATAATTACTGAATATCTGGAGGAATTCCCCATGGCATCCGTCAACAAAGTCATCCTCGTCGGCAACTGCGGCCGCGACCCCGAAATCCGCTACCTGCCTTCGGGCCAGGCCGTGGCCAACGTCAGTGTGGCCACCTCCAGCCGCCGCAAGGACAAGAATTCCGGCGAGATGATCGAAGACACCCAGTGGCACCGCGTCACCTTCTATGACCGCCTGGCCGAGATCGCCGGCGAATACCTCAAGAAGGGCCGTCCGGTCTACGTCGAAGGCCGTCTGAAGTACGGCAAGTTCACCAACAAGGACGGTGTTGAGCAGAATACCTGCGACATCATCGCCACCGAAATGCAGCTGCTCGGCGGCCGCGAAGGCTCGGGCGGCCCGGCGGACGAAGACGGCGGTGGCGCCCCGCGCCGCAGCGCCCCCCCGGCCTCGCGTCCGGCGCCCAGCGCCGCCCCGCGTCCGCAGGCCCCGGCCAAGTCGGCCAGCGGCTTCGAGGACATGGACGACGACATTCCGTTCTGACCGTCATCTGTTTCAGGCGCAAGTGCAAGAGCCCCGTCAACCGGGGCTCTTCGCTTTTGAGGGGGCCTTGTCGACGCGCTCAGGCCATGGTGTAAGCCGTCTTGACCGTGGTGTAGAACTCCTGCGCGTAACGCCCCTGTTCGCGCGGGCCGTAGCTGCTGCCCTTGCGTCCGCCGAAGGGCACGTGGTAGTCCACGCCTGCTGTGGGCAGGTTGACCATGACCATGCCGGCCTGGGCGTGGCGCTTGAAGTGGGTGGCGTGTTTGAGGCTGGTGGTCGCGATGCCGGCCGACAGGCCGAACTCGCTGTCGTTGGCCACGGCCAGGGCTTCCTCGTAGTCCTGCACGCGGATCACGCTGGCCACGGGGCCGAACACTTCCTCGCGGTTGATGCGCATGGCCGGTGTGGTGTCGGTGAGCAGCGCGGGGCGCATGAAAAAGCCTTCTTGCCTGCTGCCGGTGTGGCAGGTGGTGCGTTCGCCACCAAAAGCCAGCGTTGCGCCTTCGGCTTGGGCGGCCTGCACATGGCGCAGGTCCTGCGCCAGCTGCTGTGCCGACACCACCGGGCCGATGTCCGTGCCCGCGGCCAGCGCGTCGCCGATCTTGAGCGTGGCCAGGCGGGTCTGCAGCGCCGCAATGTACTTCGGGTAGATGCCTGCCGTCACGATCAGCCGGCTCGAAGCCGTGCAGCGCTGGCCGGTGGAGAAGAAGGCCGACTGCACGCTGAGTTCCACCGCCTGTTTCAGGTCCGCGTCGTCCAGGATCACCTGCGGGTTCTTGCCGCCCATCTCCAGCTGCACCTTCTTGTGCGTCTGCACGCAGGCTTCGGCGATGCGCCGGCCCACACCGACCGAGCCGGTGAAGCTCACGGCCTGCACACCCGCATGTTTGACGATGGCCTCGCCGATCACGCTGCCCTGGCCCATGACCAGGTTGAACACGCCGGGCGGGATGCCGCTGCGGCTGATGATGTCGGCCAGAGCCCAGGCGGACCCCGGCACCAGGTCGGCCGGTTTGAACACCACGCAATTGCCAAAGGCCAGGGCCGGGGCGATTTTCCAGGCCGGAATCGCGATGGGGAAGTTCCAGGGCGTGATCAGGCCCACCACACCGACCGGTTCGCGTGTGATCTCGACACCGACACCCGGGCGCACGGAGGGCAAGGTCTCACCGGCCAGGCGCAGGCATTCACCCGCGAAGAACTTGAAGATGTGCCCCGCGCGCGTGGCCTCGCCTATGCCTTCGGGGCGGGTCTTGCCCTCTTCGCGCGAGAGCAGGGTGCCCAGCTCTTCACGCCGCGCGAGGATTTCGGAGCCGATGCGGTCCAGCGCGTCGAAACGGGCCTGGACGCCAGAGGTGGACCAGTCCGGGAAGGCGGCTTGTGCCGCAGTCACCGCTGCTTCCACCGCCGCGGCATCCCCCAGCGCGTAATGTCCCACCACGTCGGCGATGTTCGAGGGGTTGAGGTTGGGCGCAGCAGAGCTGCCAGCGAGCCATTCGCCGGCAATGTAGTGGGAATGGATCATGGTCAGCGGCCCCAGCGCAGCACGAGGGGGTCCAGGCGTTTGGCCGCATCCAGCAAGCCGGCGCGTACCTCGGGGTGCATGGCCGGGAAGGGGTGGCGGCCCGCTTCACAGGCGATCACGCCGCCGGCCTTCATGAGCGCCTTGGCGGTCAGGATGCCGCCCTGGCGGTTCTCGGCGTTGATCAGGGGCAACCATTTGGCGTAAGCCGTCACCGCGGCCTCACGGTCACCGGCCAGGTAGGGGTCGATGATGGTGCGGATACCGTCGGGGTAGGCCCCGCCCGTCATGGCACCCGTGGCACCGGCGTCCAGGTCGGCCAGCAGGGTGATGGCTTCTTCGCCGTCCCAGGGGCCTTCGATGGCCTCACCGCCCAGGCGGATCAGCTCGCGCAGCTTGCTGGCCGCGCCCGCCGTCTCGATCTTGAAGTAGGCCAGGTGCTCGATCTCCCTGGCCATGCGGGCCAGGAAGGGCGCCGACAACACCGTGCCGCTGGCCGGCGCGTCCTGCACCATGATCGGTATGTTGATGGCGTCCGAGACCCGGGCGTAGAACTCGTAAATCTGCGGCTCGGGCACGCGGAAGGTGGCGCCGTGGTAGGGCGGCATCACCATCACCATGGCCGCGCCCATGTCCTGCGCGCGGCCGCTGCGCGCGGCGCAGACAGCGGTGCCGTAGTGGGTGGTGGTGACGATCACCGGCACCCGGCCGGCCACATGTTCCAGCAGCGTGCGCGTGATGACTTCACGCTCCTCGTCCGACAGCGAGAACTGCTCGGAGAAGTTGGCCAGTAAACACAGGCCGTTGGAGCCGGCTTCGATCATGAAGTCGACACAACGCTTCTGGCTTTCCAGGTCCAGCGTGCCGTCTTCATGGAAGGTGGTGGGCACCACCGGGTACACGCCCTGGTAACGACGCTGCATGGAACTCATTCAGTGATGTGGAACTGGTCGAGGTAATCGCGTTTGAGCGTCAGGCCCAGGCCGGGCACGTCGTCGCGCAGGTCCAGGAAGCCGTTCTCGGCGATGGGTTCACCGTCGAAGATATACCAGAACAGCTCGTTGCCCACTTCCACGTCGAAGATGGGGAAGTATTCGGCCATGGGCGAGGCCAGGGTGCTCATGGTCAGGTGGTAGTTGTGCATCTGGCCCGCGTGCGGGATCACCGGCACGCTGTAGGCTTCGCACAGGGCGTTGATCTTCTGCGCGGCCGTGATGCCGCCCACGCGGTTGGTGTCGTACTGCACCACGCTCACGGCCTTCTTGTCGAGCAGCTGCTTGAAGCCGTAGAGCGAGAACTCGTGCTCACCGCCCGAGATCGGGATGCTGGTGAGTTGGTTGAGTTCGGCGTAACCATCGATGTCGTCGGCGATCACGGGTTCTTCCAGCCAGCGCGGCTCGAACTTTTCCAGCTTGGGCAGGATGCGCTTGGCGTATTCCAGGTTCCAGCCCATATAGCACTCGAGCATCAGGTCGTTCTCGTAACCGATGACTTCACGCACGGCTTCCACCGACTTGAGATTCTCGGTCACGCCCTTTTGGCCGTGTGCCGGGCCGTAGCCGAAACGTATCTTGAAGGCCTTGAAGCCCTGGTCCTTGAACTGCTGGGCCTCGGCCTGCATGGCCTTGAGGTCGGTACGGTAGAGCTTGCTGTAGTAGCAGGGTATCTTTTCCTTGGTGCGCCCGCCCAGCAGCTTGAACACCGGTTTGTTGACCGACTTGCCCAGGATGTCCCAGATGGCCAGGTCCACCGCCGAGATGGCGGCCATGGTCACGCCCTTGCGGCCCCAGGCGTGGGTGGCGCGGTACATGCGCTGCCACAGGTATTCGTAGTCCCAGGGGTCCTGGCCCAGGACCAGGG
>JBEIPS010000192.1:0-2220 GCA_040376915.1 Hylemonella sp.
CGTGGCGGCCGCGCTGGCGCAGGCCACGGGCCTGCCCTTCACGAGCGCGCCCAACAAGTTCGCCGCCCTGGCCGCGCACGACGGCCTGGTGGCGGCGCATGGCGCGCTGCGCACGCTGGCCGTGGCGCTGATGAAGATTGCCAACGATGTGCGCTGGCTGGCTTCGGGCCCGCGTGCGGGCCTGGGCGAGATCAGCCTGCCCGAGAACGAGCCGGGCAGTTCCATCATGCCGGGCAAGGTGAACCCCACGCAATGCGAGGCGCTCACCATGCTCTGCGCCCAGGTCATGGGCAACGACGTGGCCATCGGCATCGGCGGGGCCTCGGGGCATTTCGAGCTCAATGTCTTCAAGCCCCTGATCGCGCACAACCTGCTGCAAAGCATCCGCCTGCTGGCCGAGGGCATGGCCAGCTTCGACAGGCATTGCGTGCGCGGCATTGAACCGCGGCGCGAACGCATCCAGGAGCTGCTGGACAGCTCGCTGATGCTGGTGACGGCGCTGGCGCCGCACATCGGTTACGACCGTGCCGCGGAGATCGCCAAGCGCGCGCACCACGACGGCAGCACCCTGCGTGTCGCCGCACTGGCCCTGGGCTACGTGAGCGCGGCGGACTTCGACCGCTGGGTGCGGGCCGAAGACATGGTGCGCCCGGGTCTGTGAATGCCCTGACGCGCTTCGGGGGCATCACGGCCAAGCCCGCAAAGCTTGCGCTAACTCAAGAAAGGGTTATTCGCTCCTCTCTCTAATCGCTCCCATAGCAACACAGGAGTGATGAAGATGAATGCCCGACTGCAAACCACCGCGCCCGACCGTCTGGACGCCGACCAGGCCATCGGCCAGATTGCCGTGCAACTGCCCGGTGCCACCGCGGTCTTTCGCCGCCTCAAGCTGGACTTCTGCTGCGGCGGCCAGATCAGCCTGCGGCAGGCCGCGAACGACAAGGGACTGAACCTGCCCGCCCTGCTCGAAGAGCTGGGCACCCTGCAGCGCCCCGCCGGCCTGCCGGCCGCCACCGAACCGGGCCCGCTGATCGACCACATCCTGGCGCGTTACCACGAGGTGCACCGTGCGCAGTTGCCCGAGCTGATCCGCATGGCGCGGCGCGTGGAAGCCGTGCACCGCGAGCACCCGGACGTGCCCGGGGGCCTGGCCGATTTCCTGGAGCACATGGAGCAGGAACTGCTCTCGCACATGATGAAGGAGGAGCAGGTGCTCTTCCCCATGCTGCGCACGGGCGGCAATGCCTTCGTGGTGCAGCCCATCAGCATGATGCGGCACGAGCACGTGGACCACGGCGAGGCCCTGGAGCGCCTGGCCGCCCTCACCCATGACGCCACGCCACCAGCCAGCGCCTGCAACACCTGGCGCGCGCTGTACGCTGGCATCGCCCAGCTCAACGAAGACCTGATCAACCACATCCACCTGGAGAACAACGTGCTGTTCCCGCAGTTCGAGACGCCGCAGCCCGCACAGGGCACGGCCTGCGGCTGCCACTGACACAGGCTGGACAAGCGCCCTCCACGGGGGCACCATGGGACCCGGTTCATCAGCGGGAGATCAAACCATGGCGCAGCCCCATGTGTTGTCAGGAGAGGTCGTGAGCGTGCGCCCGCTGGGCGCCGCGCTTGCAGGCGCACGCACCAGCGCCCTGCTCAAGGCCGCGCAGCTGGAGGTGGTGCGCGTCGTGCTGCCCGCAGGGGCCACGATGCGCGAGCACCAGACCCCCGGCGAGATCACGGTCCTGTGCATAGAGGGGCGCATCGAGTTCAGCACCCCGGAGGCCACACAGCTGCTGGAGGCGGGTGATTTCATCCACCTGCGCGGCGGCGAACCCCACGCCCTGCGCGCCCTGGCCGACGCCTCGGCACTGGTGACGATCTGCCTGCTGCCGCATTGAGCGGCAGGAAAACCCGCTGGCAGCAGCCGGCGCAATGGGTTAACCTTGCACACAGTCACTCCCCCATGAACATCCAGTTCCTGATCATCGGCCAGCATCTGGCGCGCAGCACGCGCGGGCGGCCCTGCGCGCCTCCGGCCGGCGCCTGAGCCCTGCGCGCGCACCGGCTGCGGTGCGCTCCTGATCTTTTTTGGAGACTATTCATGGCCGATCTGTTTGACAACCCCATGGGCCTGTGCGGCTTCGAGTTCGTGGAATTCGCCTCGCCCGCCCCCCACAGCCTGGAGCCCCTGTTCGAGAAGATGGGTTTCACCCTGGTGGC
>JBEIPS010000217.1:0-1524 GCA_040376915.1 Hylemonella sp.
ATCAACAAGTGCGTCTGGACCATCGGCTACACCGGCCAGAGCCCGGAGCGCCTCAAGGCCCATATGCGCCACATGGACGCCTTCGATGTGAAGACGCTCAAGTGCAAGGGCAAGGTGGTGGACAAGGAGACCGGCTACGACATGTCGGGCGACTACTTCGGCCTGCCCTGGCCCTGCTACGGTACGCCCGAACTCAAGCACCCGGGTTCACCCAATCTCTACGACACCTCCAAGCACGTCATGGACGGCGGCGGCAACTTCCGCGCCAACTTCGGTGTGGAGCGTGAAGGCAAGAGCCTGCTGGCCGAAAACGGTTCCTACTCGGCTGGCGCCGACATCACCACCGGTTACCCGGAACTCGACCACGTGTTGCTCAAGAAGCTGGGCTGGTGGGGTGAGCTCACCGAGGCCGAAGCCAAGGCAGCCGAAGGCAAGAACTGGAAGACCGACCCCTCGGGCGGCATGATCCGCGTGTTCATGAAGAACCACGGCTGCCACCCCTTTGGCAACGCCAAGGCGCGCGCCCTGGTCTGGAACTTCCCAGATCCGGTGCCGCAACACCGCGAGCCGCTGTACGGCACCCGGCCGGACCTGATGGCCAAGTACCCGACGCACGACGACAAGAAGGCCTTCTGGCGCCTGCCCACGCTCTACAAGAGCGTGCAGACCAAGAACATCGCCGACAAGCTGCACGAGAAGTTCCCGCTCATCATGTCCTCGGGCCGTCTGGTCGAATACGAGGGCGGTGGTGAAGAGACCCGCTCCAACCCCTGGCTGGCCGAGCTGCAGCAGGAAGCCTTTGTGGAAATCAACCCCAAGACGGCCAGCGAGCGCGGCATCCGCAACGGCGAGCGCGTCTGGATGAGCACTCCCACCGGCGCCCGCATCAACCTGCAGGCCCTGGTGACCGAGCGGGTCGCGGACGACACGGTCTGGATGCCCTTCCACTTCTCCGGCCGTTGGCAGGGCGCCGACATGCTGGCCCACTACCCCAAGGGCGCAGCGCCCATCGTGCGCGGTGAGGCGGTCAATACGGCGACCACTTATGGTTACGACAGCGTGACCATGATGCAGGAAACCAAGACCACCATCTGCCAAATTGAGAAGGCCTGAGGAGAAACACCATGGCACGCATGAAATTTGTCTGTGACGCCGAGCGCTGCATCGAATGCAACGGCTGCGTCACTGCCTGCAAGAACGAACACGAAGTCCCCTGGGGCGTGAACCGCCGCCGTGTGGTTACCCTCAACGACGGCGTCCCGGGCGAGAAATCCATCTCGGTGGCCTGCATGCACTGCAGCGATGCACCCTGCATGGCCGTCTGCCCGGTCAACTGCTTCTACCGCACCGACGAGGGTGTGGTGCTGCACGACAAGGACATCTGCATCGGCTGCGGCTACTGCTCCTACGCCTGCCCCTTCGGCGCGCCGCAGTTCCCCTCGCAGGGCACCTTCGGTGTGCGCGGCAAGATGGACACGTGCACTTTCTGCGCCGGTGGTCCCGAGACCCACGGCAGCCAGTCCG
>JBEIPS010000199.1:0-2057 GCA_040376915.1 Hylemonella sp.
AAGGCGTGACCGGCCTGACCGTGCTGGGCATCATGGGCGAGGCGCCCAAGCTCACCATGGAAGAGTCGCGCACCTACGTCAGGCAGGTGCTGGCCCGTGTGGCCGGGCGCGTGCCCGTGGTGGTAGGCGCCTCGGCGCCGGGTTTTGCCCCCATGAAGGAGCTGACGCAGAGCGTGATGGCGCTGGGTGCTGCCGGTGTCATGGTGGCGCCGCCTTCCACCGTGCGCACGGACGACCAGATCAGCGCCTATTTCGACATGGTCAACGAAACCCTGGGCGCCGACGTGCCCTGGGTGCTGCAGGACCACCCCGTGGCCACCGGTGTGCAGATGTCCACCGGCGTCATCCTCAAGATCCTCAAGAACTCGCCAACCTGCGTGATGCTCAAGCACGAGGACTGCCCGGGCCTGGCCAAGCTCTCCGCCATCCGCGCCGCCAGCGACAAGGGTGAGCTGAAGCGCGTCTCCATCCTCACGGGCAACGGCGGCGGCCTCTTCCTGCCCGAGGAACTCATACGCGGCGCCGACGGCGCCATGACCGGTTTTGCCTACCCCGAGATGATGGTGGGCGTGTGTGCCGCGCACGCTGCCGGCCAGCTGGAGCGGGCCCAGGACCTGTTCGACGCCTACCTGCCGCTGGCCCGCTACGAGCAGCAGGCCAATATCGGACTGGCCGTGCGCAAGCACATCCTGATGAAGCGCGGCATCATCGCTTCGGAGGCCGTGCGCAAGCCCGGCCCCAGGCTCTCGGCGCAGGACATTGCCGACATCGCGCGCCTGACGGCACGGCAGGAAAAGCGCCTGGCCGAACTGGGCTGAGAGGACTAACCCTTGGACATCACCATCCACCAGGGTTATCTGCCGGGCTGCATAGGCCGGATCACCGAACTCCACGCCGACTACTACGCACTGCAGTCGGGTTTCGGTGTGTATTTCGAAAGCCGGGTCGCACGCGAACTGGCAGCTTTCTGCGAGCGTTATGAGGAAACACGTGACGGCCTGTGGCTGGCACTGGCGGACGGCCAGGTCGAAGGTGCCATCGCCATTGACGGCCTGCATGGAAAGGGCGAAGGGGCGCACCTGCGCTGGTTCATCACCTCGGACCGGCTGCGTGGCTCGGGCATAGGCTCGCGCCTGCTGGCCAGCGCGCTGGCCTTCTGTGATGAACGCCATTACCCCAGGACCAGCCTCTGGACCTTCGCCGGCCTGCAGGCCGCGCGCCATCTCTACGAGAAACATGGCTTTCGCCTCGTGCACGAGCAGCCAGGGAAGCAGTGGGGCAATGAAGTGATGGAGCAGCGCTTCGAGCGCCTGCTGCCTCAGCCTTAACTGAGCTTCTTGACCAGCACCTGGGACTTGCGGTCCCAGTTGTACTTGCGCTTGCGCGCCTCGGGCAGCCAGTCCGGGTCCACGTTCTGGAAACCCCGCTTGATGAACCAGTGCATGGTGCGCGTGGTCAGCACAAAGATGCTGTCCAGGCCCATGGATTTGGCGCGCTGCTCGATGCGCTTGAGAACCTTTTCGCCATCGCCCTGGCCCTGGGATTCGGGCGAGACGGTCAGCGCCGCCATCTCGGCGGTCTTGGCCTCGGGATAGGGGTAGAGCGCCGCGCAGGCGAAGATCACGCCGTCGTGTTCGACGATGGTGTAGTTGCCGATGTCGCGTTCGATCTCGGTCCGGTCGCGCTTGACCAGGGTGCCGTCCTTCTCGAAGGGTTCGATCAGCTGCAGGATGCCGCCCACATCGTCGGCCGTAGCCTCGCGCAGCTCTTCCAGCTTCTCGTCCACCACCATGGTGCCGATGCCGTCGTGCACATAGACCTCCAGCAGCAGCGCGCCGTCCACCGCAAAGGGAATGATATGGCTGCGCTCCACGCCGCCCTTGCAGGCCTTCACGCAGTGCTGCAGGTAGAAGGCGGTGTCGGTGGGCAGGGTGGCGCCGGGCAGGGCGGCCAGCAGCTTTTCGGCCGCGGCCAGCGGCAGCTCGGTGTCGATGGGGTTGTCGTCGCTTTCGGGCTGGCTGGGGTCCATGCGGATGCCCGGCACCTCGCTCACGAAG
>JBEIPS010000220.1:0-1503 GCA_040376915.1 Hylemonella sp.
CGAGCAGATCCTGGCCGACCTGTCCGACTACGCTCAGGCGATCACGCCCGAGCCCCTGTAGGCCACCTCATGACGGACGTTCATTCGGAATCCCTGCTGAACGAGGTGGCGGCGCTGCCTTCGCTGCCCGGCGTCTACCGCTATTTCGACGCAGAGGGCGGCCTGCTCTATGTGGGCAAGGCGCGCAACCTGAAGAAGCGCGTTTCCAGCTATTTCCAGAAGAGCCACGATGGCACCCGCATCGGTCACATGGTGGGCAAGATCGTGCGCCTGGAAACCACGGTGGTGCGCTCCGAGGCCGAGGCCCTGCTGCTGGAAAACAACCTGATCAAGACCCAGCACCCGCGCTACAACATCCTGTTCCGCGATGACAAGAGCTACCCCTATCTGAAGATCACGGTCGCCCAGCCGGGCGACGGCAAGTCCGCCAACGCCTGGCCCCGGGTGGCTTATTACCGCGGCGCGGTGGAGAAGAAGCACCACTACTTCGGTCCCTATCCCAGCGCCTGGGCCGTGAAGGAGGGCATCCTGCTGTTGCAGAAAGTGTTCCGCCTGCGCACCTGCGAGGACACGGTGTTTGCCAACCGCACGCGACCCTGCCTGCTGTACCAGATCAAACGCTGTTCCGGCCCCTGCGTGGGCCTGGTGACGCCCGAGGCCTATGCGCAGGATGTGGCGCATGCCGAGGGCTTCCTGCGCGGTGAAACGCAGCAGGTGTTGCAGCAGCTCGAGGGACGGATGCAGGTGCATTCAGAGCAGCTGGAATTCGAGCAGGCCGCCGAGCTGCGCGACCAGATGGCCGCCCTGTCCAACGTGTTGCACCAGCAGTCCATGGACAATGTGGACGACCGCGACGTGGACATCCTGGCCGTCAAGGTGCAGGGAGGTCGCGCCTGCGTGAACCTGGCCATGGTGCGTGGCGGACGCCACCTGGGCGACCGCGCCTATTTCCCGGTGCATGTGGAGGATGCCGCGGCCCTGCTGGAGAGCGAGGACGAATCCGCGGCCGTGCCGGTCGAGGTGCAGGTGCTGGAGGCCTTCATCGCCCAGCACTATGTGGAGGTGCCGGCCGTGCCCACGCTGATCACCAGCGAGCCGGTGGGCAAGCCGCTGATCGACGCCCTGTCCGAGCAGACCGGCATCAGGATCCGGGCCGTGCACCAGCCGCGCGAACTGCGCCGCAGCTGGCTGGAGATGGCGCAGACCAATGCGGCCCTGCAACTGGCCCGGCTGCTGGCCGAGGAGGGCTCACAGCAGGCGCGCACACGCGCGCTGGCCGAGGCCCTGGCCCTGCCGCAGGACCGGCTGGACGAGCTGCGCATCGAGTGTTTCGACATCTCGCACACGGCGGGAGAGTCCACGCAGGCCTCCTGCGTCGTCTTCCAGCACCACAAGATGCAGAACAGCGAGTACCGCCGCTACAAGATCGACGGCATCACGCCCGGGGACGACTATGCCGCCATGCGCCAGGTGCTGACGCGCCGTTACGCCCGCCTGGCCCAG
>JBEIPS010000086.1:0-8931 GCA_040376915.1 Hylemonella sp.
CCCGGGTCCTCGCCGCCATGGCCAGGGTCCAGGGCGATGATGATGAGGCGGTCGGTCTGGTTGCCGCCACTGCGCGCGGGCAGGGCCGGTGTCGCGGGCTTGTCGGCGTGGCGCGCGATCAGGTCACCCAGCGGGTCGACTTCGGGACGGGCAGCCCCCGTGGCCGGGGGCGTGGTCGCCTGCGGTCCCAGGCGCCTGGCGATCAGCTGGGCCAGCGGGTCGGGCGGGGTGGTGGGGTAGAGGTCAAAGACCAGGCGGTGCTGGTAGGGCTCGATGGGCTTGAGCGTGAAGACCTGGGGCTTGATGGCCTGCTTGAGGTCGATCACCAGGCGCACCACGCCCGGCGCGTACTGGCCCACGCGGATGCCGGCGATGTTTGGGTCTTCGGGCAGCACCTTGGCCACCAGCTCGCGCAGGGCCGGGTTGAGCTCGATGCCCTCGATGTCCACGGCCAGGCGCGGCGGCTGGCCGATGAAGGTCTGCCTGGCCTTGAGCGCGGTGTCGGATTCGAGCGTGACACGCGAGTAGTCCTCGGCCGGCCAGACGCGCACGGCCACGATGGAGGCCCCATGGGCGATGTGGGCGCGGCCCAGCAGCAGCACCAGGGTGCCGGTCTGCAGCAGTTCACGCCGCTGGATCATGCGAGCGCCTCCTTCAGCCCCTGCAGCAGCGCGGTACCCGTGGGAGTGCGCGCCGTCAAGGTGGCCAGGCGTGATTCGTCGGCCTGCACCTGCAGTGCTATCGCCAGGTCCGCCGGGGGCAGCAGGCCGACGGCCTTCTCGGGCCATTCGGCAAGTTTCAGGCCGGGGCTGGCAAACAGGTCGCGAAAGCCCGCGTCTTCCCATTCGCGTGGGTCGCTGAAACGGTAGAAGTCGAAGTGCCAGATGTTGAGGCCCGGCACCTCGTGCGGCTCGACCACGGCGTAGGTGGGGCTCTTGATGCGACCCGGCACGCCCAGGGCCCGCAGCAGGTGGCGCACCAGGGTGGTCTTGCCGGCGCCCAGATTGCCGTGCAGTTCGATAAAGGCGTTGCGTAGGGACGGCTGCGCCGCCAGCACGGCGGCCAGGGCCTGCGTGGCGGATTCGTCAGGCAGGACGCGGGTTTCTACAATGGCTTCGTGACGTTCAGCGGCAGTCAATTCATTTCCCAGATACGGGCCTGGGCCCGTGAACTTGGATTTTCCCAAATCGGCGTGTCGGGTGTCGATTTGTCGTCCGCGGAAGAGGGTTTGCGGGACTGGTTGTCGCGTGGTTTCCACGGTGAGATGGCCTATATGGCCGCGCATGGCCTCAAACGCGCCCGCCCGGCCGAACTGGTGCCGGGCACGGTGAGCGTGATCACCGCGCGTCTGGACTACCTGCCGGCCAGTATGCCCGAGGGCTGGCAGGCCATCGAATTCGAGCGCCTGCAGCGCCCCGCAGAGGGCATCGTCTCGCTCTACGCCCGGGGCCGCGACTACCACAAGGTGCTGCGCGCGCGCCTGCAGCAGCTGGCCGAACGCATGGCGGCCGAGGCGGGGCCCTTCGGCCACCGCGTCTTCACCGATTCGGCCCCGGTCCTGGAGGCCGAGCTGGCCACGCGCAGCGGCCAGGGCTGGCGCGGCAAGCACACCCTGGTGCTCAACCGCGAGGCCGGCTCCATGTTCTTCCTGGGTGAGATCTATGTGGACATCGCCCTGCCGGTCAGCGAGCCCGTCAGCCACCATTGCGGCAGCTGTGAGGCCTGCATCACGGTCTGCCCCACCCAGGCCATCCTGGGCCCGGGGAAACTCGATGCGCGGCGTTGCATCTCCTACCTGACCATCGAGCACGCAGGGCCGATCCCGCTGGAACTGCGCCCGCTCATGGGCAACCGCATCTACGGCTGCGATGACTGCCAGCTGATCTGCCCCTGGAACAAGTACGCGCAGCGCAGCCCCCTGCCCGACTTTACGCCGCGTCCGGGCATGAGCGGGGCCACGCTGCTGGAGTTGCTGGCCTGGAGCGAGGAAGAATTCCTGCGCCGCACCGAGGGCAGCCCGATCCGGCGCATCGGGCACGAGCGCTGGTTGCGCAACATCGTGGTGGCCCTGGGAAATGCCTTGCGCGTGGCGCATGACCCTGCGATAGTCGGGGCACTGCAGCGGCAGCTGGAGCTGGGCAGTGTGCTGGTGCGCGAACACGCGGCCTGGGCCCTGGACCAGCAGCCCAAACCACAGCCCATCGCCTGAGTGACGGAGTCGGAACATGACCATGCAATACACCTACGTCTCGCCCCACTTGCCGGAAAACAAGATGCGCATGTACCCGACGAAGGTGATCAACATCATCGGCGGGCCAGGCTGCGAAAAGTCGCTGTTCACTGCCGCCATCATCCTGTACCTGCACATCCATAACAAGACGGTGGAGCTGATACCGGACTACGCCAAATCGCTGGTGTGGCAAAAAGACTACGAGGCCCTGCGCAACCAGTACAAGATCGCCCAGCAGCAGTTCCACATGCTGGAGCTGCTCGACGGGCAGGTGCAGTTCCTGGTGGGCGAGTCCTCCCTGCCGCAGATCCTCTACTACAACGAGTTCTTCCCCGACAACATCTGCGACGTGGGCAAGACCCGCAAGCAGATCCTGGACTGGTACAAGCAGCACAACAACATCAACATCATGGTGGAGCGCGGCGACCGCAAGTACATCCGTACCGGGCGCTTCCAGGACGAGGAGCAGGCCAAGGAAGTGGACCGCGGCATGCGTGCCCTGCTGCGCCGCGAGGGCATCACCTTTACCTCGCTCAAGCCCGAGGTCCAGGCCATCCACGAGTTCGCAGCCACGCTGCTGAAAGACTGATTGCTGCCTAACGCAGCACGCCCAGTGCAAAGGACAGGCTCAGCACCCCCAGCAGGGTGGACAGGGTGACCAGGCCCGCCACATACGCCCCGTCGTAGCCCATGCGCGCGGCCAGCACATAACAGCTGGAGGCCGTGGGCAGGGCCGAGAAGGCCAGCAGGATGGTGGTCTGCACCGGCGAAAGTCCGAAGGCCAGCGACAGCCCCAGGGCCACCAGGGGCAGCAGCAGGTGCTTGATGGTCAGCACGCCCACGGCCAGGGTCCTGGCCTGGCCCAGGCTCGCAAAACGCAGCCCGGCCCCGGCGGCCATGAGGCCCAGGGCGATCGAGGCCGCGCCGATGCGGTTGAGGGTGGGGTCGGCCCAGACCGGCACCCGGAAGCCCGCCACATTGGCGAGCAGCCCCGTGGCCGTGGCGATGATCAGCGGGTTGCGCAGCAGCTCGCGCCCCACGCTGCGCTTGGCATGGCGTGCCATGGGCCAGACCGCCGCCACGTTGAACAGCGGCACGCAAAAACCGATCAGCACCGCAATCAGCAGCAGGCCCTGGGTACCGGCCAGCCGATCGGCCAGGGCCAGGCCGATGAAGGAGTTGAAACGGAAAGCCACCTGGGTGCTGGCCGCATGCAGTCGCGGGTCGATGTGGCGGCCGATGAGGGGCAGGAAGGGCAGGGCGTAGGCCAGGGCGATGCCGATCAGGCCCATGCTCAGTGCGGCGCCGATCAGGCTGGAGGCGCCGCCCAGGTCCAGGGGGCTGCGCACGATGCTGTGGAAGAGCAGCACCGGAAAGAGGAAGTAGTAGACCAGGATCTCGACCTGGTCCCACACCGGGCGGCTCAGGGCCGTGTAGCGGCAGACCAGATAACCGCACAGGATCAGGGAAAAATCGGGGAAAAGCAGCTGGGCGTAGTTCACCAGGGCAAGAATACCAGTGTCGCCTGCCCCGGTGGTGTCTGCAGGGGCCGCCAGATACGTGGATACCCGACCCGGGGCAGGGAGCCGGTGGCCCTAGAATCAGCCATCCCTCATCCTTTCAGGAGACCTTCACCATGCAGCGACGCGTTCTCTTCGCCCTCAGCCTGCTGGCAACCGCCAGCACCGCCTTTGCTCAGGGTTACCCCAACAAGCCCATCAAGCTGCAGGTGCCCTTTGCGCCCGGTGGCACCACCGACATCATCGCGCGTGTGATTTCCGAACCCCTGAGCAAGGCCCTGGGCCAGCCGGTGGTGGTGGAGAACAAGGCCGGTGGCGGCGGTGTGGTGGGCGCGACCGAGACGACCAAGGCCACACCGGACGGTTATTCGCTGGGCATGGCCACGGTTTCGACCACGGCGGCCAACCCGGCCATCAATGCCAAGATCCCCTACAACACGCTGACGGACTTCACGCCCATCATCAACATCGCGGCCACGCCCAATGTGATCGCCG
Organism: Hylemonella sp.; assembly: GCA_040376915.1. Taxonomy (GTDB): domain Bacteria; phylum Pseudomonadota; class Gammaproteobacteria; order Burkholderiales; family Burkholderiaceae_C; genus Hylemonella. The sequence goes on from JBEIPS010000086.1 coordinate 4,246, forward strand.
TGCACCCCAGCTTCCCGGCCAAGGACTACAAGGGTTTCATCGCCGAGCTCAAGAAGTCGCCGGGCAAGCATTCCTATGCCTCGTCGGGCACGGGCGGCATCGGCCACCTGCAGACCGAGCTCTACAAGAACCAGACGCGCACCTTCATGACCCACATCCCCTACCGGGGTGCGGGCCCGGCCCTGAACGACACCGTGGCCGGCCAGGTGCCCATCATCTTTGACAACCTGCCCTCGGCCCTGCCTTTCATCCAGGCCGGCCGCCTGGTACCCATCGTCGTCGCTGCACCGCAGCGCCTGGCCGTGCTGCCCAATGTCCCGACCTTCAAGGAAGTGGGCCTGGAGCCGGTGAACCGCATGGCCTATTACGGCATCCTCGGCCCCAAGGGCCTGCCCAAGGAAGTCGTGGACAAAGTCAATGCAGCGGTGCGCCAGGTGTTGCAGGATCCGGCCGTGCGCAAGCGCATCGAGGACACGGGTTCGCTGATCGTGGGCAATACGCCCGAGCAGTTTGCGGCCCAGATGAAAGCCGAGTACGAGGTCTACAAGAAGGTGGTCGACTCCGCCGGCCTCAAGCTCGACTGATCCGGTGCCGGGCATGGACGACGCATCCATTGATGCCTTCGTCTATGCCCTGTGGCTGGAGGAGGGCCTGTCGCGCAACACGCTGGCCGCCTACCGCCGCGATCTCACGCTCTACGCCCGCTGGCTTACGGCCCGCGGGCGTACGCTTCTGGAGAGCACCGAACCCGATATCAACGGCTATTTCTCGGCCCGGCACGGTGTAACGAAAACCACCACGGCTAGCCGGCGCCTGACGGTCTTCAAGCGCTACTTCCGCTGGGCGCTGCGCGAACGCCACATCCCGGCCGACCCGACGCTGAAGCTGCAGGCGCCCAAGCAGATGGCGCGTGCCATCAAGACGCTGAGCGAGGCCCAGGTGGAAGCCCTGCTGGCCGCCCCCGGCGAGGACACGCCGTTGGCCGTGCGCGACCGCACCATGATCGAGCTGATGTACGCCAGCGGCCTGCGCGTGAGCGAGCTGGTGGGCCTGAAGACCCACAACGTGAGCCTGTCCGAACACGTGTTGCGTGTCTTCGGCAAGGGCAACAAGGAGCGCCTGGTGCCTTTCGGCGAGGAGGCCTCGAGCTGGCTACAGCGTTACCTGCAGGAGGCGCGCCCGGCCCTGCTGGGCGCGAAGCAGACCGACGACCTGTTCGTCACCCTGCGCGGCACGCGGGCCGGCGAGGCCATGTCGCGGGTGATGTTCTGGATGATCGTGAAGAAGCATGCGCTGACCGCCGGCATCACCGCACCCCTGTCGCCGCACACCCTGCGCCACGCCTTTGCCACCCATCTGCTCAATCACGGCGCCGACCTGCGCGCCGTGCAGATGCTGCTGGGCCATGCCGACATCTCGACCACCACCATCTATACCCATGTGGCGCGCGAGCGCCTCAAGTCGCTGCACGCGCAGCACCACCCGCGCGGATAAGATGGGCTGATGATCACTGTCCACCACCTCGAAACCTCGCGCTCGCAGCGCGTCCTCTGGCTGCTCGAAGAACTGGGCCTGCCCTACGAACTCAAGGTCTACGCGCGCGACCCGCGCACACGGCTGGCGCCCCCCGAGCTCAGGAAGATCCATCCCCTGGGCAAGTCGCCCGTGATCACCGACGGCGGGGAGGTCATTGCCGAATCCGGCGCCATCATCGAATACCTGGCCGAAATCTACAGCGACCAGGCCGGTGGTGAACTGGCCCAGCTGGTCCCCAAGCCGGGCACGCCCGCACACCGCCAGTGCCGTTTCTGGATGCATTACGCCGAAGGTTCGCTGATGAACTGGCTGGTGATGAAGCTGGTCTTCATCAGCATTCCGCAGCAACCCATGCCCTTTTTCGTGAAACCCATTGCGCGCCAGCTCTGCGCCAAGGTCATCGAAAAGCTGATCGAGCCCAATGTGGTGGGTGCCCTGGCTTATATGGAGCAACACCTGGCGCAGCACACCTGGTTTGCAGGCGAGGCGCTGAGCATCGCGGATTTCCAGATGAGCTTTGCCGTGGAGGCCGCGCTCACGCGCGGCACGGACACCACGCCTTACCCCCATGTGCGGGCTTTCCGCGACCGCATGAACGCCCGCCCGGCCTACCAGCGGGGGCTGCAGCGCGGCGGCCCGGTGATCGCGAAGTTCTAGACCGAGGCCGGGTCCAGGTTCTCGGCCCAGCTCAGGGCCTGCAGGTGGGCCCAGTTGACCTGGTGGTTGGTGAGGTGCAGATTGGTGGCGGCGCGGGCGAAGGCCGCATCGTCACCCGACTCGCAGGCCAGGGTCAGTTCCAGGAAGGGCGCGAACATGCCCTTGCGCTGCAGCAGCGCGTCCGTCACGTGGGCCGACAGCGAGATCGACTCCAGCGCCTGCTCCATGGGCAGGCCCAGCATGCTGTCCAGCAGCGAGAACACACCGACGACAAAGGCGTCGTCGCTGTCCTCGGGCGGCAGCAGCTCGGCCGAGAGCAGCTCCATGAGGCGACCGCGCACCACGGCCATATGGCCCACGGCCGGCGAGGTGCCGCCCACGCGCGAGGTGGTCATCAGCAGGGCTGCCCAGCGGAACAGTTTCTGCATGCCCAGGATCATCACCGCGTGGCGGAAGGAGGTGATCTCGCAGCTCAGGCCGAAGCCGGCCGAGTTGATGAAACGCAGCAGGTTGAAGGAGAGGGTGGGATCGCGCTTGAGCAGCCCCTCGATCTCGCCCACCTCGGCCTGGCGCCGCACCAGGTTGATCAGCTGGATGATGTTGGCCTGCGCCGGGCGCAGGGTCTGGCCCTTGACCAGCACCGGCGTGGCGAACCAGTAACCCTGGAAGAGCTTGATGCCGTGCTGCGCCGCCAGATCGTGCTGCGCGGCCGTTTCCACCTTCTCGGCGATGAGCTTGGCCGTGCTGTGCTTCTGCGCAAACTTCACCAGCGGTTCGATCAGCTCGGGCTTGAGCTGCGACATGTCCAGCTTGATATAGCTGGCCAGCGGCAGCCAGGCCGCGTAAGGACGCGTGAGCATGACCTGGCTGAAGGCCAGGCGGAAGCCCTTGCGGCGTACCTCCATCAGCACGGGCAGGCGGCCCTCGATCTCGGCCGGACTCTGGTCTGCGAGCGGCGGAATCTCCAGCACCACGCGATCGGGGTGGATCAGCTCCAGATGCCGCCCGACCAGGCTTGCGTGCGTGCAGTTGATGAACATGGTCTTGCGACCCATGAGCGCCTGGTGCTCGGCGTGGGAGAGCACGTTGAACAGCAGTTCGGCGTCGCTGGCGGCGGTGTGGGCGTTGGCGGTCAGCGAGCGGTCGTAGAGCTCGTAGCCGATGACATTGCGCCCCTCGTCCAGGATGGCCTGGCGCGCGATGGCGGTCTGGTCGCCGATGGCCGGCGTGGCGGAGACTTCAGAGGGCTTGGACATGGCGGCTCGTGTGACGGTGTTCATGATTCTAGGGGGATAATTTCGCCACCATGGAACTGCGTGCACGCTGCCTCGAACTGCTGGCCCTGGCCGACCCCGTGGCCAAGGCCGCCGGCGTTACCGCGCTGGACCGCAATGGCCCCATCGATTGCGCCCGTGAGTTCGCCGAACCGCCCGGCGTTCCCGGCCGCAGCGAGCGCCCGCAGCTGCTGCCCCACACCCAGATCAAGACCAGCTCGCTCGCCACCCCGCGCGGCCACGCGGCCCTGGTGCACTCCATCGTGCACATCGAACGCAACGCCATCGACCTGGCGCTGGACATCTGCTGGCGCTTTGCCGGCCTGCCCGAGGCCTTCTACCGCGACTGGCTGCAGGTGGCGTATGAAGAGGCCTACCACTTCACGCTCTTGCGCAATCACCTGCTGACGCTGGGTTTCGACTACGGGGACTTCCCGGCGCACGATGGTCTGTGGTCGATGGCGGAGCGGACGCGGGGAGACTTGCTGGCCCGCGTGGCCCTGGTGCCGCGCACGCTGGAAGCCCGTGGTCTTGACGCTTCACCGGCGGTGAAGACCAAGCTGGTGTCCATTGGGGATCATCGGGCGGGGGAGATCCTGGACATCATCTTGCGGGATGAGATCGGGCATGTTGCTACCGGGAATCGCTGGTATGCGTGGGCTTGTGGGCAGCGGGGGTTGGAGCCGGTTGCTACCTATGCCGAGTTGGTGGTGAAGTACGAGGCGCCTAAGTTGAAGAGGCCGTTCAACTTGGATGCTCGTCGTGCGGCGGGCTTCAGTGATGCCGAGTTGTCTGCCTTGCAGGCGGACTGAGCTTTTCTTCGGTTGAGGCCTGTGTCTGCGTGGCTTTGCCGGGATGTGCCCCCGGCAGGGCACTCACTTTCTTTGCTTCGCCAAAGAAAGTAAGCAAAGAAAGGCGAGCCGGATTCGTCGACCCTACGCTGCGCTACGGGCACGCTGCGTTGCTCGGGACCGGCGGGAAGCGCAGAAACTCGGCTAGCGCCTCAAACATCTGCGCTTCTTGATCCGCCGTTCCCTGCGCTACTCGCCTCCTCATAACGGCGGTGGGGACCGGGAACCATTACAAAGAAACAAGGACGCGCCATGGCGCGTCCTTGTGAGGTTCGGCTGTTCTGTCTTTGGCTGTTGGCTCCCCTATGCCGTGTGGCAGGGCTGAGCAGCGCAGCAGCGGGCGGATCAGGGCGGGCGTTGTTTGAGCG
>JBEIPS010000113.1:0-5927 GCA_040376915.1 Hylemonella sp.
TCGGCAAAGGCAGCCTCGCCAATGATGGTGCGGGTGCCCAGAATGACCATCAGGCTCAGGAACAGGCCGAGCGTGGCGGTGGTCTGGATCCACGACGTGTAAGCGCCGCGCTTGCCATGGGGGGCGTGCTCGGCCACGTAGGTGGCGGCACCGCCGTACTCACCGCCCAGGGCCAGGCCCTGCAGCAGACGCAGGGCGATCAGGATGATGGGGGCGGCCACGCCGATGGTGGCGTAGTTCGGCAGGATGCCCACGATGAAGGTGGACAGGCCCATGATCAGGATGGTGACCAGGAAGGTGTACTTGCGGCCGATCATGTCGCCCAGGCGGCCGAAGAAGATGGCGCCGAAGGGTCGCACGATGAAACCGGCAGCGAAGGCCAGCAGCGCGAAGATGAAAGCCGAGCCGGCATCCAGACCGCTGAAGAACTGCTTGGCGATGATGGCTGCCAGCGAGCCGTAGAGATAGAAGTCGTACCACTCGAAAACGGTACCCAGGGAAGAGGCGAAGATGACCTTCTTCTCTTCCGGCGTCATGGGCCGTGCGGCCGCTGCGTTTGCCATGTTGTGTCTCCAATATAGGCAACTCCCCGGGCGGGGAATCTGTCCTGATTGTTGGAGACAGCACTGACCCAGCTCTGACGCGAAACCAACGTGGGCTGACGCCGGCCTGAACGCAGGCTGACGAATTAGGTAGTAACCCGCAGCTCTTCTTTCACTTGCTGGGAAACGCTTCCTGCCCTGGTCTCAGGCGGCAGGCGCGGCAGTATGGGTCAACCAGCCCGGCCCGTCGAACCAGGGATCGCCTTCCAGATAACGACGCAGCATGGGCAGGCTGTCCAGTCCCCAGAACAATCGGCCATCAACCACGCAGGACGGTACGCCGAAGGCCCCTGCGGCGATCGCCTCGTCGGTGTTGGCGCGCAGGCGGGCCTTCACCACCTCGTCATCCGGCGCCAGGGCCGGGGCCAGTTGCTCGCGCAGGGCCTGCAAGCGCGCCGGATCGTTGGCGTCCAGACCACCCAACCAGACATGGCGCAGCAGGGTCTCGCAGACATAACGATTGGGATCGCCGCCGTTTGCGCAGGCGATGGCCAGACGCAGCAGGGGCAGGGGGTTGAAAGGATGCACCGCGGGCATCTGCAGCGCCACGCCCTGTTGCTGCCCCAGCCAAAGCACATGCCGGTAGGTCCACTCGCGCTTGGCCGGCACCTCGGCCGGGCCCAGCAGCTTGTGGTGCCGCAGCATGGCGCCCAGCAGCACCGGCCGGTAGGCGACCGAATAGCTCAGGCCCGTCAGCGCCTCGGGCAGCTGCTCGAAAGCCAGGTGGCTGTAGGGCGAGATGAAGTCCAGGTAGAAGGTGATCTGCTTCACGGGTTCACTCCTTGCGCCGTGGCGCGTGCCTCGATGCGGGCCCAGACGGCGCGCTTGCCCTCGTCGTCCAGCCCGGACCAGGCGGCGATCTCGTCCAGCGAGCGCAGGCAGCCCTTGCACAGACCCGTTGCCGTCTCCATGCGGCAGACCGAGATGCAGGGCGAAGGCAGGTCCTGCGCCTTGGCCTGTGCCCGCACCGCCTGTTTGGCCAGCCACTCCATCACACTCAACTGCGCTTGCTGAGAAGGGCTGTGGCCACACGCGAATTGGGCGTACGCCCCAGCGCCGCGCTGATGTACACGCCCGCGTCGACCAGCCGGTCCAGGTCGATGCCGGTCTCGATGCCCAGGCCTTGCAGCAGGTGGACCACGTCTTCGGTCGCCACATTGCCCGTGGCGCCCTTGGCATAGGGGCAGCCCCCCAGGCCGGCCGTGGAGGACTGGAAATTCCAGATCCCCATCTCCAGCGCCGCGTAGGTATTGGCCAGCGCCAGGTCGTAGGTGTCGTGGAAGTGGCCCGAGATGTCGTCAACGCCAAAATGCGCCAGCGTGGCCTCGATCGCACGCTGCACCTTGAGGGGCGTGCCCACGCCGATGGTATCGGCCACGTCCACACGCTGCACGCCGATGTCCTTCATCCGCTTCGCCAGCAGGCCCACGCGCTCGGGCGCGATATCACCCTCGTAGGGACAGCCCACGGTGCAGCTCATGGCGCCGCGCACGCGCACGCCGGCCGCGAGCGCGGCCTCCACCACGGGCGCGAAGCGCTCGATGCTCTCGGCGATCGAGCAGTTGATGTTCTTCTGGCTGAAGGCCTCGCTGGCCGAGCCGAAGACCACGATCTCGTCAGGCCGGGTGGCCTGCGCCGCCCTCCAGCCCCTCATATTGGGCACCAGCACCGAATAACGCACGCCGGGTTTGCGCGTGATGCCGGCCATGACCTCGGCGTTGTCGCTCATCTGCGGCACCCATCTGGGTGAAACAAAGCTCGTGACCTCGATCTCCTGGAGGCCCGCATCCTGCAGGCGCTGCACGAGCTCGATCTTCACCGCCGCGGGTACGGGCTGCTTCTCGTTCTGCAGACCGTCGCGCGGACCGACATCGATCAGCTGGACGCGGGTGGGCAGGCTCATGTCAATAACCTTTCTGGGGATCCACGATACCCGCAACGGATTCACCCCGCTCCAGGCGCTGGATTTTCCCGGCGATCTGCGCCACGCTTTCGTCGCGCAGGGTGCGCGCCGAGGTGTGTGGCGTGACCGTGATCCTGGGATGGCGCCAGAAAGGATGCTCGGCCGGCAGCGGCTCCTTCTGGAACACGTCCAGCGTGGCGCCGGCCAGGTGGCCGCTGTCGATCAAGGGAATCAGGTCGTCTTCCACCAGGTGCGCGCCACGCGCGACATTGATCACATAGGCATCCGGTCGCAACCGGGACAGGGTCTCGAGGTTCATGATGCCGCGGGTCTCCTCGGTCAGGGGCAGCAGGCAGACCAGCACCCGGGTCTCGGCCAGGAATTCAGAGAACTGCGCCTCGCCTGCGTAGCAGCGCACACCCGGCAGTTCTTTGGGGGAGCGGCTCCAGCCCAGCACCGGGAATTCAAACTGCTGCACGGCGCGCGCCACGCGCTGGCCCAGCACGCCCAGGCCCATGATGCCCACGGGAAAGTTCTCGCGCAGGCGCGGCTTGCGGAAAGACCATTTGCCTTGCGCCACATCGGCCGCGTAGGCGTCGAATTCACGGAAGTGGCGGATCAGCGCGTGCGTGACGTACTCGGCCATCTGCACCGACATGCCGGCATCGTCCAGGCGCACCAGCTGGGTCTGCGGCGGCAATTTGAGCTGCGTGAGCGCATCGACACCGGCGCCGATATTAAAAAGCGCCTTGATCTGGGGCTGCTCATCGAGAAACTGTTGCGGCGGCGCCCAGACCACGGCGTAGTCGGCCGGGCCTGCGCCTGGCGCCCAGACCACGATCTCGGCCTGCGGCAGCGCCGTGCGCAAGGCGGCCAGCCAGGGCTCGGCCTTGAAATCGGTACAGCAGAAATAGATCTTCATGGCGAGGAGCTTAAGGGCGCAAAGACTTGGGCATGGTCACGCCGCGGACAGCTTCAACAGCTCGGCCCCTTCGGCCACCTGGTCACCCGGCGCATAGAGCAGCTCGGCCACCACCCCCTCGGCCGGCGCCGCGATGGTGTGTTCCATTTTCATGGCTTCCATCACCGCCAGCACCTGGCCCTTGCTCACGGTGTCACCCGCCTTGACCGCAAAGGACACGACCTTGCCCGGCATGGGCGCGGTCAGGCGCCCGCCCTCGGCCTGCGCCTCGCCGGCATGGGCCAGCGCGTCCAGCACCGTGATCTGCGTGGCGCCCTGGGGCGTGAACACATGGGCCACCTCCCCGCTGCGCAGCACCTGCGCCGTGACACGCAAGCCGGCGTAGTGCAGGACGATGCCATCGGTGCCGCGGCTGAACTGCAGTGCAGCCCCCGCCTCTTCCACCCGCAGCTGCAAGGCGCCGTCGTGCAGATAGGTCAGCACAGCCGTGTGCTGTTCGCCATGGAACGCCAGGTCGAAATAGCGCTGGGTCAGGCCATGCGAGCGCCAGCCATCGCGCTGCGCCCAGGGATCGATCCAGCCACCGGCCTGGCTTGCAGACTGTTCCTGCAGCAGCGTGTCCGCCACCACGGCGGCGACGGCCAGGGGCAGGCCCACCTTTTCCTGCTCGAAGAGCACGGCGGCCTCACGCGGAATCAGCGCGGTGTCCAGGTCCGCCTGGGCAAAGGAGCGGCTGCCCACCACATGGCGCAGGAACTGCACATTGGTCTGCAGGCCCACGATGCGCGTGGCGGCCAGCGCGGTGTCGAGCCGGGCCAGGGCCTGCTCGCGCGTGTCGCCGTGCACGATGAGCTTGGCGACCATGGAGTCATAAAAAGGAGAGATGGCATCGCCTTCGCGCACGCCAGAGTCGACACGCACGGGGCTCACGGCAAACTCGCTGCACGGCGGCGGTGCGTAGACCTGCAGCGTGCCGGTGGCCGGCAGGAACTGCTTGTCCGGGTTCTCGGCGCAGATGCGCGCCTCGATGGCGTGGCCCTGGATCTTCAGCTGTTCCTGTTTCAGCGGCAAGGGCTGACCCGCGGCCACACGCAGCTGCCACTCCACCAGGTCCAGCCCAGTGATGGCCTCGGTCACCGGGTGTTCGACCTGCAGGCGCGTGTTCATCTCCATGAAGAAGAAGCTCATCTTGCCTTCACGCTGCTCGACGATGAACTCCACCGTGCCGGCGCCCACATAGTTGACGGCGCGCGCGGCGGCCACCGCGGCCTGTCCCATCTGGGCGCGCAGCTCGGCGGTCATGCCCGGGGCCGGCGCCTCTTCCAGCACCTTCTGGTGGCGGCGCTGCACCGAACAGTCGCGCTCGAAGAGGTAGACGCAATTGCCCTGCGTGTCACCAAAGACCTGGATCTCGATATGGCGCGGGCGCGTGACGTATTTCTCGATCAGCACCGCGGCATCACCGAAGCTGCTGATGGCCTCGCGCTGGCAGGAGGCGAGCGCCGCCGCGAAGTCCGCGCCTTTCTCCACCACGCGCATGCCTTTGCCGCCGCCGCCCGCGCTGGCCTTGATCAGCACCGGGTAGCCGATGCGGTCGGCCTCCTTCTGCAGGAGCTGCGCGTCCTGGTCGGCACCGTGGTAACCGGGCACCAGGGGCACGCCGGCCTTGTCCATCAGGCGCTTGGACTCGGCCTTCAGGCCCATGGCCTGGATGGCTGCGGCCGGCGGGCCGATGAAGACCAGGCCAGCTTTCGCACAGGCCTGGGCAAAGGCCTCGTTCTCGCTCAGGAAACCGTAACCCGGGTGGATGGCCTGCGCCCCCGTGGCCTTGGCCGTCTCGATGATGCGTTCCCAGCGCAGGTAACTCTCGGCCGGGGCGCTGCCGCCGATGTGCACAGCCTCGTCGCAGACGGCCACGTGTTTGGCGTTCGCATCGGCATCGGAATAGACGGCCACGGTCTGGATGCCCAGGCGTCTGGCGGTCGCTGCGACACGGCAGGCGATTTCACCGCGATTGGCAATGAGTATCTTCTTAAACATGCTGCACCTCCATCGCGGTGAAATTGCCTGTGTGCGCTACGCGCACCATGCGATGTAGCTTCGCTGCTGCGCGGCTACGCCGCTGGTCTCCCCGGTTCGCAATCAGGATCTTCTTAAACATGTTTCACCTTTCCCAGGTCCAGGTAGGCCGCTGCAGCTGCGGCTGTCGGTAGCTCAAGTCGCGGCACATGGCCGAGTAGCGGAGCAGAAATGCGCGCGGCGATGGCTTCGATGTTGCCGGCCACGTGGCCCATGTCCGGGTCCACGGTGTTGGCCACCCAGCCGGCCAGCTTGAGGCCGCGCGCTGCAATGGCCTCGGCCGTCAGCAGGGCATGGTTGATGCAGCCCAGGCGCAGGCCCACGACCAGCACCACGGGCAAGCCCAGCTGGCGGGCCAGGTCCGAAGTGTCGTAGCCATGGGTCAGCGGCACGCGCCAGCCCCCCACACCCTCGACCACCA
>JBEIPS010000089.1:0-8397 GCA_040376915.1 Hylemonella sp.
CACCGTGTTGCCTTCCATGATGGAGGCGTTGTCCGAATAGGCCACCACCGTGTGCTGGGGAGCGAGCTGGTGGGTGTTGCGGATCATGCCGAACATGCTGCGCTGCTGGCGCACACCGTCGATGGTGAAGTCGGCGTTGAAGATCTTGTGGCGGCAATGTTCGCTGTTGGCCTGGGCGAACATCATGAGTTCGACGTCGGTCGGGTTGCGCTTGAGATCGTTGAAGGCTTTCACCAGGTACTCGATCTCGTCCTCGGCGAGGGCCAGGCCGAACTGCACATTGGCCTTTTCCAGCGCCGCGCGCCCGCCGCCCAGGATGTCCACATGTTCCATGGGTGCCGCGTGCAGCTCGGTGAACAGGGCACAGGCTTCCTCACGCGTGGCCACGGCGCTTTCCGTCATGCGGTCGTGCAATACGGCGGCCACCTGGCCCAGCTGCTCGGGCGTCAGCGCCGCCTTGCCCAGCAAGCCGGCCTTGAGCGTGAGCCGGTATTCGACCACCCGCTCCACGCGGCGCACGGCCAGGCCGCAGTTGTGGGCGATGTCCGTGGCCTTGGAAGCCCAGGGCGAGACCGTGCCCAGGCGCGGCGCCACCACCACCAGCGGGCCCTCGGCCGGTCCGGCGTAGGGGTCGCCGTAGGTCAGCAGGGCGGCCAGTTGCTGTTGGAGTTCGGCGGTCGGCTCGGCATCAGCGGCGACCAGGTGCACATAACGCGCGGCGATGCCGCTGATCTTGTCGTGGATGCCCTGCAGGCGGGGCAGGATTTGTTGGATGCGAAAGGGGCTGAGGGCGCTGCCGCCTTCGAAAGAGGAGATGTGCAGGGTCACGGGGGTGGCCTTGAGGGGGTGAGGACCTGGGTCCGGGGGAAAGCAGCAATTTTACTTCGCCCCACCCCCGGTCAGGCCACCCCGGGCATGAAAGCGCCGCCGATGGGATAATTACGCCCCATGACGATCACCTACAAAGACGAAGCAGGAATTGCCGGCATGCGCCTGGCCTGCCGGCTGGCAGCCGAAGTGCTGGATTACCTGACGCCCCATGTGCAACCCGGCATCACCACCGGCGAAATCGACCGCCTGGCCGCCGCTTTCATGAAGACCCAGGGCACGACCTCGGCCACCCTGGGCTACCAGCCCGCCGGTTATCCGCCCTACCCGGCCTCCCTGTGCACCTCGGTCAACCATGTGGTCTGCCACGGCATCCCCGGTGACAAGGCGCTCAAGAAGGGCGACATCGTGAACATCGACGTCACCGTGATCAAGGATGGCTGGTTCGGCGATACCAGCCGCATGTTCATCGTCGGTGACGCCTCCATCGCCGCCAAACGCCTGTGCTCCTTCACCTACGAAGCCATGTGGCACGGCATCATGCAGGTCAAGCCCGGTGCCCGCCTGGGTGACATCGGCTGGGCCATCCAGAAATTCGCCGAGAGCAACGGCTTTTCCGTGGTGCGCGAGTTCTGCGGACACGGCATAGGCCAGGTCTTCCACGAGGAGCCGCAGGTGCTGCACTACGGCAAACCCGGCACGCTGGAAGAGCTGAAACCGGGCATGACCTTCACCATCGAGCCCATGATCAATGCCGGCAAGCGCGAGATCAAGGAGCTGGGCGATGGCTGGACCATCGTCACCAAGGACCATTCGCTCTCGGCCCAGTGGGAACATACCGTGCTGGTCACGCCCACCGGCTACGACGTGCTGACCCTGTCCGCCGGCAGCCCGACGCCGCCGGCTTTCGTGAAGGCCGCAGCCCTGGCTTGATTCCCGCTCGCACCAGCGTCGCCATGACAGCGACCCCCCAGACCCTCCGAGAGCAGTACCGCGCCCGCAAGGCCGATCTGCTGCTGGCCGTCAGCAACAGCGGTCCCTCCACCCGCGGCGTGCACGCGGCCCTGCGCCAGCTGGCGCGCCTGGCCGACGGCACCCTCAAGACCCTCTGGAAACAGGCCGCTTATGGGCCCAGCCCGGCCCTGGTCGCGGTGGGCGGCTTCGGCCGCGGCGAGCTCTTCCCCCATTCCGACATCGACGTGCTGCTGCTGCTGCCCGAGGGCCAGTCCCCGGACACGGACGAGGCCCTGCGCCAGCGCATCGAGACCTTCATCAGCAGTTGCTGGGACGCGGGCCTGGAGATCGGCTCCAGCGTGCGCACGGTCGACGAATGCCTGGCCGAGGCAGCCAAGGATGTGACGGTGCAGACGGCGCTGCTGGAGTCGCGCCTGATCTGCGGCAATGCGGCCCTGTTCAAGGACTTCCGCTGGCGTTTCCGCCGGGCCCTGGACGCACGCGCCTTCTTCGTCGCCAAGACTCTGGAGATGCAGCAGCGCCACAACAAGTTCGAAGACACGCCCTACGCCCTGGAGCCCAACTGCAAGGAATCCCCCGGCGGCCTGCGTGACCTGCAGATCATCCTCTGGGTGGCCCAGGCGGCCGGTTACGGCAAGAGCTGGGACGAGCTGGCCCGCAACGGCCTGGCCACCCCCTTCGAGATGCGCCAGCTCAAGCGCAATGAGGCCATGCTGGAGCTGATCCGCCTGCGCCTGCACCTGATCGCCGGCCGGCGCGAGGACCGCCTGGTGTTCGACCTGCAGACTGCGGTGGCCAACACCTTCGGCTACAGCTCTGACACGGCCGAGGTGAAGACCCGGGTACGTGCCAGCGAGGCGCTGATGCGCCACTACTACTGGGCCGCCAAGGCCGTGACCCAGCTCAACCAGATCCTGCTGCTCAACATCGAGGAGCGGCTCAACCCGCGCACCCAGGCCCCGCGCCCCATCAACGACCATTTCCTGGACAAGGGCGGCCTGATCGAAGTCGTCAGCGACGACCTCTACCAGCGCAACCCGCACGCCATCCTCGAGACCTTCCTGGTCTATCAGACCACCGAGGGCGCCAAGGGCCTGTCGGCGCGCACCCTGCGCTCCCTGTACAACGCACGCGGCCTGATGACGGCCAGGTTCCGCAAGGACCCGGTGAACCGGCGCACCTTCATGGCCATCCTGCAGCAGCCGCGCGGCATCACACACGCCGTGCGCCTGATGAACCAGACCTCGGTGCTGGGCCGCTACCTCTGGATCTTCCGCCGCATCGTCGGCCAGATGCAGCACGACCTGTTCCACGTCTACACGGTGGACCAGCACATCCTGATGGTGCTGCGCAATATGCGGCGCTTTTTCATGGCCGAGCATGCGCACGAATACCCCTTCTGCTCGCAGCTGGCCGCGGGCTGGGATGCCCCCTGGATCCTCTATGCGGGCGCCCTCTTCCACGACATCGCCAAGGGCCGCGGCGGCGACCACTCCGACCTGGGCGCCGAGGAAGTGCGGCACTTTGCCAGCCAGCACGGCATCAGCCGCGAGGACGCCAAGCTGATCGAGTTCCTGGTCCGGGAACACCTGTCCATGAGCCGCATCGCGCAGAAGTCCGACCTGAGCGACCCCGACGTCATCAACGCCTTTGCCAAACAGGTCGGCAACGAGCGCTACCTCACGGCCCTGTACCTGCTCACCGTGGCCGACATCCGCGGCACCAGCCCCAAGGTCTGGAACGCCTGGAAGGGCAAACTGCTGGAAGACCTGTACCGCTACACCCTGCGCGCCCTGGGCGGCCACGCGCCCTCGCCCGACGCCGAGGTGGAAGCACACAAGCGCGAGGCCCTGGTCCAGCTGGCCCTGCACAGCCTGCCGTTCGAAGCGCACAAAAAGCTCTGGGACACGCTGGACGTGGGCTATTTCATGCGCCACGATGCCGACGACATCGCCTGGCACACACGCCACATTTCCCGCCATGTCGGCACCGACCAGCCCATCGTGCGTGCGCGCCGCTCCTCGGCAGGCGAAGGCCTGCAGGTGCTGGTCTACACCGCCGACCAGCCCGATCTCTTCGCGCGCATCTGCGGTTATTTCGACCAGGGCGGCTTCAGCATCCAGGACGCGCGCATCCACACCGCGCGCAACGGCTATGCGCTGGACACTTTCCAGGTGGTCACCTCGGGCATGCAGGACCACTACCGCGAGATGACCAGCATGGTCGAATCCGAACTGGCCCGGGCCATCGCCGAGGCCGCGCCCCTGCCCGAGCCCAGCCGCGGGCGCCTGTCGCGCCGCGTCAAGAGCTTCCCCATCACGCCGCGCGTGAGCCTCAAGCCCGACGAGAAGGCCCAGCGCTGGCTGCTCAGCATCTCCGCCAGCGACCAGACCGGCCTGCTCTACAAGGTGGCCCGCGTGCTGGCCCGCCACCGCATCAATCTGCAGCTGGCCAAGGTCAACACCCTGGGCGAACGGGTGGACGACGTCTTCCTGATCGACGGCGCCGAGCTGCAGAACAACCGTGCCCAGATCGCCATCGAGACCGAACTGCTGGGCGTGCTGGCCTCCTGAAGCATCTGCCCCCCCGGGGCCACGCATGCCCAGAGGGCGCACAGACCCTGATTGACAGGCATCCCCCTTGCCGTGCCATAGTGTGCGGGCAGCATCCTGCTGCAGAACGAGACACACCATCTAGGAGACCGTGATGAACCCTTCCTACGCGCGCAGACTTGCCCTGCTCACCCTGGCCTTGACTCTGGCCGGCTGCGCCCACTGGCCCGGCTCCGGTTGGGTCAAGCTGATTGATGGCGAGCAGGGACTGGAAAACTGGAACCGGATAGGCGATGCCAACTGGCGCATCGAGGCCGGCGGCATCTCGGCCAACCAGGGCAAGGGCGGCTATCTGGTGTCCAAGAATTCCTACAAGGATTTCGAGATATACGCCGAATTCTGGGCAGCCACCGACACCAACAGCGGCATCTTCATCCGCGCCAGCGATCCGAACAAGATTGCAGCCGACAACGCCTACGAGGTCAACATCTGGGATATCCGCCCCGACCCGACCTATGCCACCGGCGCAATCGTCGGTTTCGCGGCTGTTCCCGTGCCCACCGTCTACAAGGCCGGCGGCAAGTGGAACACGCTGGAAATCCGGGCCTTGGGTGACGAGCTGACCGTGAAGTTCAACGGCGTGCAGACCGTCAGCACCCGCAACGGCAAGTTCCCCAGCGGCCCCTTCGCCCTGCAGTTCGGTGCCGGTGTCCAGGGCGCGAACGGCGGCCCGATCAAGTGGCGCAAGGTGCAGATCAAGCCGCTGTAAAGCGTGATCAGGCTCAGTCATCCTGGGCCTGATCCAACCCCGGAAACAGCACCTCGGTGAATCCGAACTGTGTAAAGTCGCGCATCCGCATGGGGTAGAGCTTGCCGATCAGGTGATCGCACTCGTGCTGCACCACCCGCGCGTGAAAACCGTCCACCATGCGGTCCACCGGGTCCCCGTACTGATCGAAGCCGGTGTAGCGTATTTGCCGCCAGCGCGGTACCACGCCGCGCAGACCCGGTACCGAGAGACAGCCCTCCCAGCCCAGTTCCTCTTCGTCCCCCTGCGGCGTGATCACCGGGTTGCACAGCACGGTGCGCGGCACCACGGGCGCATCGGGGTAGCGCGGGTTGAACTCTCCGCTGCCGAAGATCACCACCTGCAGGTCCACGCCGATCTGCGGCGCGGCAAGACCGGCACCGTTGGCTGCCGCCATGGTGTCGAGCAGATCGGTGATCAGCAGGTGCAGGGCATCGCTGTCAAATTCGGTGACAGGCTGGGCCACCCGGAGCAGCCGTGGGTCGCCCATGCGTAGAATGTCTCGAACCGTCATGTTATTTAAGGAGTCTGCGGCCAGTCATGAAGAAAGTCCTCATTATTGACGACCAATCGGCCACACGTGACCTCATCAAATGGGCACTCGGCGACGCCGGCCTCAAGCTTTTCGAGGCATCGACGGGTGACAGCGGGCTGCAAATCGCCAAACAGAACATCCCCGACATGGTCTTGCTCGACATCATGATGCCCGGCAACCTGGACGGGTACGGCGTCTGCGAGCAAATGCGTGCCTCGGACAAGCTGTCCAAGGTCAAGATCATCCTGCTCTCGGCCAACGATACGGAAGCCGACCGCAAACGCGGGCAGGAGGTCGGCGCCAACGCCTATCTGGTCAAACCCTTCAAACCCGCTACCTTGCGGGCCCTGGTCCTCAAACTGCTGGAAACCTGACGCCGGGCCAGGCGCACCATGCGCAACTTTCAGCGCAAGCCGGCTCCGCCGCTCTAGACCAGCCGGAACGCCGCCACGATGCCGGCCAGGCGCTGCGCCTGGTCCTTCAGGCTCTCGGCGGCAGCGGTGGACTGCTCCACCAGCGCAGCGTTCTGCTGCGTCATCTCGTCGAGCTGGCCGACGGCCTGGTTCATCTTGCTGATGCCCTGATTCTGCTCGGTGGACGCCGAGCTGATGCCGGCGATCATGTCGGTGACCCGCTGCACACTGGCCACGATGTCGCTCATGGTGTTGCCGGCATCGTGCACCAGCCGTGCACCGGCACCGACCTTGCCCACGCTCGCGTCGATCAGGGTCTTGATCTCGCGTGCCGCTTCGGCCGAGCGCTGGGCCAGGCTGCGCACCTCGGACGCCACCACGGCAAAACCCCGGCCCTGTTCGCCGGCACGCGCGGCTTCCACTGCGGCATTGAGCGCCAGGATATTGGTCTGGAAGGCGATGCCGTCGATCACGCTGACGATGCTGGCGATCTGGCTGGAGCTCCGGTTGATCTCGTCCATGGTGGCCACCACCTGCGCCACCACCGCGCCGCCGCGCTGCGCCACCTCGGTCGACGTGGTGGCCAGCTGGCTGGCCGTGCGCGCCGACTCTGCTGAATGCTGCACCGTGCCGGTGAGCTGCTCCATGGAAGACGCCGTCTCCTGCAGGCTGCTGGCCGCCTGTTCGGTGCGCTGCGCTAGGTCGGCGTTGCCACTGGCCACTTCGCGGCTGGCGTGGCTGATCTGGGTCGTGGCCTCGCTGATGTCGCCAAAGGCCTGGCGCAGCTTCTGCTGCATCAGGGACAGGCGGCGCAACATGGAGCCGATCTCATCCTCGCGCGTGCTCTCGAAGCTGTGGGTGAGGTCCCCCTGGGCAATCTTGTCGGCGATCTGGACCGCATCGTGCATGGGCCGGGTGATGGCGCGCGTGGTCAGCCAGGCGATCAGCACGCCGGCGGCCAGGGCGATGGCGCAGATCACGAGCAGCAGTACTTGCGCCTGGCGCACGTTGTCCGCCAGTTCATGCGTGGCCGTGGTGCTGGCCGCCTTCAGGTGTGCCGTCAGCTCGTCCAGGGTCTTGATCATCGACAGCGCCAGCGGTACCAGTTCGCCCGCCACACGCTTGCCGCCTTCGCCCATCTGGATGTCGTCGCGGATGCTCGCGCGCAAGGCCACGAAGCGGTTGCGCGCCTCGTTGACTTTCGTGATCAGGGCCGCCACCGCAGGCTCATCCGAAATGGCCACCACTTTTTTTTGCAGCTCCACCGTCGCGGCTGCGGTGGTGGACATCTCGGCGTTGAGCTGACTCAGCGTGCCTTCCATGCGGCCGCGCACGGCGTCATCGTCGCCTATGGCGGCATCAAGACGGGTGGCGGTCAGGGCCCGATCCAGGTTGGTGCGCACCAGGGCCGACCATTCCTGCACCAGCACCAGTCGCTCGGTATGGCGCTCGTTGTCGGCATTGTGGGACTGGATGCGCCAGAGCTGCAGCACGGTTGCCACCAGCATCAGGACCATGAGCGCCAGGATGACACCGAAACCGGCACCCAGACGGGCGCCGATGCGCTTGAATTGCCAATCTACAAGCAGATTCTTCATACCTTGCTGTCCAGATGATGTGGTAACCCAGACGACCCCAGCCCTGTTGCCGATCGCCTGCTACGCTGAGACAGCGTAACGCAGTTTGCAACTTCTCAGCAAAGGAAGACGGCGAGAGAATCCGGGGCTATTCCTGCGTTCGGACCCCATCGGCCTCCCGCGCTAGGGCAAGAGCGCACGCAGACCGGTCTCGTCCAGCACGGTGACACCCAGTTCGCGCGCCTTGTCCAGCTTGCTGCCGGCCTCCTCGCCAGCCACGACGTAGTCGGTCTTCTTGCTGACCGAGCCGGCCACCTTGGCCCCGGCCGCCTCCAGCATTTCCTTGGCCGCTTCCCGGCTCAGCGTGGGCAGGGTGCCGGTCAGCACAAAAGTCTTGCCGGCCAGCGGCAGCTGCGCCGCCGGGCTGGGCTCGCCCTCCTCCCAGCGCAGGCCGCAGGCCCGCAGCTGCTCCACCACCTCGCGGTTGTGCGCCTGCTGGAAGAAGGTGTGGATGCTCTGCGCCACCACGGGGCCCACGTCGGGCACCTGCTGCAACTGGTCTTCCGAAGCATCCAGGATGGCGTCCAGTTTGCCGAAATGCCTTGCCAGGGCCTTGGCCGTGGCCTCGCCCACGTGGCGTATGCCCAGGCCGAAGATGAAGCGCGGCAAGGTGGTCTGCTTGGATTTCTCCAGCGCATCGACGATGTTC
>JBEIPS010000216.1:0-1529 GCA_040376915.1 Hylemonella sp.
CTCCTTGATGCCCGCCGCCTGGAGCAGCCATGTGCCCACCGCTTCGGGCATGGTGCGCACATGGGCCGGCCAGTGCCCGTCGGGAAAGCCCACATGCCCCCCCTGCCCGGGCTGCCACAGGGTCACGCAAGGCCCCACTTCACCGGAACGCGGCAGGCTGTGGGCCGGCACAAAGGGGTCGTTGCGCGCGTTCAGCGCCAGCGCGGGGATACGGATGCGGTGCAGGTGGGGCTTGGCTGAAGCACGGGCCCAGTAGTCCTCGGTGCTCCTGAATCCGTGCAGCGGCGCGGTGAAGAGATTGTCGAACTCATAGAGATCGCCCGCGCGCAGCAGAGCCTCGCGATCGAACAGGCCGGGATGCTGATGCCATTTGGCCAGGGCCTTGGGTTTCATGGTCCGCAGGAACATGCGCGTGTAGACCTGTCGGTTGAAACCCCGCCCGATGGCGTGGCCACCAGCGGCAAGGTCCAGCGGCGAGCACACGCTGGCCACCGCACTGACGACCGAAGCTGCTGCCTCGCCCAGCTCGCCCGCCCAGCGCATCAGGGCGTTGCCGCCCAGCGAGATGCCCAGGGCCACGATGGGACCGGCATGTCGGCTGCGCAGCTGCCGCAGGATCCAGTCGATCTCCTGCCAGTCACCCGAGTGGTAGGCGCGCGGCGCGCGGTTGAGTTCGCCGCTGCAGCCGCGGAAATGGGGCACGGCATAGGCCAGGCCGTTCTGTCGCGCAAAGCCGGCGAAGGCCTGCGCGTACTGGCTTTGCGAAGAACCCTCCAGTCCATGGAACAGCACGAGCAGGGTCTGCCCTGCCGCGCCCTGCAACCAGTCGACGTCGATGAAGTCGCCATCCGGCGTGTCCCAGCGCTCGCGCCGGAACTGCGGTTGGGGTCCCTGCACACGGCGCGCGTACAACGCGGCCCAGATGGTCTGCAGATGGCCGCCGGGCAGCCAGAGGGGTGAGGTGTAGTTCATGCCTGCGAATCCGATCCCCTGATTTTCCTCCAGCGTGCGCGCCATGGCGACCGCCGGTGTATTCTTGCCACGCCCTTTTGATGGAGATCTTCATGCGGCCCTGGCGACTTGCTCTCCTGCTTACCGTCTTCCTCTGCGGCTGCGGCTACCGTGACTTCCAGCAGCTGGATGCCGAGCGGCAGGCCGCCTGGCTCGCCTTGACGCCGCTGTACCAGCAGCGCACGGCCCTGGCCGCCAACCTGCTCACGGCGGCCCGGACCCTGCCCGGGCTCGAAGCCGCCCAGCTCTCGCGGCTGGCCGAAGCCCGCAACCGGGCTGCGGCGCTGCCAGCTGCGCCCACGCTGCCCGAAGATGCCGCCCTCCTGCAAGGCCATGCCGCCACCCAGGCCGCATTGGCCGCTGCCCTCGCCCCGGTCCTGCAGGCAGCCCGCCGCGCCCCGGGGCTCCTGCCCATGGTGGGCCAGTTCGAGGGCCTGGAGAGCCGCATCACCGTGGCCCGCAACCGCTACAGCCTGGCCACCCGGGACTACAACCAGCTGCTGGACAGCTTCCCTTCC
>JBEIPS010000031.1:0-27456 GCA_040376915.1 Hylemonella sp.
ACCTTGCGGCAGCACGGTGTCGCCCACGCCGCGTGCCACCAGGCTCAGCACCGTCTGCACCGAATCCACCTCGGCCACCAGTTGCAAGGGCAGGCCGCGCGGGCGGGTGTGCTGCTCCAGCAGCTGCCGCAATGCATTGGGCCCACTGGGCATGACCAGGGGGCGCTGGGCCACATCGGCCAGGCGCATGCGCTTCGGGACGGGCTGCACGCTGATCAGCACCAGGGGCTCGCGCAGCAGGGTCTCCTGCTGGAATTGGGGTGAAGGCGGCGGGTCGAACATCAGGGCCACATCGATGCGGCCGGCCAGCAACCATTCGCGCAGGCGGATGCTCAGCCCCTCCACCACCGTCATCGTGGCTTCGGGGAACCGGGCGTGAAAGCGTTCGACCAGATCGGCCGTCAGCACATGGGCCAGGCGCGGTGGCAGGCCCACGGTCAGGCGGCCGCGCGGGCTGGCCTGGCGCTCGCGCATGTCCACGCGGGCGCGTTCGGCCAGGTCGAAGATGCCGCGCGCATGGGCCAGCAGGGCCGTGCCGGAATCGGTGGCCTGCACGCCGCGGCCGGTGCGCTCGAACAGGCGCTGCCCCAGTTCCTCCTCGAGCAGCAGCACCTGCCGGCTCAGCGCCGGCTGTGACATGTGCAGGGCGGCGGCGGCGCGGCTGAGGCTGCCCGCCTCGGCGACGGCCACGAAATACTGCAGGCGGGTCAGATCCATGGTATGTATTTTACGGATAGCTGGTATTGATAATGAGTTGAACTGGAAACCATCCCACCGCCCCACAATGGCTGCCATGCCAGATCTCCAGACGCCCGTCCAGACCTACCGGACCCAGCCCTCCCGGCCCACCTTGCAGCTTCCCCCTGGCGCCTGTGATGCCCATGTGCACGTCTTCGGCCCGGCAGAGCGTTTCCCCTATGCGGCCGCTCGCAACTTCACGCCGGTGGATGCACCCAGGGAAACCCTGTTCGCCCTGCATCGCCAGCTGGGCATCTCCCGTTGTGTCATCGTGCAGTCGCTCGTGCATGGTTTCGACAACCGTGCGGTCGAGGACGCGATCCAGGCCGGGCAGGGGCATTACCTGGGCGTGGCCCTGGTGCCCGCCAATGTGGCCGATGCCGAACTGCGCCGCCTGGCCGCCGCGGGTTTTCGCGGCGTGCGCTTCAACTTCATGAAGCATCTGTCGGCCTCGGCCAGTGTGGACGAGGTGCTGGCGCTCACGCCCAGGCTCAAGGCCGCCGGCCTGCACCTGCAAGTGCATTTCGAGAGCAGCCTGGTGCACAGCCTGGCTGCTCCGCTTGCACGCAGCGCCGTGCCCGTGGTGATCGACCACATGGGCCGGGTGGACGCCACGCTGGGTGCCTCCCATGCCGATTTTGCGGCCCTGCACACCTTGCTGGCGAACCCGCTCTTCCATGTGAAGCTCAGCGGCATCGACCGCATCGACTCGAACCCCGCTGCCGCACCGGCCTATGCGCAGGGTGTGGCCCTGGCCCGTGTCTTGATGGAAAGTTTTCCCGAGCGCTGCTTCTGGGGCACGGACTGGCCGCACCCCAACCACACCCACATGCCTGATGACGGCGCGCTGGTGGACGCGCTCGCGCGCATCGCACCCGACCCTGCACAGCGCGAGCAACTTCTGGTGCGCAACCCGCAGGCCTTCTACCGTTTTGAACACTGAACCCATGAGCCAGACTTCCACCTCCGCCGCCGGCCGCCTTGCCGGCAAGATCGCCTTCGTCACCGGTGCCGGTTCGGTCGGGCCCGGCTGGGGCAACGGCCGAGCCATCGCCGTGCGTTTTGCCGAGGAGGGCGCCAGCATCTTCGGCCTGGACCGCGACCTGGAGCGCATGGCCGAGACCGAGCGCATGGTCAGCGCTGCGGGCGGACGCTTCATCGGCGTCAGCTGCGATGTGACCCGCGGCGAGGCCATCGCCGAGGCCGTGGCGCGCTGCATGAGCGAGTTCGGCCGCATCGACGTGCTGGTCAACAACGTGGGCGGCTCGGCCAAGGGCGGCCCGGTGGAGATGAGCGAGGAGGTCTGGGACGCACAGGTCGACCACAACCTCAAGAGTGTTTTCCTCAGCTGCAAGCACGTCATCCCGCACATGCTGGCCCAGGGGGGCGGCACAATCGTCAACATCTCGTCCACCTCGGGCCTGCGCTGGACCGGCGCCGCGCAGATCGCCTACGCGGCCACCAAGGCCGGCGTGATCCAGTTCTCGCGCGTCCTCGCCGTGCAGTACGCCAAGCAGGGCCTGCGCGTGAACACCGTGGTGCCGGGACAGCTGCACACGCCCATGGTCGAGGTGCGCCTGGCCGGCCAGCGTGCCGGTGGTGATGTCGAGGCCCTGCTGCAACAACGCCAGTCGCGCATCCCGCTGCCCTTCATGGGCGACGGGCGTGACACGGCCAACGCCGCGCTGTACCTGGCCTGCGACGAATCGCGTTTCGTCACGGGCACCGAGATCGTCGTCGACGGCGGCATGTCGGCGCGCTGCGATTAAATCTCATAACAAGGAGACTCCCATGAACTTCCATCGCCATCTGCGCCGCGCCGGCCTGCTCTGCGCCTCGCTGCTCTTGACGGGGGCCGCGCTCGCCCAGCCGGCCAAGGTCACCCGCCTCATCGTGGCCTTCCCGCCCGGAGGTCCGGTGGATTTCGTGGCCCGCACCATGGCCGAACAGCTGGGCAAGGAGCTGGGCCACCAGGTCATCGTCGAGAACAAGGCTGGTGCCAACGGTGCCATCGCCGCGGAGTACGTCGCCCGCTCGGCTCCAGACGGGCAGACCCTGTGGCTGACCAGCGTGGGGGCGGTCGCCATCAACCCCGCGCTTTACGACAAGCTCTCCTACGATCCGCAGCGTGACCTGACGCCCGTGTCCCTGGTGGTCAACAACGTCGAGGTGCTGGTGGTCGCCGCCAATGCGCCCTACAGCAGCGGCGCCGAGTTCGTCGCCGCCAGCCGCCAGAACCCGGGCAAGCCGTTGAGCATGGCTTCTTCCGGCACCGGCAGCGTGCCGCACCTGGCCATGGAGCTGCTGAACGACGCCGCCAAGATCAACCTCATGCACATCCCCTACAAGGGCGCCGCACCCGCCATCAACGACGTCATTGCCGGCCACGTGCACGGCTTTTTCGGCGACATCCCCGGCCTCATCGGCCACATCAAGGGCGGCCGCCTCAAGGCCATCGGCCTGGCCGCCTCCAGACGCCATCCGTTGCTGCCCGAGGTCAAGACCTTCGAGGAGATGGGCGTGAGCGGCGTGGACTCCGACAACTGGTACGCACTGTTCTCCGCCAAGGGCACACCGGCGGCCGAGATCGATCGCGTGAACCAGGCCGTGCGCCGCACCCTGGGCCAGGAGGCCGTCAAGGCCAGGCTGCAGGCTTCCGGCGCCGAAGTCGCGCCGTCCAGCCCGGCCCAGCTGGCTGCGCTGCTGAAGAACGACACCGCCAAGTGGACCCGTGTGGTCAAGGCCAAGAACATCCAACCCGACTGATACTTTTCTCATGCGCATCGCTCCCGTCACCCCCGGCACACGCCCCGAACTGGCCGCCCAGGAGGCGCAGATCCAGGCCGAGCGCGGCCGCATCTCGCCGCTGTACCAGGTTCTGCTCAACAGCCCGCCCATCGCCCAGGGCTGGGAGCAGATGCTCTCGGCCGTGCGCAACCGCAACAGCCTGCCGGCCGGCCTGCGCGAACTGGTCATCCTGCGCGTGGCCGTGCTCAACCGCGCGCCCTACGAGTTCGACGCCCACGTGCCGCACGCCCTGAATGCGGGCGTGTCGCAGACCGTCATCGACGGCCTGCGCGCCGTGCCGCTGGCGGCCGACCTGCCCCTGTCGCCCGCCGAGCGGGTGGCCTTGCGCCTGACCGACGCGATGACCCGCGACATCGAGGTGCCCGAGGCGCTCTATGCCGAGGTGAAGCAGCATTTCAATGCCCAGGGCCAGATCGACCTGGTGGCCACCGCGGCGGCCTACAACATGGTGTCGCGCTTCCTGGTGGCGCTGCAGATCGGGCATTGAGCATGGCCTCCGAGCCGACCGACTGCCTGCTGCTGCAGTTCACCTTCGAGCCCGCGTCCTCGCAGCGCCTGGCCGCCGCCGCCGCCCAGCTGTGCATCGACAGCGGCCTGCAGTTGCAGCGCCTGGCCTGCACGGCCCAGGGGGAGGCCTACCTCTATGCGCAACTGCCGGCGCGCACCCTGTTGGAAGCGGATGCCCTGCCGCCCCTGGACGTGGCCCTGGCCCGGCGCATCCCTTCGGCGCGCGACATCCGTGTCTCGCGCCTGCAGCAGGTCCATGCGGCGCCCGGGCCATCCCGGGAGGTGCCGCCCGTCTTCCACTACGTGGTCGAGACCGATCCGGAAACCGGCTGGCGCGAGGAACTGGAGCGCTGGTACGACACCGAGCACATGCCCGGCCTGGCTTCCGTGCCAGGCTGCATCCTGGCCCAGCGCTACTACAACCACGACCAGGGCCCGTTCTCGCTGGCCTGTTATGACCTCGTGGCCGAGAGCGTGCTGGGTTCGCCGCCCTGGCTGGCCGTGCGCGGCACGCCATGGAGCGACGTCGTGCGTCCGCACTTCACCAACACCAAACGCACCATGTTCCGGGCGCTGGCCTGATGCGCGTCAGCGCGCCCGACGCGTGCAGTCCATCATGGCGTCCAGGATGCGGGTCTCCGCCTCGCGATAGGCGCGCTGCTGCTCGAAGCTGGGATTGTTGGGTAGCTTGATCCGTTCGAGTTCACGCGTCGCCGTGTCCTTGCACTGCCTATCGCGAGCTATCGCTGCCTGCGCTTCCGGGCTGCCGGGCTTGGGCCGGCTGGCCGCCTCGCAGGCCTCGGCGCGGTCCGCGGCGGCTTTCAGCTGCGTGTGTATGCCTTGCATGAACTGCCGTTGCGTGGCCTGGTCGCTGCCGGGGGCCGGCGCACGGGCCATGGCCTCGCGCTGGATGCGTTCTGCCTCGGCATCGTACTGGGCCATGCAGCGCGGATCCTTGGCCTGGGCCGTGGCGGCCAGCAGCAGAGAACAGCAGAGAGTGAGCAGGTGCTTCATCGTCCAGGCTCCCGTGGGGGTGGTTCTGCCAGCATTGTGCTGCATGCCCTCCCACATTCCGGGGATGACGCAGCGGCCGCATGCGGCTAAGCTCGCGCGAGTTCAAACAGGGAGACCCCATGAAACGACTCGGCCCGGTTCTGCAATTCCTCGGCTGCGATGCAGGCCAGTGGCGCGTCAGCGCGTTCTGGGTACAGGACAGTGCTGACGCGGCGCCCCTGCTCACGGCCGGCGGCCGCGTGGTGCAGGTGACACAGGCCCCGGTGCCGGGCCAGGCCTGCACGGCCTGGCGTTTCGAGTTCGCCGTGACCCAGGGCGCGGCCGCGCAGGACGTGAGCTACAGCATCGGGGGCGAGGACCACAGCTTTTGCGTGCCCGCGCGCGACAGCCTGCCCGCCCTGGCTTATGCCTCGTGCAACGGCTTTTCCGACCCGCGCGCCATGAAGTCGGTCAAGGCCCCGAACGCCCAGTGGGCGCGCCTGGGCCGCCTGCACAGGGGGCAGGACCGCGTGGAGGGCCAGACGCACGGGCCGCTGCATCTCCTGCTGCTGGGCGGCGACCAGGTCTACAGCGATGCCATGTGGGTCCTGGTGCCCGAGCTCAAGGCCTGGAGCGCGCTGCCCTGGGACAGGCGCCTCAAGGCCGCCTTCACGACCGGCATGCGCCGCAAGGTGGAGGAATTTTTCAGCCGGCTTTATCTGGAACGCTGGTCCCAGCCCGAGGTGGCCGCCGCCCTGGCCAGCCTGCCCACGGTGATGATGTGGGACGACCACGACATCATGGACGGCTGGGGTTCCTACCCAGAGGAGCAGCAGGAATGCGCCGTCCACCAGGGCATCTTCGAGGTGGCCCGTGCCGCCTTTGTCCTGTTCCAGCGCCAGGTCCTCGGCGGTGTGCTGCCCCCGGCCACGCTGCCGGGCCAGGACCAGCACAACAGCGCCTGGCGCATCGGAGAACTGGGCCTGCTGGTGCTGGACATGCGAAGCGAGCGCTGCCCGCGGTCCCTGCGCGCGCAGGACGGCGGTGAACTGCTGCAGGCCGAGCAGGTGCTCAGCGCCAGGAGCTGGGCCGCTGTCTACCAGTGGCTGGCCACGCAGGAAGCCGCTGGCGGCCTGAAACACCTGTTTGTCATGAGCAGCGTGCCTGTGGTGCACCCTGGCCTGACATTGATCGAGAAACTGCTGGGTGCCTTGCCCGGGCAGCAGGAGATGGAGGACGATCTGAGGGACCACTGGGACAGCCCGCCGCACCGGGCCGAGCGCCTGCGCCTGATCCATCGCCTGCTGCAGGTCAGCGCCCGGGGCGTGCGTGTCACCATCCTCTCGGGCGACGTGCACGTCGCAGCGCTCGGTGTCATCGAATCCACACGAGAAGACGGGGGCGAGGGCCATGCGCGCGTCATCAACCAGCTCACCAGCAGCGCCATCGTGCACCCGCCCTCATCGGCGATGGAAGTCTTTGTACTGGAGCATGTGGCCCGGCATGTGGAGCAGATCGACCGCGGCATCAGCACCCGCATGCTGGAATTTCCCACCACCAGCCACTGCGTGCTGGCCCGCCGCAACTTCCTCACCCTGCAGCCGGACGCGCCCGGCGGAGGGGACCGCTACTGGGCCAACTGGTGGGCCGAGGGCGAGCCCCATCCCTATACCAAGGTGGTGCACGCCATCGGCCCCTCGACCTGAGGGCGGGGTGTGGGTCGCCGCTCAGCGCCGGCCGATGTTGCCGGGGTTGTGCGCACTACCACCGCCGTGGCTGTGACCATGGCCGTGACTGCGGCCGTGGTGCCGGTTGCCTCCGCCATAACCAAAACGCGGCGCCGGGGCGTAGTAGTAAGGGTGGTAGGAATAGTAGGGAAAGGGCCGCACGTAGTAGACCGGGGGCGAGACCACGACCACGCGGGTGGGCTCGGACGGCACGGTCAGGATGGGCTGGGGGGGCGGGGCGCCGGGTTCACCCAGGTCGGCCGGCGAGACGCGCAGCGCGATGGTCTGGCCCGGGTCGTAGGGGAGCTGCACCTTGTAGCGCTTGTCGGCGTACTCGTACTCCACATCGTAGGCCACGGTGCGGTTCTCGTAGAAATTCTGCGTGCTGCAGCGCTGTACATCGCGCAGCTCGGTGGGCGGGTTGTCCTCGATGCGGTCACCGATCACGGCCCCGCCGATGGCGCCCAGCACCGTGGCCGCACCCGAGCCATGGCTGGCAGCATTGCCGACGATACCGCCGGCCACCGCGCCGATGGCTGCGCCCGCGCCGCGTTTGGGTGGCTGCACCGCCACCTGTTCGGTCGTGCAGACCTGGCGTGGCACAGCCACCTTCTGCACCACGGGGGTGGTGGAAATCACCAGCCCTTCTTCCTGGGCCGCACACAGGCCGCTGAACAGCAGGGCGGCGGCCAGTACATACATGCGCTTCATGGTCATGCTCCTGACAATTCCACCTTTAACGCGGCTGCCGGAGGTCCGGCCGACCGCTTGCGGTCCTGCCGGCCGACCTGCTTTGTAAAGTAGTCCGGTGCCTCGTCGCCTGCACGGCGCAAGCCTCAGGACGGCATGGGCCTGTTACCAGCCCTGAGACGGACCACGGCCATCGCGCGGCGGACCGCCGCCGTCGGGTGGCCCGTTCGACGGGCGTGAGCCCATGGCCGGCGCGACAGCACTGGCCATCTGTCCCGCCGAAGCGAAGACCGGCAGCGTCGCCAGCAGGCGCTGGTCGGCCAGCTTGCGCTGTTCGGGCGTGAGCAGGGCATAAAGATCGGCGGCCGCGCGTTCGATGTCCTCCAGCGCGGCCAGCCGGTTCTGCTGCTGGTCGACCAGGCGGGCGAACTGCCTGGTCGCGGCGTCGGTGCCGGCGGGCGGCGCGGGCCGTTCGCGGTAATGCAGCTGCGTGTAGGCATCAATCCGCCCCACATAGGCCTGCCACAGGGGCTGCTGCCGGGGCGTCAATGCCAGATCGCTGCGCAAGCCCTCCAGGGGACGTGGGGTGGCCGCGACGACGACCGGGGCCGGGGTGGTGTTCGCGGCTTGCTCGGCCCTGGCCGGCAGCCCGGCCAGCATGGGGCCGGCGGCGATCAGGAAACAGAGGCGTGGGATGGCAAGACGGGACAACATTGCTCTCACGATAGGCGGCTCGTGTTGCGCCTGTGTTGTGCCTTGCGTAAAGAAAGGTGAAACGGGCGGCGATCAGGGTTCGCCGGCAGGCGTGCAGGTTGGAACTGCCCTAGACTGCGGCCAGCCACTCCGGAGTAGCTCCATGTCCGTGCCCGCGCATCGCCTTCTTCCTGTCCTGGTCGGCGTCATCTTCCTGACCCTGCTGGCCGCCTTCAGCGTGGCGCAGACGTCGCCCGCCATGGTGCGGCTGCGCGGCACGGTGGTGAGCGTGACCCCCGTCTCTTTTGTGCTCAAGACGCGCGAGGGTGAAGTGGTCGAACTGCAGCTGGCCGACAAGCTCGTCGTCAACGAGGTCTATCCCATCACCCTGGCCGATGTAAAGCCGGGCAGCTTCATCGGAACGGCAGCCCTGCCGCAGGCCGACGGCAGCCAGCGCGCCATCGCCGTCACCGTCTTCCCCGACGCGGCGCGCGGCACCGGCGAGGGCCATCGCCCCTTCGACCTGCAGCCCCAGAGCACCATGACCAATGCCACCGTGGCCGAAGTCTCGGCCCTGGGCACGGGGCGCCGCCTGCAGCTCAAGTACAAGGATGGCCAGCAGACCGTCGTCGTGCCGCCCGATGCCCCCATCGTCACCTTCCGGCCCGGCGACCGCAGCCTGCTGGTGCCCGGCGCCAGTGTCTCGCTCACGGCGCAGGCCATCAACGACAAACCCACGGCGCTGCGCATCAATGCCGGGGGCAGGGGTTTTGTCCTGCCCTACTGAGCGGCGCCAGCCCGTCCCGGTTTCTTTTTCCTTCCGCTTGCGGCCCGCGGCACACCCCTAGGCGGCGCCGTTAAGATGGACCCAGGGAGGAAAACAACATGACCGAAGCCATAGGCCGGTTCTTCAAATATCTGTCCGTGCTTTTGCTGGGCGCCATCGGCCTGGTACTGGTCCTCAGCCACGACCGGCTGCATGTGTACCGGGGCTTTCTGAACGAAACTTCGCCGCGGATCACCATGCGCTACGAGCAGCTGTCCGTGGACATGGACGAGGCTGCCGTACGCCGCCACTTCGCGGGTGTCACGTTCGACTGCTTTGGACAGCCCAAGGCGGCCAACGGGCTGGGTGACCGGGTCTGTTATGCCCCGATCGACGCAGTGGATGGCAATGCGGCACTGACGCTGGCGCTTTTCTTCAACAAGGGTCGCCTCAGTGTGGCCGTGGTGCACGTGCCCTGGTGGCGGCATCTGGGCATGAAGACACGCCTGCTGGCCCGCTACGGTGAGCCTGGCTCCGGCGGGGTGACCGACAAGGGCATCCCTATCCTGCGCTGGAAGCTGCCCAACGGCGATCTGGATTTCGCCCGCGACCGCGACCTCAACCCCCTGAACTGGAGTGGCGTGGTCTGGAGCGGCAGGCCAGCCGGCCGCTGAGGCGACGGCGGCCTATTTTTTCGCCGCGCGGTTGCGTTCCAGCTGCGCATCCACCAGCGCCACCACTTCGTCCACCACAGGGTGGCGCAGGCCCTTCTGTGCGGCGATGGCCTGCACCAGCCGGTCCACGCGTTCGATGTTCGGTGCACCGGCGTACAGCGCGCGCGCGGCCGAAGAGGGGCTGGCCAGCCCCTGCGCTGCGGCGGCGTATTTTTCGAAAGGCACCAGGTCTTCCTCTTTGGCGCCGAGTGACTTGCACAGGGTGCTGACCCAGTTGTAGACCTCGCGCGAGGCGGCCAGGTCGCTGTGCACGGCCTCCTTGATGGGGCGTACGCCCTGCGGGGTGACGCAGCGGTAGTTGCCGGCCAGCAGCATGCTCCACTTGGCCAGGGGCACGAAGACCGAGTCGTGCACCTTGAGCTTCACGGGCAGTTCCACCTGCTGCCCGTCCACCTCATGGCGGACGGCCTCGATGTCGGCCTGCAGGCTGCGCAAGAGCGCGGTGTGCGTGTCCGACACAAAACGCGCGGCCTTGAAGTTGGTGGGCAGGCGTACCTGCAGCACATTGACCTGCTCCTCCGGCGGGCGAAAGGCCTGCGGGTCGGGACTGCACAGGGTCATGCTGGCCGGATCGAAGCTGTCCCATACCGTGGGGTCGGTGTAGGCGTTGCGGCAGGCTTCGGTGGACACGCCGGGCAGGCGCGCCAGATAGGGCAGGGGGGCATGTTCATGATGGACATGCAGGGCACGCGGCTTTTCGCCACCGCGTCCAGCAGTTCACGCACGCCGGGGCTGCGGTACTGCGGCTCCTGCATGGCCAGGCCGACCAGGTCGTAGTCGCCGGGTTTCACGTCGGCCGGGCCGGCTGCCAGGAGCTGCCCGGGGTAACGGCGCGAATCCAGTTCCACCAGGCCTTCGCGGCCCTTGAGGGGCAGGCGCACGCGTATGCCCTCGCGGTTGATCAGCTCCGACTCGGCCGGCAGGCACACCAGGGTGACCCGGTGCCCGGCCATCACCAGCTTGATGCCCAGCAGCGAACCGTAGGACGCGCCGAGGATGAGGATCTTGCAGGCCTGGCTCATGATGTCTCCTGGTGGTGACCACTGGTGCTGTCACAAGCCCGCTGCGCTGGCGGGCACCGGCTCGCCGGTCTTCTCTTACTTGTTCTTTTCCTTGCCGCGCGGGATGACGGCCGTCACAGGCGGCATCGGGCGGTCGGAGGTCGACGTCTTGGGCGGCGAAGTGTCTTTCTTCGGTTTCTTTGCCATCTTGTTGCTGCGTTGTTCACCTTTGGCCATAAGTCCTCCATGGGTTGCGGTTCCGGAACGGCACCAGTCCCGCATGGTAAGCCAGAAAACCGCTGCAATTACAAATGGTGACGCGCCTGACTTGGTGCCGCCCAGGTGGGGTGCTAGCATGGCCTTCCCGCAACCCCGCCTTGGTGTGCGTCCATGAACAAAAGCAGAATCGCCCTCGCTGTCCTCGTCACTGCTGCGCTGCTCGGCATTGCCGCCTGGCTGCTGTGGCCCCAGCCCGCGCCGCCCAAGCCCGAACCCGTGAGCCAGCCCGTCAGCGGCCCCCCGGCCGTCACGGCCATGCCCGTGCCCTCCAACGACCCGCCGCCCGTCATCCGCCACCCGGTGCAGGCCATCGACGCGGCCGATCCGGCCCCGCCCAAACCCCTGCCGCCCCTGGGCCAGTCCGACGCGCGCGTGCAGCAGGAGCTCAACGGCTTGGTGGGCCGCAAGAACGTGGTGACCTTCCTGCTGATGGAGAGCTTCGTGCGCCGCACGGTCGCCACCGTGGACAACCTGGGCCGTGAACACGCCGCACCCAGCATGTGGCCCGTGCACCCCACGCCCGGGCGCTTCGCCACGATCAAGCGGGGCGAGATGGACATCATCAACCCCGACAACGGCCAGCGTTATGTGCCCCTGGTGCAGTTCATCGAATCGGTGGACACGAAAAAGGCCGTGCAGCTCTACGCCGCGCTCTACCCCCTGTTCCAGGACGCCTATGTCGAGCTCGGTTACCCCAAGGGCTATTTCAACGACCGCCTGGTCGCCGTCATCGACCTGCTGCTGAGCACGCCGGTGCAGGAAGGCCCCCTGGCCGTGGCCCTGGTGGATGTGAAAGGCCCCATTGCCTCCGAGCGTCCCTGGACCCGCTACGAGTTCGCCGAAGACAAATTCCAGTCCCTGTCCGCCGGGCAGAAGATGCTGTTGCGCATCGGCCCGGTCAACCACCGTCGCCTCAAGGTGAAACTGCTGGAATACCGCAAGCTGCTGACCAAGGCCGAGTTGCCGGCCACGGTGAAACCCTAAAGCGCCAGCATCAGCCCCTCGCGCGCATCGCCGCGGCCGGCCAGCACCTGCTGGTAGGCCGCGCTCACGGCCTCGACACCCCGGTCTTCGCGTATCACCAGCCAGGGGCGGTCGGCAGCGTTCACACGTTGCATGAGGGCCTGCCACGCTTCGCCCAGGCGCGCTTCGAAGCCCGCCGGCCCCCAGCCCTCCGGGGGCGGGGCGGCGCGCTTTTTCCCCTGGGCCGGGGCGAAGAAAAGCTCGGGTCGCGGCCCGGGCAGTCCGCCACCACCACCCAGCGCTTCCCAGTGGCTGCCGCCCACCGAACAGCTGTACTTCAGGGCCGGGCCGAAATGTTCGTGGATCGAACGACGCAAGCCGGCGTTGCCTGCGAAGTCGATGTAGACCGTGGGCGTTTCGGGGTCCAGGGTCCGCACATGGTCGTAGCGCATCACATGGCCATAACAACCCAGCCCGTGCGTGAAATCCAGGTTGCCCGCCGAGGTCAGCCCCTGCACCGCGGGGCTGCCGGCACGGCGCGAGAGACAGAAGGCCGTGCCGTAGGCGGTCTTGCTCGACGCGCTGGACAGCAGCAGCTGGTGCGCGCCGAAGAAGCGGTTTTCAGCCATGAAGTCGTCGATCAGGAAAGACGTGGTGAACAGCGGTCGCAGCACGGCCTGCTGGCCTTCGAGCGCGGGCTGGTAGGCCGGGTCCGTGGCGCAGAACACCAGCTGGTTGTAGACCGCGGCCAGTTCGCGCCGGTGGGCCGATGCGTCCATGAAACCGCGTGCGTTCACCCGCGCGGCCTGCACCACCAGATGGTGGCCCATGGGCAGGTAGCCATACACACGCTGGCCTGTGGCCACCTGCGGGTTACGCGACTCCACCACCTCGGCAAAGCCCCAGACCGGGACGCAGCCCCAGCCCTCGGCCCCGCTGGGGAAAAACTCCCAGTACTTCATCTTGTCGCCGAAGGCGGCATAGGTGATGTTGTTGGCCGTCAGCGCAAAGGACAGCACCCGCAGGCGCACTTCACCATCGGCCAGAGGGCGCGCGCCGGGCGCGTCGGGGTCGGGCAGCAGGCGGGTGGTGTGCAGGTCGGTGCGGCTGACACAGAAGCGCAAGGCGGGAGCATTCATGGTGTTTCCTTCTGAACAGACCCTAGCATGCCTGCGCCCGAACCGCCCTGCTGTCACCCAGGCGATGGGGTTCAGCTGCGTGCGCGCAGCCCCTGTGCCAGTGCGCCCAGGCCGATGCCGCCCAGGGCCCACAGCAGGTCCCAGTTGCCCGTGCCCAGCCCTGCGATGGCCGGGCCGGGACACACGCCGCACAGGCCCCAGCCCACGCCGAACAGCGCTGCGCCCAGGGCGGTGTCGCGGTTCCACACGCTGGGGTGGGTGCTGAAGCTGCCGCCCAGCAGGGGGCGGTTGATGAAGCGGGGCAGCACCTTGTAGGCCAGTATGGTCACCAGCACGGCGCCGCCCATCACCAGCATCAGGCCCCAGTCCTCGAAGCGCAGGAAACTCAGCACCACCTCGGGTTTGACCATGGTGGAGTACGAGAGGCCGAAGCCGAACAGCGCGCCGGCCGCCAGCGTGGCCAGGGCGTTTTTGAAATTCGTCGTGTTCATCACAGCCACCTTGCGGCCAAGTTGGCGGTGAGGAAGGCCGTGGCCATGAAGGTCAGCACCGCACCCAGCGAAGGCAGCTGCAGCGAACCCAGGCCGCAGATGCCGTGGCCCGAAGTGCAGCCATTGCCCAGGCGTGCGCCATACCCCACGAAGAAACCGCCCACCCCCAATTGCCAGGCCGGCACCTGCGTGGCCAGCGGCGTGCCATCGGTGAAACCCAGCCACCAGACCAGCGCGCCGACGATGAGCCCGGCCGCGTAGACCAGACGCCAGCTGCGTGATTCGACAAAACGCGTCTGCTGGAAGAAGGGCCGCTGCACCAGCCAGGACCAGCTGCTGGAAAACACCGTGCTCATGCCGCCGATGCGTCCGGTGAAGAGGAAAAGCAGGGCCGTGCCCAGCCCGATCAGCAGGCCGCCCAGCAGGTAGTGCAACCAGCCCAGGGGAAAGAGGGTGGAGAGTAGGTTCATGGCTGCGCATTATCGCGCTCCGGCGCCACTCCTGCGAGACCACGAACCGGTGTCTACCAGGTGGTGTCGATCGTGTCCTGCTGGGTGGGCATCACCGAGCTCGCACTGGCCACGCTGACCGGGCCGCCGTCCGTGCCCAGGGACTGGCGCTCGGCCTCGTTGAGCACGTCCAGCGGCACGGCCTCGCCGGGCCGGTCCAGCGTGACGATGCCCACGCCCAGCTGCGGCGCGTAGTCATGGCGGCTCTGGTCGCGGCCGATCACCATCAGCGGGCGGCCCACGGTGGAACGCAGCCGCGCCACCGTCTCGTTGACGAACTCGCGCCGCTGGTCGGTGGAGATCACCACCACAAAACAGCGCGGGTGGTACAGGCCCACCACGCAGCGGAAACCCGCGGCGCGGCGGATGCGCGCGGCCATCGCGGCCAGGATCTGGTGCTCCACGCCGTGGCCAGCCGCCTGGCCCAGCTCGTAGAGGTTGCGCAGGTGCAGGCACACCACGCTGCAGCTGCCGTGCAGCCGGCCCGTGCGCCAGAAAGCGTGTTCCACCTCCGACAGCAGCAGGGAGCCGGTGGGCAGGCCGGTGGCCGGGTCGGCGCCGACCTGCAGGCGTGACAGGCGCGTGAGCTGGCGCTGCTGGCGGTTGCGCACGAAGACCAGCACCGTGCAGGCCAGGAAATACACCACGGTGATCACCGCCGTCACGATCCAGGTGCCCAGGCCGAAACCCGGCACGTTCAGCCCGCGCAGGTACAGGCCCGTCACCATGGCGGCCAGGCACACGCAGGCCAGCACCATCCAGCGCGCCAGCGGGTCACCCAGGGCTGCGGCGCGCAGCGTGGCGATCAGGCCCATCACGGCTGCCGCCATGTTGACGATGGCCGTGGCCAGCAGCAGTTGCTCGAATTCCTCGGGGCCGGTGCGGACCGCCCGCGCGCCCAGCACGATGGCGGCCAGGAAGATCGCGCCGGCACCCCAGGTCGTGATGTGGCCCACCGTGCGGTCTTCGCGGCTGCCGCCCAGCCAGATGCCCAGGTAGTACAGGGCCAGGGCGCCGGCCAGCGGCCCCATGCTGCCCTTGAGCAGCTGCATCAGCTTGAGGGGCAGGCCGGGCCACAGCACTTCGGGCAGCCCGGTCATGACCAGGCAACTGGTGCCCACGATCAGCACGAAGACCAGGTTGCGCAGGGAGCCGAGCTTGCGGTTCAGGAACAGGTCGGCCAGCGCCAGTGCCGTGAGGGTCAGCAGACCTCCCAGCATGGCCGACCATACGGCGACTTCGGAAATGGGCATCCCGCGATTATGGTGCGCCGGGGGGGCGGAATTCGTGACTTATTTCACGCTTTTCAAGGGGCGCTTCCCGCCGGGTGGCTCACCAGGTCGTGTCGACCTCGTCGCCTTCGGTCGCCGGACGGCGCACCTCGGTCATGGCCTCGCGTTCCACCTCGTCGATCACTTCCTGCGCCACGGCTTGATCGGGTTGCAGGGCGCGCACGGCGAAACCCACCTGCGGCGTGAACTGCTGGCGCCTGTCCTTGTCACTGATCACCTGCAGCGGCTGGGTCACAAGGGCCTGCAGGCGGTGGATGACGGCCTCGTCGAAAGTGCGCTTGCGGTCGATGGAGAACACCACGATGAAACAGCGCGGGTGGTACATGCCCACCACACAACGGAAACCCGCCGCGCGGCGGATGCGCGCCGCCGTGGCGGCCAGGATCTGGTTGTCGCTGGTGCGGCCCAGAGAATCGCCCAGTTCGTAGAGATTGCTCAGGTAGAGGCAGACCACGATGCACTGGCCGTTCAGGCGGCCGGTGCGCCAGAAGGCGTGTTCCACCTCGCTCAGCAGCTTGGCGCCGGTGGGCAGGCCGGTGGCCGGGTCCCAGCCCATCTCCAGGCGGGTCAGGCGGGCCAGCTGGCGCTGCTGGCGGTTGCGTACCACCATCAGCACCATCACGATCAGCATGAACAGCAGCACGCAGCTGGCGGTGACGATCGCCAGGCCCAGGTTCCAGCCCGGGATCTTCAGGGCATGCAGGTAGAGGCCACCCACCATACCCGTCAGCAGCAGGCAGGCCAGCACCAGCCAGCGCGCCAGCGGGTCGCCCAGCAGCGTGGAGCGCACGGCGATGGCCATGGCGATCAGCACGGCCACCGCATTGAGCGCTGCCGTCAGCACCAGCAGTTCCGGGAAGTCTTCGAGCGGCACCAGCGTGGCCAGGACGGCCATCACCAGCGACGCGATCAGCATGCCGTAGCAGCCCCAGAACGTCATGCGATAGACCACATGGTCTTCCTGCGCGCCACCGGTCCAGATGCCCAGAAAGCGCAGGCCCAGCGCGCTGCTCAGCAGGCCGAAACCGGCCTTGAGCGCCATGCCCAGGCGTTCGGGCAGGCCGGGGAACAGCGTCTCTGGCAGGCCCGACATCAGCACGCAGGCCAGGCCCAGGGTTGCGATCAGCAGGAGATTGCGCACCGCGCCCAGGGTGCGGACCATCAATGCGTCGACCGTCGCCAGCAGGGCCAGCGACAAGAGCCCGCCGGCCATCACGGCCCAGACGGTGTTTTCGGTCATATCCATGTATGAATTATCGATGGCGCGTACCTGGCGCACGCGTTCGCAGCGTGACGGAATTGGCACATGGCAACGATTTAGTTGCTATAAAAAAAGAAGCGTGTCAGATGTCACGGACGTGCCGTGGGCACGTGCATACCGCCCCCGGTTTACAGGGTGGCGTTGTCGGTCCTGACCCGGATGCTGCTGGGCCGGGTCGCGATGTTGTCTTCCGTGCGGCCCTGGCGCACGGGCGGGCCCAGCGCCAGGCGTTCGGCCTCGTCGATCGCGTTTGCGGGCTGCACATGGCCCGGGTCGACGGTGACGACGCCCAGCCCCACGCGCGGCCAGAACTCCTGCCGGGTGCCGTCGCGCCCCGTCACCGCCAGGGGTTGGGCCGACAGCGAGCGCAGGCGCGCGACGGTCAGGCCCACGTACTCGCGGCGCTGGTTCGCGGAGATCACCACGACAAAACAACGCGGGTGGTAGAGCCCCACGATGCAGCGAAAGCCCGCCGCGCGGTGGATGCGCGCGGCCATGGCCGCCAGGATCTGGGGCTCCACGACGCGTTCGTCCGAGGCGCCAAGCCCGTACAGATTGTTCAGGCGCAGGCACACCACCGTGCACTCGCCGTTCAGGCGGGCCGTGCGCCAGAAAGCGTGTTCCACCTCGGCCAGCAACACGGAACCCGAGGGCAGGCCGGTGGCCGGATCGGTGCGGACCTCCAGCGTGGCCAGGCGTTCGAGCTCCCGGCTGCGCCGTATGCGCTTGATGACCACCACCGAACCCACCAGGAAATAGGCCACCGTGCACACCGCCGTCAGGATCCAGGTGCCCAGGCCGAAACCCTCCAGGCGCAGGCTGCGCACCCACAGCCCCAGCACCTCGATGGCCAGGCAGGCCCCGGCCAGCACCACCCAGGGCGCCAGGGGATCGCCCTGCAGCGCTGCCCGCACCGAAGTGGCCAGGCCCAGCAGCACCGCCACCACGGTGACGACCGCGGTCGCGTGCAGCAGCAGGTGGATGTCCGAGCCGGAAACGACCAGCGCGCCCAGCACCAGCGCCGTCAGCAGCATGGCGGCTGAACCCCAGCGGGTGATGCGGTGCGTGACCGGGTCCACCTCGGCACCACCCAGCCAGATCCCCAGGTAGTGCAGGACCAGGGCCGCGCTCAGCGGCCCCGTGCAGACCTTGAGCAGGTGCAACAGGCTCTCCGGCGTACCGGGGAAGAGGGCTTCGGGCAGGCCGGTGCGCATCAGGCTGCTGGCGCCGGTGACGACGACAAAGACCAGGTAACGCAGGGAGTTGATGTTGCGCGTGGCCAGGGCGTTGGCCGTGGCAATGCCGGCCAGGGTCAACAGGCCACCCAGCATGGCAGACCAGACGGTGAATTCTGTGATGTCCACGCATGCATTATGGGTGCCGGCCTTACGCCGAACATACAGGCAGGGTGGGCGCAGGGTTTCAGCCCGCGCGTCGCCAGACCAGCAGCAGGTTGTTGGCCGGCATGGTGTGGCGCATCGCCAGGCGCAGGCCCGCAGCCCGGGCCTGTTCCTCCACGTCCTCACGGCGGCGCAGGCCCCAGTCCGGGTTCTGGGCGCGCAGCGTGGCGTCGAACTTCAGGTTGCCTTCCGAGGTGGGTACGCCATCTTCCAGATAGGGACCGTAGGTCACCAGCAGCCCGCCCGGCGCCAGGTGCTGCGCGGCGCCCTGCATCAGCCCGGCGCAGCAGGCCCAGGGCGCGATGTGCAGCATGTTGGCGCAATAGACCAGGTCATGGGGCTCGTATTCATCGGGCCAGGAGGGGTTCAGCACATTGAGCAGCTGAGGTGCTTGCACGTTGACCAGCCTGGCCTCATCGATGCGCACCTTGATGTCGGGGAAGAAGTCGGCCGTGGTGTCCGTGGGCTGCCAGGACCACCGGGGCAGGTTGGCGGCAAACCAGGTCACGTGCTGGCCTGTGCCGCAGGCGATTTCCAGCGCACGGCCCTCTTTGGGCAGCAGCGTGCGCAGCACCTCCAGGATGGGTTGCTTGTTGCGTTCCGCGGGGGCGCTGAAGGCGAGTTCGGTCATGTCGAGTTCTAGCATGGTGGTGTCGAGGGATGTGCGGGCAGATGGCGCATCGTGCCAGCAAGCGGTTTCCCGGGCCTCCCATGAACATGTGGGCTCTCCCATATTCATGGGACAGAAAAGACCTTGCCCCGGCCCGGGTCGATCGGGGCTCAGCGCTGTGCGTCGGCCGACACCAGGTGGCCGCGGCCCGCGTGCTTGGCGCGGTAGAGCGCGGTGTCGGCACGGGCCATCAGCGCCTCCAGTGTCTCGTCCCTGCCCTGGCGCAGGGCGTGGCCGGTGCTGAAGTCCAGCGCGAAATGCAGGGCCTGCGGGGCGGTCTGGGTCAGCTCGGCGCGCAGGCGCTCGTCAAAGGCCTGCGCCGCAGCGGTGTCGGCGTGGGCCAGCAACACGCAGAACTCCTCGCCGCCCAGGCGGGCGTTCACGTCGCCCGCGCGCTGGCAACGCCTGAGCAGACCGCCGAAGAATTGCAGCGCCGCATCGCCGGCCTCGTGGCCGTAGGTGTCGTTGATGCGCTTGAAATGGTCCAGGTCGATCATCAGCAGCGACAGCGGGTAGTCGTGGCGCTGCGCATAACGCAGGGCGCGGCCCGCCTGCTCGGCCCAGCCGTTGCGGTTGAACAGGCCGGTGAGCGCATCGGTGATGACCAGGGTGCGCAGCTGCTGCTGCGCCTCCTCGCGCCAGGCCGCGAGGATGGCGATATTGCCCAGCACCAGGGTCACGTTGGCCGCCACCAGCGCCGCCAGGTTGACCGGCGTTGGTGCGCGGAAGAAAGGGTAGAGCTCGGTGAACCAGGCGCCCAGGATGCCGCGCGTGGCCGTCAGCACCGCCATCAGGCTCACGCAGCCGAACATCAGGAAACGCCAGTTGCCCTGGCCGAACTCGCTGCGGGTGGGCAGCAGCGTGGCACGCGCCAGGATCAGCAGCTGCCCCGCGATCAGCAGATTGGCCCAGCCCACGCGCACCGGGTAGCTGCCGAAACTCAGGGCATAGCCCACGGGCGTGGCCAGCACCAGCACCAGCAGCAGCCGGCCCAGGGGGCGTGGCCCCAGCCAGTGGTTCAACGCGCGGTGGATCAGCAAGTTGCTCAGGCTGAGCAGGCCCATGGCAAGGGTGGACAGGAACTGGTCAGGCCAGTGCTCGCGCCAGAAGCCGGCCAGGATCAGCGCCAGCCAGGCGGCCGCGTTGATCATCAGCGAGGCGCGCGCGTTGTGCGCAGCCGGGCTCAGGTTCTGCCCCATCACCAGGGGCAAAGCCATGGACATCGCCAGCAGGTTGGCGACGTTCAGGAAGATCAGCGTGGTGGGGTCGAGATGCAAGACAGGGGCCAGTCGGCGGAAGGCGCCGTAGCCTCCAGTTTATGCGAGCCGGCTTATGGATGCGTGTGGCTTTTGCGTACTGTCACCACTGTTTCAGAGTGCATTGGCGATGGACAGGGTGTTGCGGCAGCGCGGGTAGTCCAGGCAACCCCAGAAGGCCGAACCGCGTTGCGACACCTGGCGCTCCACCATCTTGCTGCCGCAGTTGGCGCAGGTGGGCCGCCAGTATTCGCCCTCATAGGCCACGTTCAGCAGCAACTGCTGCTGGTCGGGCTTGCGCCGGGCGATCAGGGCCAGCAGGGCGGCCCCGTCCAGCACGTTGATGCCGTGGTCCTGCGCAAACTGCAGCGCGTCCCGCGAAAAGCGCCCGCTGGCGGCAAAGGTGCCGCGCTTGAGCTGCTGGGAGGCCATCGCCTCCTGCAGCTCCCGCAGCTCCTTTACGCCCACGGGCTTGCGTTGCCAGTGCTTGCACTGGACCACGGCCACCGGGCCCCCCTGGGCGTTGCGCGAACGCAGCCAGATGTTCATCCCGCCGTCGCCGCTGCGCGGCTGGGGGCTGGTCTGGAACCCCACCTGTGCGAACAGGGCCTCGCACACGGCCTCGAAACGGCGCCACTCGATCTGCGCCCACACCATGGGGCCCCAGGCCGGCTCCGGTTCGGGCCGCTCGGGGGTGTCCTCCTTCTGTGCTTCCAGCCGGGCCGGCATGGTCGACTGCTCGTAGGGGTCGGAGTCGGGGGCGGTTTCCTCGGGGGCGTCCTTCAGCATGGGCTCCAGGCGCACGCGGCTGGGCGGGTAGAGCAGCTCGTCGGGCAGGATCGAATGCTGGAAGCGCGAGGCGGGTGGTTCGGGTTCTTCGCGCGGCACCTCACGGCGCAGGCGCAGCTGCAGCAGGTGCAGGGCGATCAGCAGCAGGCCCAGGCCCAGCACCCACCAGCCCGCCAGGCTCAGGCCGGCGGCTACCGCCAGCATGGTGGGGGAGCCCTTGAGGATCAGGGGCGAGATCAGAAAGACGATGGCGATGGCCGTGGCCACGATGCCTTTTTCCAGCACGGTG
This sequence comes from Hylemonella sp., assembly GCA_040376915.1. Taxonomy (GTDB): domain Bacteria; phylum Pseudomonadota; class Gammaproteobacteria; order Burkholderiales; family Burkholderiaceae_C; genus Hylemonella. The sequence goes on from JBEIPS010000031.1 coordinate 20,996, forward strand.
TCCAGGGCCCGGCGGTGCGCCTTTTTGCGCGATGACTGCATGAAACTGTCCCCCCAACGACTGTGGTGTTCCGGGTGCTGGCCCACTGTAGCGAAAAATGCGGCGAAATCCCCTCCTGGCCCGGAAGGACCAGCCCGGTTGTTGCAGAAAGGCCAACTCTTCGGGGGCAGGGCCCAGGTGCCCGTTGCAGGCCGGGTCGGGCGCCGCGTCCTCGGCGAAACATCGTTTGTTGCCGGGCTCCTGGCCCCGGCAGCCCGGGATGTCCGGGGCCTGCATGGCGAAAAGCTACCATCGCCGCATGAGCTCCCATTACGAGACCGTGCAAAGCACCCTGTACCCCGACGCCTTTCACGTGGCCGCACCCGAGGCGCCGATCGGGCGCGAGGTCTGGCCGCGCCAGCCCGGGGTGTTCATCCGCGCGGTCGGGGCCGAAGCCGCCGCCGAGGCCCCGCCCGCTGCGCGCGAGCTGGTGGCTGGGCAGTTCGGCCTGGTGCCGCGCTGGGTCAAGTCGGCGTCCGACGCCAAGCTGCGCTCCACCAAGCTGGTCAACGCCCGGGCCGACACCATGAGCACCTCCACCAACTTCCGCGAGGCCTGGCTGGCCGGGCAGCGCTGCATCGTGCCCATGATGGCCTTTCTGGCAGACGACTGGCGCAGCGGCAAGGCCCAGCCCACCCGCATCGCCCGGGTCGACGGCAAGCCCATGGGCGTGGCCGGTCTGTGGGAACGCTGGACGGGCGGCGACGGCGAGGTGATCGTCAGCTACGCGCTGCTCACCGTGAACGCCAACAACCACGCTCTGATGCACCGCTACCAGCAGCCCGGCAGCGACAAGAGCATGCCCGTCATCCTGAACGAAGGCGCCTGGGACGCCTGGCTCAGCGCCCCGGTGGAAAAGGCGCGGGAATTTCTGCGGGCCTACCCGGCCCAGCAGCTCCTGGCCAATCCGGTCGAGAAGAAGCGCTGAGCCGCAGGCCCGGCGCTGACGCCTCAGTGCGTCACGAACTCGTAGCTGACCTCTTCGCTCTCCACCATGTCCAGGATGTCGTTCAGCGCATCGTCGCTGTCCGTGCTGCGCCAGGTGTCTTCGGGGTCTTCGGCAAACAGGGGCTCGATGGCCAGGTCCATGTACTGACCGTTGGGCAGCTTGAGCACGGGCGTGCCCTCGGAGGTCTGCACCAGCTCCCAGTCGCCGGGCACGGTCATCTCCAGGTTGATCTGGACCTTGAGTTTTTTCATGGGGTTTCCTTGTGAATCTGGCCGCAAGCTTAGCCCAGGGGCGTGACGCCCAGCCTGGCGCTCAGCTCGGCAGCGTCCGGCGCACTGAAGGCGGTGTTGTGCCTGTCCGTCAGCGGGCCGCCCCCGGGGATCACCTGGCCTGCCGCGTCATAACCGATGGCCTTGAACTTCCACACCGCGCCGATGCGCTTGAGGTTCCCCACGTGCGTGCCGTCGGCTGTGTGCACGCTGACCACATCGGGGTTCACCGGGCGCAGGCTGAGATCTGCCACGGTTCAGGCGCCCGGCGCCCCGGACGACACCATCTGCCCGCGTCCGGCGTTTTTGGCGCGGTAGAGCGCCGCGTCGGCGCGCGACATCAGGGCCTCCAGCGTCTCGTGCCTGTCGCCGCGCAGGGCGTGGCCGGCGCTGAAGCCCAGGGTGTAGGGGGTTGCCCGTTCAGTGGCTCTGTGCAGCTCGGCGCGCAGACGCTGGTCGAAGGCACGCGCGGCGGCCGTGTCGGCATGGGCCAGCAGCACGCAGAACTCCTCACCGCCCACACGCGCATTGACGTCGCCCGCCCGCTGGCATCGCCTGAGCATGCTGCCGAAAAACACCAGCGCCGCGTCACCCACCTCGTGGCCGTGCGTGTCGTTGATCCGCTTGAAGTGGTCCAGATCGATCATCAGCAGCGACAGCGGATGCCCGTGGCGCTGCGCGTAGCTCAGGGCCTGTTCCGCCTGTTCGGCCCAGCCGTTGCGGTTGAGCAGGCCCGTGAGCGTATCGGTGACCACCCGCGTGCGCAACTGCCGCTGGGCTTCCTCGCGCCAGGCCGCCAGCAGGGCGGTATTGCCCAGCACCAGCGCCACATTGGTCGCCACCAGTGCCACCAGCAGCATGGGTGAGGGGGTGTGGAAGTCGGGGTTGGACTCCGGTGAAAAGGCGCCCAGGGCGCCGCGCAGGAGCATCAGCACGGCCATGACCAACAGGCAGCCGAACAGCAGGAAGCGCCAGCCACCCTGGTGCTTGTCGGCGGTGGCGGGCAGCAGCGTCGCCCGGGCCTGGATCAGCAGTTGCCCGGCCAGCATGAGGCCGAGCCAGCCCACGCGCACCGGATAGTTGTGAAAAGTCAGCGCAAAGCCGATGGGTGTGGCCACGGCCAGCACCATCAGCAGCCGGCCCATGGGCCGCGGCCCCAGCCACAGGCTCAGCGCCCGGAAGATCAGCACATGGCTCAGCGACATCAGCGCCAGGGCTGCCGTCGCCAGCACACGCTCGGGCCACTGCCCGGCCCAGCGGGTCGTCAAGGCCACCAGCACCCAGGCCGCAACCTTGAGCAGCAGCGAGTTGCGCGCATGACGGGCGGCAGGGCTCAGGTCCTGTCCCATGACCAGGGGCAGGGCCAGTGACATCGCCAGCAGGTTGGCGATGTTGATGAAGGTCAGGGTGGCGGGATCGAGTTGCAAGTGCAAGGATGAGGAAAAGCGTCTGGAGCGGCCATGAGTTTATGCGACCTTCCGTGTACGCCTTGTTCGCCCGGGCCCGAGCCGTCCGCATGGGCGTGTGCGGCCCCTGCCGCTTCAGGCCTGCCACACACCAAACCCCGCCGAACGCAGGTCGATGCCGATTTCAATTTCGCGTTCCTGCGCCGCCTTGTAGTTCATGGGGTTGAAGCCTTCGTACAGGTCCGGCAGCAGTCGCAGGCCGTAGCGGGTGACGTAGCTGTTGGCCTGGATGCCGGCCATGTGCTTGTCGAAACGCACGTCCGGGTCCAGGCCCGTCATGCCCACGTAGACGCAGGGCTTGCCCTCCACGTAGTTGGGGTTGTTCTTCCTGAACTTGGCCTCGTAGAGCACGTCTTTCGACAGCTCGATCACGTAGACGTGGTAGTGGGGACGGCGGGGCATGGTGTGCGGGCGCGGCAGGGCGACGCTGTGATTATCATGGGCGACCGCGCGGCGCAGACCGCAGGATAAAAAAACAGACAGGGGGTACACCATGCGTTTTGACGGAACGCTCAAGAGCTGGAACGCCGAGCGCGGCTTCGGCTTCATCACGCCGCGCACCGGCGGGCAGGACATCTTCGTCCACGTCTCCGCTTTCCCGCGCGATGGGCGGGCGCCCCGCGAAGGCGAAATCCTGAGCTTCGAGGTGGAGACCACCGCCGAGGGAAAGAAGCGCGCCCTGCGTGTGCAGCGGCCCGGCTCCACTACCGCCGCCGCAGCGCCTCCAGCGGCGCGGGGCCCACGACGGCATCGCAGGGACCGCCAAGGCATCGGATTTGGCAGCGCCATGATCACCCTGGCCATCCTGGTGGCGCTGGGCTGGTACGCCTACGGGGCGTACGAGAAGGCGGTGGCAAGGCACACCCAGCCGTTGCAGACTGTGCCAACGGCGGTGCCGGATGCCCCTCTGGTGGGCAACTTCCGTTGCGACGGGCGCATGCATTGCTCCCAGATGAGCTCTTGCGCCGAGGCCACCTACTTTCTCAGGAACTGCCCCGGAGTGCAGATGGACGGTGACAACGACGGCGTGCCCTGCGAGCAGCAGTGGTGCACAGGCGGCTTTGCCCGCTGAGCCGCAGGCTCAGAAACCCGTGACCGGGTTTTCGCCTTCGACCAGCTTGAGAGATTCGGGTTGCAGCTCGTAGACGGCGCGCTGTGCGATACGGCGCAGAGGCTGCAGCGTCTCGTTCTGCACCAGGCGCTCGCGTCCCTTGAAGTCGATCTGCAGGCGGTCCGCCACGAAACGCCACCGGCCTTCGACCTGGCGGCACTCCTGGTGCTGCAGGGGCTCGGGCCCAGCGCCGGGCACGGGAGGCTCCTGGCGCGGCTTGCCGTCCAGCTGCGTGCAGGCCTCGTACATGCCGTCGTTGTCCATGGCCACCGGCAGGCTCTCGCCCAGGGGGCGCAGGCCTTGGGCGTTCAAGCCCAGCACCTGCAGCCAGCTGCCGCATACGCCCTGCCAGCAGCTGCCCCACTCCAGCGTGGCGGCGTGGCGGCCCGGCGCCAGGGCGTGCACCTTGAGGTCTCCCAGGCGGCCATAACCGCCGTAGCTCAGCACCGCGTCCTGGCTGTGCGCCAGGCGCCAACCGCGTTCGTCACGTTCATAGGCGTAGGCGCCCAGCAGGCCGGGGCAGGCGTGGCAGTCCTCGCCGCTGCGCACATCGGTGAGCAGCAGGGCATGTGATTCGTCGAGTTGCACCACCTGCAGCGGCAGCACCGTGGCGCGCATCGCCGTGCGCTCGGCCGGGTTGGGGTTTTTGTTTTCTTCCAGAGCCGAGACGTCCAGGTCCTGGGGCTCATCCGGCTTGTCAAAGCGCAGCTGCAGCAGGGCCCGGGGGTCCAGGCTGGCCGCGCGCGGCTCGGCCGGCTGGCAGGCCGTGAGCCACAGGGCGGTCAGGCCCAGCAGGGCCAGGGCAGAGATGCGGAGGCTGGGCGGGGTGTGCATGGGGCCCGAGTGTAGTGGGGCGTTTGCAGCGAACCCAATTCCTCGCTCTTCCTGCCCTTCCAGAAGGCCACGCGGCCCTGGACGGGAGGTGCCGCGTCGGGCCCAAAGAATAGGTTATGTCGCCATGCATTCGGTCAGGCATGGCGGTGTTCGGAAAGCAGCAGCGCCTTGCTTGAACCGTTGCCAGGTACCTGAGAGGCGGGTTACGATATACGGCAAAGCGAAGACGAACTCTGGGAGGAGATTGTGAGAATCGCGCTATGGGCAATTCTGTTTGCCGCATCTCTGCTATCGGGGTGCGGCGGTGGTGGTGGTGGTGGTGACAGCCCGGCCGGAGGCCCGTCGGCCCTCGGCGGGCAGGTGGTCAAGGGCCTGACAAATGGCGCCACCGTCAGCCTGTACAGCCTGAGCCCCAGCGGGCAAAGAACGCTCATCGCCAGCGCCCTCAGCGACGTGCAGGGGCGATACAGTCTCCCCCATACGCTTCAGTCCGGTCGCGTGTATCTGCTGGAGGCGGTGGGCGGCCAGTACGTCAATGAAATCAGCCATGTGACGGAGCCGCTCGCAACGCCCATGCGCGCGGTGTTTGTCGCTACCGGTGCAGAGACGCGCTGCGCCATCAGTGCCATCTCCGAAGCCGTCGCGCTTGAGGTGGAGCAATCAGCCGCCGCAGACAAATGGAGCGCCAGTTCTGTTGCCAGCGCGACAACCCTGGTCAACAACGCCTTTGGCTTGCCGAGTCCGTTTGCCCTCAGGTTTGTTGACCTGACCAGTTATGTGGCCGGCAGTGATCCGAGCTTGACCAATGCGGAAGCGAATTTCTCCCTTTTTCTTGGGTCTTTTGCGGGGTTCATGCACGAGTTGAAGCTTCGCAATGCGGGGCTGACATTCGCTGACGCCCTGAGCAGCTTTCACCGCTTGACGGTCGACAACGCTGATGATGACTCGCTGTCTTCCGCGTGGATGTCCGGGTTCATCCGATTTGTCGACCTGGCGCCATCGCTGGCCTCCCGGAAGGCCTCCATCTATGCATCGTTCGGCCTGCCGTCCAACGCGGATCCGGCCCAATTCGCCGGCGCGGAGTCGACCGGGCAGTCCCTGAGCACCATCCCCGATTGGACCTTGCGTTTCCTGAGTCCGCCGTCTATGCAATCCCAGCCGACGACAGACACCGTCTTCAACAGCCGGGGTGCGCTGGAAGCGTACCGGAACGGCGACGTATCTTCTGGCGCTGGCTTCGCGCACGTGGGCTATGCCAGCGTGGCGGAGGTCTACGGCACGACCGAGACCGCCATCGGGCGCTGGAACCGCGGGTACTACTACGCCCAGGGTGTCACGTATGACGCGACCAGCCAGGAGTTCAAGACCGCCAACCTCACCGCCAGTGCGCTGACGCGGGACATCGTCTATGCCGCGGGTGTGCCCGCGACGGCCCTGCCCGTCTGTGGGCTGACGATCATGGAGCCCCAGGCCCAGACCAAACCGTTCTCGACGCACGACGGCTCCCGTACCCTGACCCTGGCCCAGGGGTCAAGAATCGGTTTCTATTTTGCGAACGGGACGACATTCGTCGGATACAACATCACGTTGCGCGACGACCTGGGCAACCTCTACACCTTCACGAGCCCCGGCGGTGCGGATGTGCCCTGGCAGGGTGGCGTGGTGCAGGCCAATCAGGAATTCGGTTCGGGCACATTGGCTCTGCCCAGCGGCGAAACGCTGCAATTCCGCGGCATGCTCGCTGGCGTCGGCGGGACCAGGGCGGTCATCACCATTTCATCGAATATCCTGAC
>JBEIPS010000138.1:0-4283 GCA_040376915.1 Hylemonella sp.
AAAAGCGGCCGGCGGCGGCGCCACACCACCGATGCCCGACCCCATGCAGTACTGGGGCGCGCTCACGCAACAGTTCCAGCAGATTGCCGGCCAGGCCATGAAAGACGTGGCTGCCCGCAGTGCCGCCGCCGCGCAGGCTGCGCCAGCGCCCGCCGCCAAGGCCGCGAAGAAGACCACCCCGCGCAAGCCCAAGCCCGGCGCCTCCTGAGACCTCAATGAAGAATTTCCCCCTGGCCCACGCCACTCACCCGCAATGGCGCATGGCCGCTGCGCTGGTGCTGGCGCAGCTGCGCGCGCAGCTGGCCCTGCCCGGTGCAGCCAGCCCCACGCTGGCCCTGCTCTACATCAGCGACCACTACGCGGCCGACGCCGAAGCCATCCTGGCCCACCTCAGCGCCGAATTGCCCGAAGTCACCGACTGGGCCGGCACCGTGGGTGTGGGCATAGCCGCCACCAATGTCGAGTACTTCGACGAAGCGGCCATGGCCGTGATGCTCTGCGACCTGCCCTCCGACCAGTACCGCGTCTTCTCCGGCGTGGCCCCCCTGGGCCTGGGTTTCGATGCGCATACCGCGCTGGTGCACGCCGATGGCCGCACCCCCGAACTCTCCGAGCTCATCAACGAAATGGCCGCGCGCACCGACAGCGGTTACCTCTTTGGCGGCCTGGCCGCCAGCCGCGGCGAGAGCGTGCAGTTCGCCCTGGGGGGGGATGGCTTCATCCGCGGCCAGGGGCGCTCCACCGGCGTTTTCCACGGGGGCTTGAGCGGCGTGGCCTTCGGCGAGGGCGTGTCCGTGGTCTCGCGTGTCACCCAGGGCTGCTGCCCCGTGGCCGGCAGCCACACCATCACCGAAGCCGAACGCAATGTGGTCTACCAGCTCGACGGCGAGCCCGCCCTGCAGGTGCTGCTGCGCGAGCTGGATGTGACACTGGACGAGCCCGAGCAGGCCCTGACCGCCGTGCGTGCCACCCTGGCCGGCCTGGTGCACATGCAGGATGTGGCGGCCGACGGCCGCGCCATCAACCGCACCGGCAACTTCGGCAGCGATGTGCGCGTGCGCCACATCATCGGCCTGGACCCGCAGCGCGGCGGTGTGGCCCTGGCCGAGGTGGTGGAAGAGGGCATGCAGCTGGCCTTCTGCCAGCGCAATGTGCAGGCCGCGCGCGCCGATCTCATGCGCATCTGCGCCGAGATCCGCGAGGAACTGGAACCCGAGGAATTGCCGCTGACCGCAGGCGGGCTGGAAGCCGAGCCTCCGGCGCTGGCGCCCAAGCGCATGGTGGGCGCCGTCTATGTCAGCTGCTCGGGCCGCGGCGGCCCGCACTTCGGCGGCCCCAGCGCCGAACTGCAGATCGTGCGCCACGCGCTGGGCGACGTGCCGCTCATCGGCTTTTTTGCCGGCGGCGAGATCGCGCGCCACCACGTCTACGGCTACACGGGCGTGCTGACGGTCTTTACCGCGTAGCTGCGCATCTCATACCTGCGGCCGGATCCGCAGCAGATCCTTGCGGCACAGGGGCCCGTCCTCCGGGTTCTCCAGGCTGTGCGCGATCGCCGTTACCAGCGCGTGCGCCTCTTCGGCGCTGAAGTGTTCCATCAGGGGTCGCGCCACCGCCGGCGGCAGCCGCACCACAGCCGGGCTGCCGTCGGCGCGTGTGATGCTCAGGCTGGCGACCTGGTGGCTGCCCCAGTCGGGCCGCGCCTCGGCGCGTTGCATCTGCTCCTGCATCAGCGCCTCGTAGTCGGCCTCCAGGGCCTCCAGCGTGTCGTCGTCGGGCTCGGCGACCAGCTCGACCACCCAGCCTTCCATGACGTCCTCGCGCGTGCTGCTCTGCAGCGCCCGCGCGACCAAGCCCTGTACGAAACGGTCGCGCAGCTCGGTCTCGAAGAACACATAGCCGGTGGCCATGGTGTGGGGCCTATTTGTCCTTGAGCTTCATGATGCCCAGGGCGTTCATCACCATCTTCTCGAACAGCGGTTCCGAAGTGCCGGCCTTCATCTTGCGCATGAAGTACTTTTCGAAGGCGATCTTGGCCAGGTGCACCCACTTGCCCTGCGAGAACCAGTTCACGTTGCGCGGCGGGATCTGCGGCAGCGCCACGAAGCAGGCACCCGTGTCGCCGAAGTCGGCCAGGCACACGGCATTCCAGGTGGCCTTGGTACCGGGCTCCTTGCCGTCGAGTTCGTCGCGGATGTTGTGCGCCGTGGCTGTCACCATGGACTCGATCATGTAGCCCGTCTTGGGTGCGCCCGTGGGCACCGGCGTGGCCTCCACGGGCGGAATCGCCACGCACACGCCCACCGCGTAGATGTTCCTGAACTTGGGGTTGCGCTGCTGCGGGTCGATCAGGATGAAACCGCGCGGGTTGGTCAGCCCCTCGATGCCGAACACCGCGTCGATGCCCTTGAAGGCCGGCAGCATCATGGAGAACTTGAAGTCCAGCACGTGTTCCTTCTTGGGCGTGCCGTCCTCGTTGTGTTCGGTCACGTACATCTTGCCGGCTTCCACCTTGGTGGTCTTGGCATTGCAGATCCACTTGATATGACGGTCGCGCATGACCGATTCCAGCAGGCCCTTGGAGTCGCCCACCCCGCCCAGGCCCAGGTGGCCGACGTAGGGCTCGGCCGTCACGAAGGTCATGGGCACCTTGTCGCGGATCTTGCGGCGGCGCAGGTCGGTGTCCATGATCATGGCGTACTCGTAGGCCGGGCCGTAGCAGGACGCGCCCTGCACCGCGCCCACGACCACATGGCCCGGGTTCTTGACGAATTCCTGCCACTGCTTCTCGGCCTCCACCGCATGGTCCACGTGGCAGATCGACTGCGTGTGGCCCTGGGGCCCCAGGCCTTCCACTTCCTCGAACGCCAGCCGGGGGCCGGTGGCGATCACCAGGTAGTCGTAGTCCACCGTGCGGCCGTCGTCCAGCTCGATCTGGTTCTTCTCGGGGTGCAGGCGCTTGGCCCCCACGCCGATGAAATCGATCTTCTTCTTCGCCAGCACCGGCGCGATGTCCATCTCGATGTCGTCGCGCTTGCGCCAGTCCACCGCCACCCAGGGGTTGGAGGGCACGAAGTGGAACTTGGGGTTGTTGGAAATGACGGTGATCCTGTCATCCGCGCGCGCCAGCGCACGCATCTCATAGGCCATCGGCATGCCGCCGATGCCTGCGCCGAGTATCACGATATGGGCCATGGTCCTGTCTCCGGGTGTGTGTCGCGCCTGCCATCGGGCGCGGCTGTTCAGGAGTTATAGGCCTGGGGGTATATTTCAAGTTGATCCATGTCAATCCCAACGCAAGGAAAGTCAGCGTCGCAGTGCAGCAAAGGCCTCGAACTCCCAGCTGCGCATCGCCAAGAGCAGGGTGTAGCCCTCGCGGTCCTTCTCGGGCAGTTTCTGGTCGGTCTGGTGCTGTTGCGCAAAGTCCTGCGCCACGCGTTGCAGGCGTTCCATGAAGGCGGGGGCCAGGCTGCGGCTGATGCTGCCGTGCACCAGCAGCAGGCCCTCGCCATGGCCGTCGAAGCCGCCGCTGTAATAGTCCAGCAGGGCGTGCTCGCGGAAATAGTCCATCACGGCACCGTGCGGGCGCCAACGGAAGGTCTTGGCCAGTTTCAGGCGGTAGCGGTTCAGCGGGCGCAGCTCGATGATGCCGATGCGGTCCAGCTGCGCCAGGTACTTCACCCCCTCGGCCTCGCTCAGGCGGTAACTCGCCACGATCTGCTCCAGCGTCCACTGGCTCAGCACGCAGATGGCCACCAGCAGCAGCTTCTTGTCGGCCACCACGGCCTTTTCCTGCGCCTGCGTCAACTCGGCCAGCAGGGGCTGGGCGTCGGCCACACGACGCGCGAGTTCGGCAAAGTCCAGCTTGAGCGCGCGGCAGATCGCGTCGATGCGTGACAGCGGCATGTCCCCCCTGGCCAGCATGCGCTTGACGCTGCTCTCGGCCATGCCCAGCTTCTTGGCCAGGCCGGCATAGGTCAGGTGGGCGGCCTTGAGTTCCTTCTTCAGGGCCAGGACAAGATCGGCGGTGGTGCTCATGATTGAAAACGGGATTCTGGTATCGAAAATTGATACTTCAAGATACCATGCATTGGCCTGGTCATCAAATACGAGACTTTGGAGCCGCTTCGGCCTGAACATGCACCCGTCTTGATTACGGAGTCATCCATGCGTGAACACCTGAGCTACATCCTCTACTTCGCCGTCCTGCTTTACGCCTACGGTTCGCCCCTGCTGGCCTATCTGATCTACAAGGGCTACAAGCAGGGTCATGCCCTGCGCAA
>JBEIPS010000175.1:0-2650 GCA_040376915.1 Hylemonella sp.
CTCAGGCAGCAGCCTTCACCTGCGGCTGGTTGGCCGCGATGCCGGTGTGCACCTTGATGTCGCGCTCGGCAGCGGCCAGGGCCTGGGCCTTGGGGGCGTCGCCCATGGCCACACCCTCGGCGCGCACGAAGCGCACGTCGGTGATGCCGAAGAAGCCGAACACGGTCTGCAGGTAGCTCTCCTGGTGCTCCAGGGCACGGCCCGCGTCGCTGGTCGAATAGATGCCGCCGCGCGTGGAGGCCACGATCACCGTCTTGCCGCCGGCCAGGCCTTGCGGGCCCTTCTCGGTGTACTTGAAGGTGCGGCCGGGCTGGGCCACGCGGTCAACCCAGGCCTTGAGCTGGCTCGGGATGCTGAAGTTGTAGAGCGGGGCGCCCACGACGACGACGTCGGCGGCGAGGAACTGGCTCACCAGCTTTTCAGAGACGGCGTTTTCGCGGCGTTGTGCCTCGGTGGCGTTTTCCTGTGGGCCGCGCGAGCCCATGGCGTCGGCGGAGAAGTGGCTGGGGGCGTCAACGGCCAGGTCGAGGTAGTCGACGGTGGTGCCGGGGTGGGTGGCTTGCCATTCGGCCACGGTGCGGGCGGTCAGGGCGCGCGAGACGGAGTTCACACCCAGGACGCTGGAGTCGATGTGCAGCAGTTTCATGATCAGAACCTTTCTGGACGCCGGGGTTGATGTATGGCGTTGGGAGAATTGTGAGTTTTGATCGAATGCTTGATAAGTCAGCCAGATTGCGATAGATTGTCCTAAATTTGGGACAATAGGCGGTATCAAATGAAGTCTATGGATCTGAAAACCGATCTGAATGACATGCTGTACTTCACCGAAGTGGTGGAGCGGGGCGGTTTTGCGGCGGCCGGGCGGGCGCTGGACATCCCCAAATCGCGCCTGTCACGCCGGGTGGCCGAGCTTGAGACCCAACTCGGCGTGCGCCTGTTGCAGCGCACGACGCGCAAGCTGGCCCTGACCGAGGTGGGCGAGCAGTATTTGCGCCACTGCCTGGCCATGCGCGAGGCGGCGCAGGCCGCCGCCCAGGTGGCAGCCCAGGTGCAGACCGAGCCGCGCGGCACCATCCGCGTGAGCTGCCCGGTGACGCTGGCGCAGAGCAGCCTGGCCGTGCTGGTGCCGCTGTTCATGCGCGAGTTTCCCGAGGTGCGGGTCGAGATGCTGGTGACCAACCGCGTGATCGATCTGGTGGAAGAGGGCGTGGACGTGGCCCTGCGCGTGCGCCCCACGCTGGAGGCCAGCGGCAGCCTGGTGATCAAGCAGCTGGGGCAGACGCGCACCCTCCTCGTGGCCAGCCCCGAACTGCTGACGCGCCAGCCGCTGCCGCGCACGCCCGAAGACCTGGCCCGCCTGGACTCGGTGGCCATGTCGGTCAGCGACGGCCGCACCAGCTGGCGCCTGCTGGGGCCCGACGGCGCCGAATACATGTACGTGCACCGGCCGCGTTATGTGGCCGACGACCTGCTGACCCTCAAATATGCGGTGCTCATGGGCATGGGCCTGTGCGTGTTGCCCGATTACATGTGCCGGGATGAACTGCGCGAGGGCCGCCTGGTGGCCCTGCTGCCCGACTGGGCCCCGCCGACCGGTGTGGTGCACGCGGTGTTTCCCTCGCGCCGCGGCCTGGTGCCTGCCGTGCGCCGTTTTCTCGATTTCCTGGGTGAGCACCTCAAGGGCGAGCAGGTGGTGCATGAGGCGTGCACAGAGGAAAAAGCCGGCCGCGGCCGCAAGCCGGTCGCCCAGGCCCTGAGCGCATGACGGCGCACAAGGCCACCGCCGCCCGGCAGGATGTCGTCTGCCTCTGTGCCCAGTGGTGCGGCAGCTTGCGCGACTCCCGGCCTGTGTTTGAGCGATGCGCGGGCGGTTTGACGGTCTGGCGCGCCTGCGCTGACTCGATATCGAGGACGAGAGCGAGGTGCACGGCGAGATCGAGAACCTCCCCACGCTGCTGGTCCTGCGCGATGACCAGGCACCTTTTTTGGGGCCGCTCCCGCCCCAGCCTGCGGTGCTGGAACTTAATTCCGAAGACTCGACTCCATCCGGGGACAATGCGGTGATCGAGGCGCAGCTTCCTGCGTCACAATACCGCGAACTCGGTTTGACGGAGGGTGAACTGCTGGTGCTGACACCACGCAAGGCCCGCGTCTTCGTGGAAGGAACCCCGGATCTTGTCTCAGCTGTCTGAACTTTTTGCGCGCCTCACGCCGCGCCGCCTCTACGCGCTGATCTGCCTGGCCTGCCTGGGCCTGCTCGCTTTCGGCCTTTACCTGCAGCACGTGGTGGGGCTCGAGCCCTGCCCCATGTGCATCGTGCAACGCTACGCCATGGTGCTCGTGGCCGTGGTCGCCGCATGGGCGGCGGCCCTGAAAGGTCCGCGCGGCCACCGCTGGCTCGGCGGCCTGGTGCTGCTGATCGCCGGTTTCGGTGCTTTCGTGGCGGCCCGCCAGAGCTGGCTGCAGTGGTACCCGCCCGAGATCGCCACCTGCGGGCGCGACTTCTACGGCATGATCGAAAACTTCCCCCTGCAGCGCGCCATCCCCATGATCTTCAAGGGTTCGGGCGACTGCACGGCCATCGACTGGACTTTCCTGGGCGGTACCATCGCCAACTGGTCCTTCCTGTGGTTCGTGGCGTTTGCGCTGC
>JBEIPS010000166.1:0-3009 GCA_040376915.1 Hylemonella sp.
TCGGTCAGGTTCTGGTCCAGCGTCTGCATGCCCACATTGTTGCCGGTCTGGATGCTGGAGTACATCTGCGCCACCTTGGCCTCGCGGATCAGGTTGCGGATGGCCGGCGTGCCTATCATGATCTCGTGCGCAGCCACGCGACCGGCACCGTCCTTGGTCTTGCACAGGGTCTGCGAAATCACGGCCTGCAGCGATTCGGACAGCATGGCCCGGATCATTTCCTTTTCCTCGGCCGGGAACACGTCGATGATCCGGTCGATGGTCTTGGCCGCGCTGGAGGTGTGCAGGGTGCCGAACACCAGGTGGCCGGTTTCGGCCGCCGTCATGGCCAGGCGTATGGTTTCCAAGTCGCGCATTTCGCCCACCAGGATGGCGTCCGGGTCTTCGCGCAGCGCCGACTTGAGGGCGGCGGCAAAGCTAAGGGTGTGCGGCCCGACCTCGCGCTGGTTGATCAGGCACTTCTTGGACTCGTGCACGAACTCGATCGGGTCTTCCACCGTCAGGATGTGGCCGAACTCGGTCTCGTTCAGGTAGTTGACCATGGCTGCCAGGGTGGTGGACTTGCCCGAGCCGGTGGGGCCGGTCACCAGCACCATGCCGCGCGGCTTGAGGGCCAGGTCACCGAAGATCTTGGGCGCGTTGAGCTGCTCCAGCGTCAGGATCTTGCTCGGGATGGTCCGGAACACGGCGCCGGCGCCACGGTTGTGGTTGAAGGCGTTGACCCGGAAGCGCGCCAGGCCATCGATCTCGAAGGAAAAGTCGACTTCCAGGAATTCTTCGTAGTTCTTGCGCTGGGTGTCGTTCATGATGTCGTACACCATGGCGTGCACTTCCTTGTGCGCCAGGGCGTCGACGTTGATGCGGCGCACGTCGCCGTGCACTCGGATCATGGGAGGGAGGCCTGCGGAGAGGTGCAGGTCGGAGGCCTTGTTCTTGACGCTGAATGCCAACAGTTGGGTAATGTCCACGTGTCCCTCTATCCTTTGAGTCGTCTTTTGCTACGCTTGCACAACAATTATGACCGTGATTGCCGCCCAGCTCCAAGCCGTTCATGCCCGCATCCTTGCCGCGTGTCATGCGGCCGGGCGCGATCCCGCCACGGTCCGTCTGCTCGCTGTCTCCAAAACCTTCGGTCCCGAAGCGGTGCGTGCGGCCCATGCAGCCGGCCAGACGGCCTTTGGCGAGAACTACATCCAGGAAGCCGTGGACAAGATGGCGGCCTTGGCCGATCTGCCTCTGCAGTGGCATTGCATCGGCCCGGTCCAGAGCAACAAGACCCGCCTGGTGGCCGAGCACTTCGCCTGGGCCCAGACGGTGGACCGGCTCAAGATCGCCCAACGGCTCAGCGAACAGCGCCCGGCGGGCCTGCCGCCCCTGCAGGTCTGCCTCCAGGTCAATGTCGATGGCGGTGCCAGCAAGTCCGGCGTGGCGCCCGACGAGGCGCTGGCGCTGGCGCATGCCGTGGCCGCGCTGCCGCGCCTGCAACTGCGCGGCCTGATGTGCATTCCCGACCCCCAGCCGGACTTCGAGACCATGAAGGCGGTGTTTCTGCGTGCCCATGGCCTCTATGAGGAACTGCGCGCCGCGGGTCTGGCCCTGGACACGCTGTCCATGGGCATGACGGCCGATCTGGAGGCTGCCGTCCATGCGGGCAGCACCCTGGTGCGCGTGGGCACGGCCATCTTCGGAGGCCGCGCCTAGCTCCGGCGCGGGGCGTTGGGGTCTGGTCCGGGTGGCTGCTTCCCCGGAATGTGCAATAAGTCACGTATTTACAACCCTGCGATGCTGAATGTGCCTGGGCGCTGGGCGGGGGCGTCCTTGTTACATAAAATTACAGACCGACCCACCATGCCCCCATGTACCCCAAGCTTGCCGCCCAGGCGTCCTGTCGATCGTCCGGATTGACCATCATCGAGCTCATGCTCGTGGTGGCCATGATCGGTGTGCTCGCGGCCCTGGCCCTGCCGAAGTACCAGAGTTACCAGGAACGGATCAAGCAGAGCCAGGCCGTCCAGGACATCACGGTCCTGCAGACCCTGATCAGCCAATACCGACTCGACAGCGGCAGCTATCCGCCTTCGCTGGCCGAGGTCGGCAACGCCGGTCGACTCGACCCCTGGGGCCGTCCCTATGTGTACCAGGAGCTGGCCAGCCTGCCGGGCAAGGGCATGGCGCGCAAGGACCGCAAGCTCAACCCGCTCAACTCGGACTTCGATCTGTACAGCCTGGGCAAGGACGGCGACTCGAAGACCCAGCTGACGAACAGGGTGAGCCTCGACGACGTCGTGCGCGCCAATGACGGCATCTTCATTGGCCTGGCGGCCGACTACACCCATTGACGCAGGTCAGGCACTTTTCATGCTGTCCTTCCTGAAACTTCCCATCCAGGGCCTGTTCCTGCGCAGCCAGGTGGCCCGGCGGGTGTTTCTGCTGTTCCTGTTGTCGGCCCTGGTGCCGGCGCTGCTGCTGGCCCTGCTGGCCTACAGCCACATGCGCAGTCTGGACCAGGAGCACGTGCAGCGCCAGCTCGCCATGGAAGGGGGCAACTATGCCAGCGGCCTGTACGAGCGGTTGCTGGGCGCGCAATTCATGCTCAGCGTGCAGGCGGCCGGTCTGCGCCAGGGCCTGCCGGTGCTCATGGCCGATGCGGAGCTGACCCGCAAGGTGTTCGAGCGCATCGACACGCTCCCGCAAGTGCCGCCAGCAGGCGCCGAGCCAACTCCCCTTGATTCCATGCTGCGGGAACCCCAGGTGCAGGCCCACCTCGCGCGCGGGGAAAGTCTGCTGCTGGCGCAGGGAGATTCGATGCCCGCCCGCCTCCAGCTGGCGACGCGCATCGATCCGTCAGAGCCCGCGGCGGGCCTGTTGCGGGCCGCGCTGGTCCCCGGGCATGTGTGGGGCGGTCCGGAAGACCTGGCCTTCGGGACCCAGGCTTGCGTGCTCGATGCCAGGGGCCAGGTCCTGTATTGCTCGGACCCGAAACTCGCGGCGCTGGCCGTCGAGGCCGCA
>JBEIPS010000134.1:0-4451 GCA_040376915.1 Hylemonella sp.
AGGCCTGCAGGTTGACGCTGGTGCGCCGCTCCTCGTCCATGATGCCCAGCTTGACCGTGTTCTCGGGCAGGCCCAGCAGCTGCTCGATGCGCGCGAACAGCTCGGAGGCGAAGCCCACTTCGGCGGGGCCGTGCATCTTGGGTTTGACGATGTAGATGGAGCCGGTGCGCGAGTTGCGCACGCCGTTCTGCGTCAGGCCCTTGAGGTCGTGCAGGGCGATGGTGGTGGTGATGACGGCATCCATGATGCCTTCATGGATCTCGCTGCCGTCGCCGTAGAGGATGGCCGGGTTGGTCATCAGGTGGCCGACGTTGCGCACGAAAAGCAGGGAACGGCCATGCAGGCGGATCTCCTCACCGGCCGAGCCCTTGTAGACGCGGTCGGCGTTGAGGCGGCGCACGAAGGTCTTGCCGCCCTTGGCGACTTCTTCGGTCAGCGTGCCCTTGAGGATGCCCAGCCAGTTGTCATAGGCCAGCACCTTGTCGTCGGCGTCGACCACGGCCACGGAGTCTTCCAGGTCCAGGATGGTGGACAGCGCGGCTTCCATCAGCAGGTCGCTGACGCCGGCGCTGTCGCTGCGCCCGATGGGGGTGCTGCGGTCGATCTGGATTTCGATGTGGATGCCGTTGTTGCGCAGCAGCAGGGCCGAGGGGGCGGCGGCGCTGCCCTGGTAGCCGATGAACTTGCTGCAGTCGACCAGGGTGAATTTGCTGCCGTCGGCCTGGGCCACCATGAGCTTGCCGCCTTCGACGGTGTAGGCGGTGGAGCCCACATGGGTGCCCTTGAGCAGCGGGGCCACGCGGTCCAGCACGTGGCGGGCGTATTCGATGACCTTGGCGCCGCGTTTCGGGTTGTAGCTCTTGCCGTCGGCCCCCACCTTGGTGGCGCCGCCGTCTTCGGGCAGGGCGTCGGTGCCGTAGAGCGCGTCGTACAGCGAACCCCAGCGCGCGTTGGCGGCGTTGAGCGCGTAACGCGCGTTCAGGATGGGCACCACCAGCTGCGGGCCGGCCTGCACGGCGAGCTCGGCGTCCACATTGGTGGTGTCGCTGTGCACTTCGTCGGGCACGGGGACCAGGTAACCGGTCTTCTCCAGGAAGGCGCGGTAGGCCTTCATGTCCTTGATGGGGCCGGGGTGGGCCTTGTGCCAGGCGTCCATCTCGGTCTGCAGGCGGTCGCGCTCCTTGAGCAGGGCGGCGTTCTTGGGGCCCAGCTCATGGGCGATGGCGTCGAAGCCCTTCCAGAAGGCGGCGCTGCTGATGCCGGTGCCCGGCAGGACCTTGTCTTCGATGAAGCGGTAGAGCTGGGTGGCCACCTGCAGGCGGTGCGCTTTGGTGCGTTGAGTTGTCATGGTCTGGACCTCCAAGTTTTGAAATCGGTTCAGGCGGCCGGAAAGAAGTCCAGCACGGCGCTGAAGTTGCTGCCGGTGCGCGTGGGCTGGGTGCCCAGCTCTTCAAACGGCAGCGCGTAGCGGTTGACCCACAGGGTCTGGTAGCCGTACCAGGTGGCGGCCAGGGCGTCCCAGCTGTTGCTGCTGACGAAGACGATCTGCGCGGCGCGCAGGCCGGTCGCCTGCTCGCCCAGGGCATACGCCTCGGGGTGGGTCTTGTACTTGCGCACGGCGTCCACGCTGATCACGTGGTCCAGCAGGCCTTCCAGGCCCGCGCTGCGCACGGCGATGCCCAGCATCTCGGGGTCGCCGTTGGACAGGATGCCGGTGGTGATGCCGCGCGCCTTCAGGGCCTGCAGCACGTCACGGTTCTCGGGGAAGGCGCTCAGGTGCCGGTACTGGTTCATGAGCTGCAGCTCGGCCTCGGGCGTGAGCGCGAGCTTCAGGCGCCTTGCTGCGTAACGCAGGCCGGCCTGCGTGAGCTGCCAGAAGGGCTGGTAGTGCGCGCCGTGGTTGCTGGTGGTGACCAGGCGCGTGTATTCGATCTGCTTATCGCGCCAAAGCAGGCCCAGGGCCTCGCCCTGGCCGGGGAAGAGCTGTTCGGCCACCAGGCCGACGCTGTAGACATCGAACAGCGTGCCATAGGCGTCGAACAGCACGGCTTGCGGCGGCTGTTTTGACACGGATGGGGCGTTGGCACGGGTTTTGTCCATGCCTGCACTTTATTTGATACTTTCGTCATCATTAATACCAAAATAATGCATAAATTGAAAACAAAAAGTATCGAATCGATTTTCCAGCCCTGGCAGGTATCATTTGGGCAGTTTGGCGCCGACGCCATGATTCCCCGGCCTTTCGGCAGCATCTTCGGCTTACTGGCATCTATTCATGTCCATCCCCTTCGACCTGGTTGACCTGCGCCTCATGGTGCGCATCGCCGAAGCCGACAGCCTGACCAAGGGGGCCGAGGCGGCCCATATGTCGGCCCCGGCCGCCAGCACCCGGATCAAGAACATCGAGGAAGCCCTGGGCGTCAAGCTGCTGCACCGCAGCTCCCAGGGGGTGACGCTGACGCCGCCCGGCCAGGCCCTGGTGCACCACGCCCGCCTGGTGCTGGGCCAGCTGGAGCATCTGCGCACCGACCTGCAGGAGTACGCGCGCGGCATCCGCGGCCATCTGCGGGTGCACGCCAACACCACCGCCCTGGGCGAGTTCCTGCCGCCGGTGCTGCGTCGTTACCTGCTGGACCACCCCGACGTGAACGTGGACCTGCAGGAACGCCTGAGCCACGACATCGTGCGCGCGGTGTCCGAAGGGCAGACCGATATCGGCATCGTGGCAGGCCTGGTGCGCACCGAGAACCTTCAGGTGCTGCCCTACCGGCGCGACCGCCTGGTGCTGGTGGTGCCGCGCGGCCACGCGCTGGCCGGTGCCAGCGCCGTGAGTTTTGCCGACACGCTGGACTTCGACCACATCGGCCTGCACGAGAGCAGCGCCATCCGCGCCTTCCTGCAGCAGATCTGCGCGGGCCTGCACCGCCCCATGCAGCAGCGCATCCAGGTCAGCAACTTCGAGGCCGCCTGCCGCATGGTGGAGGCCGCCGTGGGCGTGGCCATCCTGCCCGGCTCGGCCGCGCACCGCCATGCGCTGACCATGGCCATCACCATCGTGCCCCTGGCCGACCCCTGGGCCGAACGCGCCATGCAGATCGTGGTGCGCAGCCTGGACGCGCTGCCGGCCTATGCACGGGAACTGGTGGAGCTGCTGGTGGAGGACGCGAAGCAGGGACCGACTTAGCGCCAGGCCAGGCCCAAGGGCGTGGCACCGCTACGCTTGGTTACGGTTGATACGGGATACGCCTTGCGAGTGCAACGCAGCGCCAGCAGAATTCCAAGCTTCTGCTGTCATACCAGTCCGCTCACACATCATGCTGCTCCGTTTCAAGATCACGCTCCTGGCCGCCTTTGTCCTCTTCACCCTGCTGGGTTTGGCGGCACCGAACATGAAGGCGCTGGTCATCGGCATCATCGCCCTGCTCGTCTCGCTGGGCATAGCCATCACCAACTTCGTGATCGCCGAGCACAAGGCCGAGCGCGAACTGCATTCGTCCTTCTGAGGACGCCCTCTCCAGCCGTTTTTCAGCGACCCACCACGGCATAGACGCTGCGGTGGGTTTCCAGCCAGTCGCGTGAGGCCAGCGCGTCGTGCTGGGCCGGGTGGAAATCCGCGCGCCGATAGTCGCGCCAGGGCTTGAAGGTGCAGCGCACCAGGCCCCGTTTACCGAAGAGAAAGCCGACCGCGCTGGTCCAGGTGCGCCAGCGCCAGAGGGTGCGGTCACGCCGCAGATTCAGCAGCGTCTGCCGCATCAGGCCGGCGATGAAAAACATCGTGACACGACGGAACCAGGTGCGGCGCCAGGCCTCGTTGCCGCCCAAGGCCCGGTAGAGATCAAACGCCACGTTGCGGTGTTCCGATTCCTCGGCGCTGTGCCACAGCCACAGGGTGGCCAGCCTGGGGTCTTCCGCGCCCAGCACCTGCGGGTTCTTCAGCAGCCAGTCGGCAAAGATGGCCGTGAAATGCTCGTTGGCCGCGGTGATGGCCAAGGGGTGCCGCGGGTCGAGGTTCTCGAGCTGTTTGAGGCGCTCCTGCGCGCGCGGCCCCCAATGGTTCTCCAGGCCCAGTTTCTCCAGGTGCTGGTTGTACAGGCTGTGCAGGCGCCGGTGCGTGGCTTCCTGCCCCACGAAACCCTGCACCTGCGCCCGGTACTGTTCCTGCAGACCGGCCGGCAAGGCCTGGTGCCCCTGGCGCACCGAGTCGATGAAGAACTGCTCCCCGACCGGGAAACTCATGGACAGGGCGTTGAAGAAGGCGGTGCGGAACGGGTCCCCGGCGCACCAGTGGCGTGCCAGGGGAGCATCCATGTCGACAAGAAGGCGGCGTACGACAAGATCGGTCATGGTGTGGCGGACTGATAAACGGGGAATCCGGAGACGATGCTACTCCTGCCGCAAGGCCTGGGGGCGTCCAAGCAAAACGCCGGGCGGACCCGGCGTTTTGCTTGGTG
>JBEIPS010000203.1:0-1913 GCA_040376915.1 Hylemonella sp.
CAGGGGGGCGAGCAGGTCGGCGATGAGTTCGCGCGCGATGCGGTCGCGCGCCACATAACTCTTGGCCAGCTGCACGCGCAGCAGTTGCGCAGCATCGGCTTCGCCATAGGGCAGGTCCAGGGCCACGGCGCGCATCACACGCCCGTCCTGCTCGGTGCGGTAGACGACCGGAACGCCGGGGCTCAAAGGCAGCGGCGGCTCGGCAAAGGACAGGTTGCCGATCAGGAAACGGCCGGGCGGCGAGGACACCATGTAGTTCACGCGATCCTCTGGTTCTTCCTCGATGATGGCCTGGGCCGCTCTGGGAAAATCCACCAGCAGGCCGGAACCGATGGGCTTGACCTGCCGCGCCAGCGAACGCACCGACTGCAGCAAGGACTGGTCCAGCGCCTTCTCGGCGGAGATCAGGGCAATGCGGTAGGCCAGGGCCCCGCCCACCAGCCACAGCACCAGCTGCGGCAGCAGCAGCCAGACCAGCAGCTGGCGGCGCAGCGAGGGGATGGACTTCATGCCATCTCGAGCATGTAGCCCAGGCCGCGGATGTTGCGGATGCTCACGCCCGTGCCCTGCAGCTTGCGGCGCAGGCGGTGCACATAGACCTCGAGGGCGTTGGAGGCGATGGGTTCGGAGCCGTCGGTCTGCCAGACCAGCAGCACGTTGTCGCGGCTCACGACCTGGTTGATCTGCGCGTGCAGCACCCGCAGCAGCTCCCATTCGCGCTGGGTCAGCACGATGGACTGGCCCTGGACCCAGACGCGGGGTTGTTCGGTATCGAAAGTCAGGCCTGGCGTGGACGCAGGCGGCTCGTCGCTCGCGCCCTGGGCCTCGAAGGCCGGCAGGCGCGCGCGCCGCAGCAGGGCCTGCAGCCGCGCGCAGAGTTCGGCGTTGCCGAAGGGTTTGGTCAGGTAGTCGTCGGCCCCGGCCATCAGGCCAGCGACCCGGTGGTCGATGCTGTCGCGCGCGGTCAGGATCATGACGGGCAGGCTCTCGAAGCGCTCGCGTATCCAGCGCAGCAGCGTCATGCCGTCGATCCTGGGCAGGCCCAGGTCGAGCAGCACGGCGTCCACGGCCTGGCTGCCGAGCTGCTGCTGGGCGCTGGCGCCGTCGGCACAGGCCAGGGTGCGGTGGCCGGCGTGTTGCAGCAGGTCCGACACGCTGTCACGCAGCAGTTCGTCGTCTTCGACGATGAGGATGAGCGCCATGCGGGGAATTGTGCCTCAGCAGCTCACCACTGCGTGAGGTTCAGCGCCTGTGATGCCCCCTGCAGCGCGGGCGAGACCGGGCTCTGGATGACCCAGGTGGGGACGGCGGCGAGGTAGGGCTGGAAGCGGCCCTTGCTTTCGAAACGCTGGCGGAAGGGCGAGCGGTCGAAGCGCTGGCCCAGGCGCGGCACGATGCCGCCGCCGATGTAGATGCCGCCGCGCGCGCCCAGGGTCAGGGCCAGGTCACCGGCCACGCTGCCCAGCAGACCGCAGAACATGTCCAGGGCCTGGGCGGCGGTGGACTCGGGCAGGGCCTCGGCCCGTTCCATCACTTCGGCCGGGGTCGTGATCTCCCGGCCCTGGCCGTCCTTGAGTTCACACAGGGCGTGGTAAAGGTCGACCAGGCCCGGGCCGGAGATGACGCGTTCGGCCGAGACATGGCCGTAGCGCAGGCGCAGCTGCGCGATGGCGGCGTACTCCTGCGCATTGCTGGCGCTCAGGGTCACGTGCCCGCCCTCGCCCGCGATGGGCAGCCACTTGCCCTGGTGCCCCAGGGGCAGCAGGCCCGAAACGCCCAGGCCCGTGCCCGCCCCGATGAGGCCGAGCGCCGCCCCGGGCGCGGCCTGGCCGCCGCCCACCTGGCGCAGCTCTTCGGGCGGCAACAGCGGCAGGGCCAGGGCCAGGGCCGTGAAGTCGTTGAGCAGCAGCAGG
>JBEIPS010000163.1:0-3102 GCA_040376915.1 Hylemonella sp.
CAACATGACACGCGAAGAAGTGGAGGCCGTGATCGGCCACGAGGTGGCCCACATCGCCAACGGCGACATGGTCACCATGACCCTGATCCAGGGCGTCATGAACACCTTTGTCGTGTTCATCAGCCGGGTGGTCGGTTATGCGGTGGACAGCTTCCTGCGCCGCAACGACGATGAAAGCTCGGGCCCCGGCATCGGTTATTTCGTGACCACCATCGTGATGGACATCCTTCTTGGTTTCCTGGCGGCCATGGTCGTGGCCTGGTTCTCGCGTCAGCGCGAATTCCGCGCCGACGCGGGCTCCGCCCAGCTGATGGGCCGCCGCCAACCCATGATCAATGCGCTGGCCCGCCTGGGTGGACTGCACGCGGCCGAGCTGCCCAAGAGCATGGCTGCCATGGGC
Organism: Hylemonella sp.; assembly: GCA_040376915.1. Lineage (GTDB taxonomy): Bacteria > Pseudomonadota > Gammaproteobacteria > Burkholderiales > Burkholderiaceae_C > Hylemonella. The sequence continues at coordinate 401 of JBEIPS010000163.1, forward strand.
ATTGCGGGTGGCATCGGTCAGCTGTTCTCGACCCACCCGCCGATCGAGGAGCGCATCGCGGCGCTGCAGAACGCGCAGGGCTGAACGTTTCTGTATCCGGACAAACCCGTGGAGGTGCAGGCCCCACGGGTTTTTTCATCGGGCTTGCGTCGTGACAGGGACATGCCCACAATGGGCCCATGAACAGACCGGCGCTTGGGGAGACAGGGCGCGCATACGATGCCATTCATGAAGCCTAAGCAGACGCCATCACGTGCGGTGCCTACCGCGCGCGGCTTCCTGGTGCGGTTGTGGCTGGCCGTGCTGGCGCTCAATCTGGTGCTGATCGGTTTCGTGGGCTGGGCCTTGCAGCAGAGCCGCCAGCAATTCGAGCAGAACGCTGCCGTGACGGTGGACAACCTGTCGCGCCTCATGGAGCACGACATCGCCGCTTCCGTGCGGGTGATCGACCTGGCCCTGCAGAATCTGGCGGAGGCTATCGAGCCACGCAGTGCACGCCCGGTGGCATCGCATGAACTCGATGCGCTGCTGGCTCAGAAATTGAAGCAGTTGCCGGAGCTCGATGGCTTGCGGGTGACGGATGCCCAGGGAAATGTGAACCATGGCACCTTGGTCACCCCGCAAACCCGCGTGAGCATTGCAGACCGCGACTATTTCATCTTCATCCGTAGACAGCCCGACGCCGGACTGGTCATCAGCAGCCCCATACAGGGGCGCCTCACCGGCAAATGGGTGATCAATTTCTCGCGTCCGCTGCGCCACCGGGACGGCAGCTTTGCCGGCGTGGTTCAGGGTTCGGTGCCGCTGAGTCATTTCGTCGAGCAGTTCATACCGTTGCAGGTCGGAGCCAAGGGCTCCTTCACCTTGTTTGACCAGAAGTTCAAGTTGGTGGCCCGGCATCCCGCCCCGATGGGCATGGGCGACGTGGTCGGCATGCCCTTCGGCTCACCCGAGTTGCGCGCACTGGTGAACGGCGGGCGCAGCGAGGGCGTCTACAAGGCCCGTTCCATCGTCGACAATATCGAACGGATCTCCGCTTTCCGTCTTATTTCTGGCACCCAGTTCTACCTGGTCCTGGGCATGGCATCGGACGATTACCTCGCCAGCTGGCAGGAAGAAAAATACAAGGCCCTGAGCGTGGTCCTGCTGTTCATCCTGGCCAGCCTCATGGTGTCCTACCTGATCCAGCGAGCCTGGCGCAGCCAGTCGGCCGCCGTACGGGCACTGGAGCAGGCCTATCGCACGCTGGATGCCGAGAAGCAGCTGAACCAGACCATCATCCGCTCGTCTCCCTTCGCCATCTACACGCGTGACCGTCGTGGCATCGTCACGGCCTGGAACCCGGCGGCCGAGAAGCTCTTCGGCTGGCGCGCCGAACAGATCCTGGGCAAAGCCCTGCTCACCGTGCCGCAGGGCAAGGAGCGGGAGACGACCGAGCTGCGTGACCGGGTGCTGGAAGGCGAGAGCATCATCGACCTCGAAGTGCAACGCCAGAAACAGGATGGCACCCTGTTCGATCTCAGCACCACACTGGCCCCCCTGCGCGATGCCAGTGGCTCGGTGACGGGGTATCTGGCGATTGCCGCCGACATCACGGCGCGCAAGGCGGCGGAGCAGCAGGTGGAGTTTCTGGCGTACCGCGATGTGCTGACCGGCCTGCCCAACCGCCTGCTCCTGCAGGACCGCTTCAGTCAGGCCATGGCCCACGCGGAGCGTTCGCACAGCAAGGTCGCCCTGCTGTTTCTGGATCTGGACAACTTCAAGACCATCAACGATTCGCTGGGCCACGCTGTGGGCGACGCCCTGCTCCAGGAGATCGCCATGCGCCTGGGCGAGTGCGTGCGCGAGACCGACACCATCAGCCGCCAGGGCGGCGACGAGTTCCTGATCGTGCTGTCCGACCTGGGCGGGACCGAGGCCATCCCGCCCGTGCTGCTCAAGATACGCGAGCGCCTGCAGGCCCCCTTCGTGGTGGATGGCCATGAACTCGCCACCTCGGCCTCGATCGGCGTGGCGCTCTACCCGGACGACGGACGCGACTTCGAGACCCTGCTCAAGAAGGCCGACACGGCCATGTACCGCGCCAAGGATGCCGGGCGCAACCACTATCGTTTCTTCGACGAGCAGATGAACGTCGAGGCGGTCGAACACCTGCGCCTCAAGAGCGGCCTGCGGCGTGCCATGGCCCAGGGCGAGTTCGAGCTGCATTACCAGCCCCAGCTCGAACTCGCCAGCGGGCGGGTGGTCGGGGTGGAGGCGCTGCTGCGCTGGCGTCACCCCGAGGACGGCCTGATTTCACCCGCACGTTTCATCCCGGTGGCCGAAGACAGCGGGCTCATCGTGCCCCTGGGCGAATGGGTGATCCAGGAGGCCTGCCGCCAGGCCGCGGCCTGGCGCACTGCCGGCCTGCCTCCGCTGATCATGGCGGTCAACCTGTCGGCGGTACAGTTCCGCCGTGGTGATCTGCAGCAGTCCATCGCGCGGGCCCTGCAGCGCACGGGTTTCGATCCGCAACTGCTGGAGCTGGAGCTGACAGAGTCCATCCTGATCCGCGACACCGAGAGCGTGCTCAGCAGCGTGCGCCAGCTCAAGCAGATGGGCGTGAAGCTGGCCGTTGACGATTTCGGCACCGGCTATTCCAGCCTGTCCTATCTGAAGCGTTTCGACGTGGACAAGCTCAAGATCGACCAGAGCTTCATCCG
>JBEIPS010000091.1:0-8024 GCA_040376915.1 Hylemonella sp.
GGGGCTTGTTTTTGGCGGAAACGGAGGGATTCGAACCCTCGATGAGGCTCTACACCCCATACTCCCTTAGCAGGGGAGCACCTTCGGCCACTCGGTCACGTTTCCTGAAAGGTCAGCGGAATTATCGCATGAATCCCGCCCTGGATCGGGGCAATATCAGGCCGCCGGCTGGTCTAGGTCAAAGGCCTTGTGCAGGGCGCGCACGGCCAGTTCCATGTATTTTTCGTCGATCACGACCGAGGTCTTGATCTCGCTGGTGGAGATCATCTGGATGTTGATGCCCTCCTCGCTCAGCGAGCGGAACATCTTGCTGGCGATGCCCACGTGGCTGCGCATGCCGATGCCCACGATGCTGACCTTGCAGATCTTGGTATCGCCCACGACTTCCTTGGCGCCCAGCGCCGGCACAACCTTCTCCTTGAGCAGGTCCATGGCGCGTGCGAAGTCGTTGCGGTTCACGGTGAAGCTGAAGTCGGTCTTGCCATCCTTGCTGATGTTCTGGATGATCATGTCGACTTCAATATTCGCTTCGGCCACGGCGCCCAGGATCTGGTAGGCGATACCGGGTTTGTCGGGCACGCCGACCACGGAAATCTTGGCCTCATCGCGGTTGAATGCAATGCCGGAAACAATGGCTTGTTCCATTTTCTCGTCTTCCTCAAAGGTGATCAGGGTGCCAGACTTGGCTTCCTCGTTGATGTCGATGTCCCAGGGCGTGAAACTGGAGAGCACGCGCAGCGGCACCTTGTACTTGCCGGCGAATTCCACGGAGCGGATCTGCAGCACCTTGGAGCCCATGGAGGCCATCTCCAGCATCTCCTCGAAGCTCACGGTGTGCAGGCGGCGCGCCTCGGGCACCACGCGCGGGTCGGTGGTGTAGACACCGTCGACATCGGTGTAGATCAGGCACTCGTCGGCCTTCATGGCCGCCGCCACGGCCACGGCCGAGGTGTCGGAACCGCCACGGCCCAGGGTGGTGATATGGCCCTGGTCGTCGATGCCCTGGAAGCCGGTCACGATGACCACTTTGCCCTGGGCCAGATCGGCGCGCACACGCTGGTCATCGATGGATTCGATGCGGGCCTTGGTGTAGGCGCTGTTGGTCTTGATCGGCACCTGCCAGCCGGCATAACTCACCGAGGCCATGCCTTCGGCCTGCAAGGCGATGGCCAGCAGCGCGCTGGAGGCCTGCTCGCCGGTGGCGGCCAGCATGTCGAGCTCGCGGTTGGTGGCCTCATTTGACTTCGGCGGTGCCAGCTCCTTGGCCAGGCCGAGCAGGCGGTTGGTCTCGCCGCTCATGGCCGAGGGCACAACCACCATCTGGTGGCCGGCGCGGGCCCATTTGGCGACGCGCTTGGCGACATTGCGGATGCGCTCGGTCGAGCCCATGGACGTGCCGCCGTACTTGTGAACGATCAGTGCCATTGAAAATGTTGGATAGGTGGTCACCGCATGCGCTTGCCGCAGCGACCGTGGTCTACAGGGGGAAGGCCTTGCACCAGCCTGGTTTTCAGGCGTGCAAAACCTAGGGATTGTACCAAGTCAGTACTTGCCCCTGCCGCTCGACATAACCCGCACCGACCTTGAGGCGGATGCCATGACCGCGGGTGTTGCAGGCCGCCACCTGGTCCAGCAGTTCCTCCAGCTGGGCCGCGCTGGGCGCCGTGGCATGGGCGCTGCGCAGCCAATGACGCAGCACATTGGCCTGGCGCGCGCGGCTCAGTTCCTGCAAACGCCCGATCTGCGGCGGCATGCCGACACGCGCCAGATCCTCGGCCGCCAGCTCGCCCAGCAGGCGCTGGGCCTGGGCCGCATGGCCCGCACTACGGCTAAAGGTGTCACGGAATTGCGGGAAGGCCGCTTCCAGTGCCGGCAGCAGACGGGCACGGATGCGGTTGCGTGTGTACTGCTCGTCGGCATTGGTCGGATCCTCGACCCAGCTGGTGCCACGCTCTCGCAAAGCCTGGCGCAGTTCGGCCCCGCTCACTTCCAGCAGCGGCCGGTAGTAGTGGATGCCATCGCGCTGCCACTGCGTCGGCATGGCGCTCAGGCCCGGCAGGCCGGCGCCGCGGCTCAGCGCCAGCAAGAGGGTTTCAACCTGGTCGTCGGCATGTTGGGCCAACGCGATGTGGCGGATGGGTGGCTGGGCACTGTCGGCCGCTTGTCGCAGAGCCGTGTAGCGAGCACTGCGCGCAGCTTCTTCAGGGCTTTGGCCTGGCGCATGGCGCGCATCGACACGCAGCACCTGCAGGGGCACACCCAGGCGGGCACAGACCTCACGGCAATGCAACTCAAAGCCGTCGGCTGCGACTTGCAGACCGTGATGAATATGGATGGCGCTGACCCGGCCCGGCCACTTCTCGGCACAGGCCAACAGCAAGGCGGTGGAATCGGCGCCACCGCTGTAGGCCACAGCCAGAGGCAGCCCCGGCTGAAAATCCTGCAGGGCCTGCGCCAGGGTGCGGCTCATGTGCGCACCCTGGGATCAGACACGCAAGCCCGGAGCCTATTTGCCGCTGGTCTTGGTGTCGGTGTAACGGCCATAGCTCTGCAGACGCTCGTAACGGCGCTCCAGCAGCTCCTTGACCTTGAGATCGGCCACCTGGCGATAGGCGTCGCCCAGGGCGCGCTTGAGAAAGGCCGCCATCTGCTTGGGATCGCGATGCGCGCCGCCCACCGGTTCGTTGACGATCTTGTCGACCAGGCCCAGGGCCTTGAGGCGGTGCGCCGTGATGCCCAGGGCCTCGGCCGCGTCCTGCGCACGGTCGGCGGTCTTCCACAGGATCGAGGCGCAGCCTTCGGGGCTGATCACGGAGTAGACCGAGTACTGCAGCATCAGCACCTGGTCGGCGACCGAAATCGCCAGCGCACCGCCGGAGCCGCCCTCGCCGATGATGGTAGTGATGATGGGCACTTCCAGCTGCGCCATCTCGAAGATGTTGCGTCCGATGGCCTCCGATTGGCCCCGCTCCTCGGCATCGATACCGGGGTAGGCGCCAGGCGTGTCAACGAAGGTGAACACCGGCAGGCCGAACTTCTCGGCCGTCTTCATCAGGCGCAGGGCCTTGCGATATCCCTCGGGTTTGCTCATGCCGAAGTTGCGCAGGCCGCGCTCCTTGGTGTCACGGCCCTTTTGCTGACCCAGCACCATGCAGGCATGGCCGTTGAAACGCGCCAGACCGCCCACGATGCTCAGGTCGTCCGCGAAGTGGCGGTCGCCATGCATCTCGACGAAGTCGGTGAAAAGCTCGTTGACGTAGTCCAGCATGTAGGGCCGCTCGGGGTGGCGCGCGATCTTGGTGATCTGCCAGGGATTGAGGTCGCTGTAGACGTCCTTGGTCAGCTGCAGGCTCTTCTTGCTCAGCTGGTCGATTTCTTCACTGATGTCGACGGCGGACTCGGTCTGCACATAACGCAGCTCTTCGATCTTGGCTTCGAGTTCGGCGATCGGTTGTTCGAAATCGAGAAATGTCTTCTTGGCCATGGAGAAACTCCTTGTTCTGTGTGCCCGCTCCCAAAGCGCCGGGCCCCAAAATTCAATACTCGACCGGCAGCGGATCGAGCGAGCGCCAAATATACCAAGTTGCGACGCTGCAAAATGGTGCCCAGGCGGCGGCCACTTCCCGGGCATCACTGCGGCTAACGGCCTCGCCGGAGAAATAGTTATGGCTGATGCCGTTGATCAGGCCCACGTCGTCCAGCGGCAACACATTGGGCCGCAACAGGTGGAAGATCAGGAACATCTCCGCCGTCCAGCGACCGATGCCACGGATGCCCACCAACTCGGCAATGATGGCCTCGTCGTCCATGTCCTTCCAGGCCGCGACACGGATGGCCCCGCTGTCGAAATGCAGGGCCAGGTCCACCAGGTACTCGACCTTGCGTGCGCTCAGGCCCGCGGCACGCATGTCGTCGACCTTGAGCTTGAGCACATTGGCCGCCGTCATGCGCCGCGGCAACTCGGCAAAACGGTCCCAGACGGTCTGCGCCGCCTTGACCGAGATCTGCTGGCCCACGATGCTGCGCGCCAGCGTGGTGAAGGGATCACCCCGGGTCTGCAGGGAAGCGTCGCCATGCTGCGGGATCAGGCGCTTCATCACCCGGTCCTTCTTCATCAGGTGCTTGCGTGCCTCATCCCAGTAGTCGGGCATGACGAGCTTGGTGGTCGCGGCCGGGCTCATTGCGCTGCCTCCCAGGTCGTGCCGGTGGGCGCATCCTTGAGCACGATGCCCTGGGCCAGCAGATCCTTGCGGATGCGATCCGCCTCGGCAAAGTTCTTGTCCTTCTTGGCCGCAGCACGCTGTTCGATCAGCACCTGGATCGCCGCCTCGTCCAGCGCGGACCCTGCTTTCAGGAAGACTTCCGGATCCCCCTGCAGCAGGCCCAGGCAGGCACCCAGGGCCTTGAGCAGACCGGCCTGCTGAGCCGAGCCCGTCTTGTTCACCTCGGTCGCCAGCTCGAAGAGCACGGCCACGGCCTCGGGTGTGCCGAAATCCTCATCCATGGCCGCCTTGAAACGCGCGGCATGGGCATCGAGCCAGTCAAGCTGGATGGTCGCGGGCTTGACCCCATGCAATGCGGTGTACAGGCGCTTGAGCGCGCCGCGCGCATCGTCCAGGTGGGCATCGCTGTAGTTCAGGGCGCTGCGGTAGTGCGCGCGCAGGATAAAGAAACGCACCGTCTCCGGGTCGTACTGCGTCAGGATCTCGCGGATGGTGAAGAAGTTGCCCAGGGACTTGGACATCTTCTCGTTGTCCACGCGCACGAAACCGTTGTGCATCCAGTAGCGGGCCAGAGGCTGCCCCGTGGCGCCCTCGCTTTGCGCGATCTCGTTCTCGTGGTGCGGAAACTGCAGGTCGGCACCACCGCCATGGATGTCGAAGCTCTCACCCAGCATCTCGCAGCTCATGGCCGAGCACTCGATGTGCCAGCCCGGGCGACCCGGGCCATAGGCGCTGTCCCACCTGGCCTCGGCCGGCTCCGTCGGCTTGGCCGACTTCCACAGCACGAAGTCCAGCGGATCCTCCTTGCCGTCCAGCACGGCAACACGCTCGCCGGCACGCAATTCGTCCAGCGACTTGCCAGAGAGCTTGCCGTAACCCGGGAACTTGCGCACCGCATAGTTCACGTCGCCGCTGCCGGCGCGATAGGCCAGGCCCTTCTGCTCCAGGGTACCGATCAGGCTCAGCATCTGCGGCACGTACTCTGTGGCCCGTGGCTCATGTGTGGGGCGCTCGATGCCCAGGGCGTCGGCGTCCTGGTGCAGGGCCTCGACCATGCGGTCGGTCAGGGAGCGGATGGTTTCACCGTTTTCCAGCGCACGTTTGATGATCTTGTCGTCGATGTCGGTGACATTGCGCACATAGGTCACGCGATAGCCGCTGGCCCTCAGCCAGCGCTGCACCAGGTCGAAAGCCACCATGGCCCGGGCATGGCCGAGATGGCACAGGTCGTAGACCGTCATGCCGCAAACGTACATGCGGACATGACCGGGTTCGAGCGGGGTAAATGGCTCCAGCGCACGCGACAGCGTGTTGTAAATGCGCAGACTCATGGATCAATCAGAAACCGGCGGACCAAGGCGAGGCGCGACGGCGGGGAAACAGGACGGGGGCTACAATCGAACGCAGTATAAAGCCCCGGCCAGCCTCCTTGGATCGGGTAAGCCCCACCCCTTGCACAGCCCTTATGAAGCCCGGTAGCACCCCTCTTCTTGCCCTGGCTCGTCTGCTGGTGCTGGCCGCCGGCCTCAGCGCAGGTCTGGCCCTGGCCGACGAGTACGGCGACATCAGCCAGATGTTGCGTGCCGGTCGACTGTCCGAGGCCCAGACCCGGGTCGACCGCGCGCTGGCCGCCAAACCGCGCGATCCACAGATGCGTTATTTCAAGGGCATCATCCAGCGCGATTCCGGCCAGATCACCGAAGCGCTGGCCACCTTCACCAAGCTCACCGAAGACTATCCCGAGCTGCCCGAGCCCTACAACAGCCTGGCTGTCCTGCACGCTGCCCAGGGCGATCTGGACAAGGCGCGCAATGCCCTGGAAATGGCCGTCCGGGCCAACCCCGCTTACGCCACGGCCCACGAGAATCTGGGCGACGTCCAGGCGCGGCTGGCCGCGCAGGCCTATTGCAAGGCCCTGCAGCTGGATGCCGCAAACAGCGCCCTGAGGTCCAAACTGGCCGCTCTGGGCAGCAGTTGCCGCTGATGCCCATCGCTCGCGTACAGCGCTTCCCCCTTCGGTCCGCCATTCCACGGGGTTTGTCCCCCTACAATTCTGTCCGTCCATGAAGCCCGGTCGCGCCCCCACCTCACCCCTGCTGCTGCCTGTCCATCTGCTGGTTTTCGCGGCCTGTCTCGGTCTGGGCGCAGCCCGGGCCGACGAGTACGGCGACGTGGCCCAGCTGCTGCGTGACGGCAAGCTGGCCGAAGCGCAAACCCGGGTCGATCGCCATCTGGCCAGCAAACCGCGCGACCCCCAGATGCGCCTGTACAAGGGCGTGATCCAGCGTGAATCGGGTCGTCCGGGTGAAGCCATGGCCACCTTCACCAGGCTCAGCGAAGAGCACCCCGAACTGCCCGAGCCTTACAACAACCTGGCCGTCCTCTATGCCGCCCAGGGACAGTACGACAAGGCCCGCGTGGCCCTGGAAAAGGCCTTGCGCACCCATCCGAGCTACGCCACGGCCCACGACAACCTGGCCGAGGTCTATGCCCGTCTGGCCAGCCAGGCCTACAGCAAGGCATTGCAGATCGACAGCAGCGCCCCATCCAGCCCCCCGTCCAACCTGGCCCTGATCCGCGAGCTCTCCAACGCCTCCGGCAGCCAACCACGCCCCCAGCTGGCGGCTACGGCACCAGCCGCCCCGGTGGCGGCCAAGCCGGCCACGGCTGCGACGACACCCAACAAGCCTGCCGTGGTAGCCGCGGCGCCCGCCCAGGCCAAACCGGTCGCCGCGCCCACCGTAACCCCTGCCGCGCCGGCACCCGCACCGGTCGCAACAGCCAACGGCAATCGGGAAGTCGAGCAAGCGGTGCAGGCCTGGGCACGCGCCTGGTCCGACAGGAACATGGGCCAGTACCTTGCCGCCTATGACAAGGCTTTTGAAACGCCGGGCCAGCAGAGCCGCAGTGCCTGGGAACAGGACCGGCGCCTGCGCATCACCGGCAAGTCGCGCATCTCGGTCAACCTGCTCGATCTGCAAATCACTGTCAATGGCAACCGGGCCGTGGCAAAATTCCGTCAGGACTACAAGGCTGATGCGCTGGCCGTCCTGAGCCGCAAGACGCTGGAACTGAGCAAGACTGGCGAACGCTGGCTGATCGTGAAGGAATCCAGCGGCGGCTGAGCCCCTCGCGCGCCGGCCTTGCGCCGCTCGCTAGATGGATCCGTACTGATATGAAACTAGGCATTCGCCCTCTGTTGCTGCTGCTCGTAGGCGCCACCATCGTGCTCGTGGCGCTGGCCAGCGGCTTGCCGGCCCGCGTCGAGACGACGGCCCTGGCCCCCCAGCAGAGGCCTGCCCTGCAGGCCATCCCCTCGGCCATCGAGCCGGGCGGCTTGGCGCAGATCAACGGCGCAGCCGAGGCGCGCCTGATCGATGTCTACCGGCTGACCGGTGCCGGTCGTACACGCGAAGCCCTGCAGCGCGCCGAAGACCTGGTGCGCGACTTCCCCCACTTCCAGCTGGCCCAGCTCGTCTACGGTGACCTGCTGACCACCCAGGCACGCCCCGTGCGCGATTTCGGTGATGTGCCGCCAGACCTGTCCAGCGGGCATGCCGGCGCTACCCTGGGTGACCTGCGCCACGAATCGCAGATGCGCATCAAGGCCCTGCGCGAGCGTCCGCCGGCCGGCGCCATCCCCTCGCAGTTCCTGGCCCTGTCGCCGCGCAACCGCCACGCCATTGCCATCGATGCCTCGCGCTCACGCCTCTACCTGTTCGAGAACACCCCGCAGCAGCTCAAGCTCGTCGGCGATTTCTACATCTCGGTCGGCAAATCCGGCATCGAGAAGATGGTCGA
>JBEIPS010000054.1:0-16025 GCA_040376915.1 Hylemonella sp.
CTCATGACACGCCCTCGCTCATGACACGCCCTCGCTCATGACACTTCGCGCTCGGTACGCACCCATTCCGAAGTCTTGCGACCCATCATGATGACCACCTTCCAGACCAGGTAGGCGGGCACATAGAGCAGCGCCGTGAGACCGTGAATGCCCGTGCCGCTGAGCTGCCAGCCCCGCAGCACGTGCACGAGCAGCGCGAACAGGCAGGCCAGCCCGATCCAGGCGGTGAGGACGAAACCGGGCATCCACCACGACAGCGCCACACCGCACACCAGCAGGGCCAGCACGTTGATCACCACATAGGACAGCGGGAGCACCATGAGGTCCAGCGCCAGGTCCAGCTGCACACGATCCCGCGCACGGATGCCCCTGCCCAGGGTGTCGAGCGCGAAGCGGCGCACCAGATCCATGCGCCCGGCCTCCCAGCGCTGCCGCTGCTTGCGTGCGATCACGGCGGAGGTGACCATGTCGGCGTTGGCGTGTGCCTCATCGGCGTAGGCCACACGAAAGCCGCTGCGGCCGATGATGATGCCGTACTCCAGGTCTTCGGTGAGCGAGAAGGATTGGTACGGCACCTTGCGCAGGAGCTCGGCCGTGACGCACCAGCCGTTGCCCCGGATGCCGCAGGACACCCCCAGGCGCTCACGGGCGCGCGAGCGAACGATGTGGAAAGCCCCCTTGGCAACCGAGATGAGCCGCGTGCGCCAGGACTCCATGGGGTTCAGGATGCCGTAGTGGGCCTGGACCGCGCACTCGCCCTGTTCGATCCGGGCCGCATAGGCCTCCAGCAGATTGGCCGACACGACGGCGTCCGCATCGACGACGACCAGCGCGTCAGCCCAGCCTTCAGCCAGGCAGGCCTCGAAGGCATGCGCCAGCGCGTAGCCCTTGCCACGCAGGTCCGCGTTCTGCCGCACCAGCACCTGGGCGCCAGCCGCGGCCGCGCGCTCTGCGGTCTGGTCGGTGCAGTTGTCGGCCACGACATAGATGCGCAGGCGGTCGGCATCCCAGGCAAGGGTGCGCAGACTGCCGACGGTACGCTCGATACCCGACTCCTCGTTATGCGCCGGAACGATGACGGCGAAACGCAAACGGCGCGAAGACTGCGCCGGCACCGGCAAGCGGGCTGAGAGCAGGGTCAGGACCAGCAGATAGGCACAGGACAACACCGCGGGAACGGCGAGCAGCGCCAATGCGACGATAACGAGGAATTCCATTCGGTTCGACAGCCTTGCCCACTGTGGGTAACCGTCAAAGTGTACGGCCTAAAACTAGGGGCAATATGACAGCGAGACCCATTCCCCGGTACAAATCAACGGAAGGCGGGAACGATGGCCAGCAACCCCCGCACGGCAGCATCCAGATAGACCGCGCCACGTGCATCCACCGTCACGCTCTCGCCCCGCGCGGCGCAAGCCTGAAGCTGTGCGCGCAACTCCCCGATATTCTCCCGGGTCCAGACACCGTGCAGCCCGATCCGGCAAGCACCATCGACGCGTACGCATTCCAGATGCCCCGACGGCGAGCCACGCCGACCGAACAGGCGGTGACGCCACTGCGAGGCCATGACCGGCAGGATCCGTGTGGCCAACATGCCCAGCAGGGCCAGCCCGTCGGAGGCGTAACGCCGCCAGAGCTGCGGCTCCTCCTTGATGCGCCAGATCCATTCCAGACCGATGGAACGCATCCACCGGGGAGCTCTGGCGATCGAGCCGGCAGCCATGTTGACCACGGCACCGAGATGCGAAATCACCGGCGCATCCAGCTGGCCGCGGTTGCGCTGGATCCACGCCTGCCCCTTGCGCGCGCCCAGCGCCACGACGACAAAGTCTGCGCGGCTCTCGTTGATCCGCCGGATCACATCGGGATGGCTCATGTCCTCGATCGACCCGAAGCCGGGCGATGCATGCCCGACGCAGACGACACCCGGGGTCTGCTGCCGCCGCCGGCGTTCTTCGGCCAGGTGATTGACACGTTCCGCGGCCCGTTTTGCCGCGCCCTCGGGCCCGCCGAAAAAATAGACTTTCACCGTACGCTGGCTCTGGGCGCAAAGCGCCTCGAACAGGTCCGAGCCGGCAACACGGCCGGGGATGGGAACCCCGAGCAGGCGGGCCAGCCAGATGATGGGCATCCCGTCAGCCAGGCACAGGTCGCTCTGGTACACCGAGTCCCTGAAGTCACGGTCCCGCTGCGAAGCCACCAGGAAATTGAGGTTGGGCGTGGAGATGAACAGGGGCGTGCGGCTGTCCACGGTGCGGACAATGGTGCCCACGGCCGCGTTCATGTCGATCGCATCAAACGGCAGTCCCGCGATGTCGTAGGCAGGCCGCTGGTAATCTGGGCTCGGAGGTAGGGCCATCGGGCTAGGGTCTGTTCATACTGTGAGTTTCCAAGTGTGAACGGATGCAGGCGGCGTGACCAGACCCCGAAGAATCAAAACCGGCAAAAACGCCAAATAGTTCCGCAACGCCCGTTCCCTGCCCCTACCAAGTCGTTTAAAGTACGCCGACGGTACCGGGTTGCCCATACATACAAGCATTCCAGACGGGGGAGGCGTCCGGCAGCGTGCCACGACCCGCGACGCAATTTGTCCGTGGACCTCCACGACACTGCCACGGTCGTGGTCCCATGGCCACCACTCAACGCAGGACCCTAGTCCCATGAACCGAAAACGCCGCATGACTGCTGCGCTGCTGCGGGTAGTCCCCGGATACATCGCTGCGATGCTGCGGCCCCGCCAGGCGTGCAGCTCGCTGTGCTGGCGGTCCTGCTCAACCCTGTCCTGGCGCTCACCCTCCACATGGGACGGCGTCAGTCTGACAAGACCCCAGGCCAGGACGCAGGAAACACCCATGGAATCCCGACGCCGGTCACATGCCGCTCACAGGCGGACCGGCCGACAGCGTACAGTTCAGGTAGCGACATCAACCGTAACAGGTGACCGGGTTCTCCGGTCGAATTGAAGATGGAAAACAGACAAGCAATCGCAACCTATGTTCCGCCGCAAGCGGTGCAACATAACCGTGAGGTCTGGTCCGCCGCGAACACGGCGGACGAAGACCGCCCGCCGTTTTCGGTCCAGCAGCTTCTGGTCATCCTGAAGGCCCACTGGAGGTTCTCGGCCCTGGTCTTCGTCCTGGTCGTCATGGCGGCCGCGGCGGTGTCACTGCTCACCACCAAGACCTATATGGCAACCGCGACGTTGATGGTTCACTTCAACACCCTGGACCCGCTCGCGGCGAAAGAGTTCGCTGAATCCGCCCAGAACAGCTACCTGCCGACGCAGATCGAACTGATGCAGGGCGACCCGGTGCTCGACGCGGTCATCGAAAGGCTGTCCCTGACCTCGGCCGAGGAGTTCGCAGCCGGCCACCAAGGTGACGATGCAACGCGCCGGGGCTGGGTCGAGGCCAAGCTTCGCAAGAGCCTGGACATCGAGCAGGGCCGTGCCGGCAGCCAGCTCATCTATGTCCACGCCTCGGCATCGACCGCCACCATGGCCGCAGACATCGCCAACGCCGTCATCGACGCCTACCTTGAAATCCATTCCTCCGACACGGCGGGCCCGTCAGCGGGGCGTGTGATCCGCTATGGCGAAGGTCTTGCTTCGCTCAAACGCAAGGTCGACGTCGCGCAAACAGTCCTCTCCGACCTGCGCGATCGCGCCGGTCCGATCGACTTCGACTCCAAAGGCGACATCGAGCTTGCAAAGCTTGACGCGCTCGAGCACCGCCTCCTGGAGGCGCGCAACGGGCTGCGTACCAACCAGGCGAAGAGCACCGGAAAGCGCGAACTCACCACGTCCATCCTCACCTCGACGGCCATGGCCAGTCTGCGGGATGAAGGCAACAAGCTCGCGGCCAAGATGGCCCAGTTGCGCACGGAGTACGGCCCCAACCATCCGGACGTGCAGGCCCTGCAATCGCAGATCGACGAGAACAAGGCCTCGCAGGCTGCGACCCAGTCCGCCTACGCGTCCGCGACCACCTCGGACATCGTTGTCGCCAACAGCGAGGTCGAGTCCCTTGAAAAGGCCGTGACCGCGCAGCGCATCAAGGTCCGGCAGGTCAAGCAGTACCGGGACCAGGCGTCCAAGTACCAGCTCGAACTTGACTCCGCCCAGCAGGTGTACCGCAAGGCGCTCGACGGTTACGACCAGGAGAAATTTGCCGCGCGCGGGAACACGCAGCACCTGAGCATGGCCTCGCGTGCGCGGCCTCCGGTGAAACCCGACAAGCCCAACCGCATCAAGTACATGCTCGCGGGCATCCTGGGCGGCCTGATGCTGGCCCTGCTGACGCCTTTTGTTCTCGAATTGCCGCGCCGCAAGATCCGTTGCCGCGACGACATCGAGCGCGACATGCGGATCCCGGTTCTCCTTGAACTACCGAACCTCCCTGGCGCGTCACTGCAGGCAGTTGGCAGAGCATGAACATGAACGACAATCTTTCCAGACCCGGTTCGCACGGTGGCGCCGATGGCGGACCCGACGAGCCGCACGATCCGGCAGAAGCCGGGCGCGACCCGGGACCGCGTCATGAGCCCGGGCATTCCCAGGCCGACGCCAACGACCGGGACGGTGACGACGTCGAAGATGCTGCGTTCTCGATGTCCCTGGTCAAGAACGTCACCTACGACCCGGACCAGCCGCCCCTGCGCTCCCTGCCCAGTGTTCACGGCGAGCTGATCCGCAAACTGCGCACCGAACTGCTGCTGCGCCACGGTTACGACAACTCCGCCGCACTCGCCTTCGCGGTCGTCAGCACCTCCGCAGGCGACGGGCGCTCCCTGCTGGCCGCGCAGCTCGCCATCTCCTTCGCCCAACTGGGTCGCTCCACCCTGCTGATCGACGCCGATCTGCGCTCCTCACGCGAGCACCGTCTCTTTGGCACGGAAGTCACCGAGGGTCTCGCGCAGACACTCGCCACCGGCGAGCCCCCCAGACTCAGCAGCGTCGAGGGCTTCCCGCCCCTCTCGGTACTGGCTGCGGGCGAGGACACCGGCCACAACCCGACGGAGCTTTTCTCGAGCATGCGCTTCCAGCGGACCATCGATACGATGCGCAGCATCTTCGACTTCATCGTCATCGACACGCCGCCCTTCAACGACTACTCCGACACGCAGATCATCGCGGCGGTCACCGGCCGTGTGCTGACCTTGCACCGCTCCCGGTCCAACAGCTTCCGGGACACGCGGACCATGCTGGACAGCCTCGCAAGGTCCAGGACCGAAGTCTTCGGAGGCGTGCTGAACCAGTTCTGACCCCGCACGCCGGCCGACGGAAGGTCGGCCCCGGCCTGCAAGTCAGCGCCACGACAGGCCCCCATCGGTTCCGAACGCCGCCACCCACGATCCTCTCTCAGAGCACGCCCCATGGCCCGTCACCTTCCCGCCGGTTTTACGAAGATGGCACTCGGTGCCGTCGCGTTGCTGGCGCTCGCGGCGGCGGCCTTCCTGTTCTTGCGGGTGGTCCCTGCCGCCTTCGCACAGGGGGCGCCTTCTGCCAACAGCGTTGCACCGGGTCAGGGCCACATCCTCGTTGACCAGTTCGGCTACCGCCCGCAAGACCCCAAGGTCGCCGTCATCCGCAGCCCCGTGGAGGGTTTCGACGCCGCCGACGTGTACTCGCCAGGGTCGCGCTATCTGGTCCGCCGGCTGGACACCGGGGAGGTGGTGCATACCGGCACGCCTGAACCCTGGGAAAGGGGCAAGGTCCAGCCCTCGTCGGGTGACAAGGGCTGGTGGTTCGATTTTTCCGGGGTCCGCGCGCCCGGCCGCTACGAGGTGGTCGACGCCGAACGCGAGGCCAGGTCCGCACCCTTCGAGATAGCGCCCGACATCTACCGCAAGGCCTTGCGGGACGCCACGCGCATGTATTTCTACCAGCGCAGCGGCTTTGCCAAACGCGAGCCCCACGCGCAGGCCTGCTGGGCGGACGACGCGGCCTATCTGGGCCCCGACCAGGATGCGCAGGCACGTGACGTGACCGATCGCGGCAATACCGCCAAGGTCCGGGACATGCGTGGAGGCTGGTTCGACGCCGGCGATACGAACAAATACGTCACCTTCGCCGTGCCCGCGGTGCACCAGCTGCTGCAGGCCTACGAAAATTCCCCTGCCGCCTTCACCGACGATTTCGGCCTGCCGGAATCCGGCAACGGCATTCCCGATCTGCTGGACGAGGTCCGTTGGGAAACGGACTGGATCAAACGCATGCAGTTCGAGCACGGCGGCCTGGCGCTCAAGGTCGGCGCCATCAAGTACCAGGGGGGAGGGGCTCCGAGCAAGGACACCGCCCCCCGCTTCTACGTGCCGGAATGCACCTCGGCCACAATCGCGGGGGCCGGCATGATGGCCCATGCTGCCCACGTGTTCCGCAAGCATCCCGGCCTGCAGGCCGAGGCCGCAGATCTCCAGACGCGGGCCCGCTCCGCCTGGGCCCGTTTTGTTTCCGCGCCCCGCCTGCAGACCGACTGCGACCGCCGCGAGGTGAAGGCGGGTGACGCCGACCGGACCGACGCCGAACAGCGGGGCCTCGCCGCGGAAGCCGCCATCTACCTCTTTGCCCTCACAGGCGAGGAGAGCTACCGGACCTACGTCGCCGATCACTACCGGGACCTGCAGCCGTATCGTGACATAGGCTGGGGTCGTTACAACGAAGAGCAGGGCGAGGCCCTGCTGTTCTTCACACGATTGGGCGGGGTTCAGCCAGAGTTGCGCCAGCGCATCCTCTCGGACTTCCGGCGCGCGATCGCGACAGGCAACGGCGTCTTCAGGTTCGAGCCCCGCCACGATCTGTACCGCTCCTTTCTGCATGAGCCCCAGTACCACTGGGGCAGCCTGCAGCCACGCGCGAACTACGGCAATGCCAATCTCCAGGCGGCACGGCATGGCATGGCTGACGCCGAGGACACGCGGGCACTGCGCCAGCGCGCGCTGGAGACGCTGCACTACTTCCATGGCGTCAACCCCCTGGGCCTGGTGATGCTCAGCAACATGCGCCAGGCCGGTGCCTCGCGTTCGCTCGACCGCCTGTTCCACATCTGGTTCTCGCCCGGGACGAAATGGGATTCCGTCAGCCAGTCCGCCTGCGGACCGGCACCCGGTTACGTGACCGGGGGAGCCAACGCCAAGGTCGCCGAAGTGGGCGTACCCGCATCGGCCCGGCCGCCGCGTGACCAGCCGCCGCAAAAGGCCTTCCTGGATTCCAACGACACCCGCCTTGCGGCCTGGACCTTCAACGAGCCGGGCATCTATTACCAGTCCGCCTACGTCAAGCTGCTGTCGGAGTTCGCCCGATGAGTCGCCTGGAGACCCTGCAGGCCGAAGGCGTCAGCGTCTCCGCGCAAAGCGCCGCCCCGGCCGCTGAGGCCAAGCCGGGTCGGACAAAAGCGACCGCGCTGCACATCCCCTCCCTTGACGGCATCCGTGCCCTGAGCTTTCTGCTGGTCTTCGTCTCCCACTGCGGCCTGGAGGATCTGGTGCCGGGCGGGCTGGGCGTCACCGCCTTCTTCTTCCTCAGCGGCTACCTGATCACCACGCTGATGAGGATGGAGTACGCGCGCAATGGCCGCATCAGTCTCAAGCACTTCTGGCTGCGGCGTTCGCTCCGGATCCTGCCGCCTTTTTACCTGGTGCTCGCCGTCGCGTACGCGCTGCCGGCGCTGGCCGGCACTTTCAGCGAGGCCAACGCCTGGGCCCTGCTGGCCCAGGCCCTGCACGTCACCAACTTCTACATCATCGAGCAGGGCTACGCCGGTTTTCCTGCCAACAGCGGCATCGGTGTCTACTGGTCCCTGGCGATCGAAGAACACTTCTATCTGGTGTTCCCCTTCCTCTACATCTACCTGCAACAGCGTGGCCTCGCCCCGGCGCGCCAGGCCTTGGTCCTTGCCCTGCTGTGCGCTGCCGCCCTGGCCTGGCGCCTGACCCTGGCGATCGGATTCGATGCCTCGCAGGACCGGACCTATATGGGCAGCGACACGCGCATGGACTCGATCCTCTTCGGCGCGCTGCTGGCGATCGGCGCCAATCCCATGCTCGATGCGCACCGTGGGTCGACCAAGGTCTGGGCCTGGATTCTTGTGCCCCTGGCCGTCGCGGTCCTGCTGGCCAGCCTGCTGATCCGGCAGGACGTGTTCCGTGAGACGCTGCGCTACACGCTGCAGGGTCTGGCCTTTCTGCTCCTTTTCACCGCGGCCATCCGTTTCCCGCAGTGGCCCGTCTTCCGCTGGCTCAACTGGAAGCCGCTGGTTTTCATGGGCGCCCTCTCCTATTCGCTCTACCTCGTCCACTTCGGCGTGATCTACATGGTGCGTGACCTGGCGCACCTGGACTCCCTGCTGGCGCGCGGCCTGCTGTCCCTGGCCATCTCGCTCGCCGTCTCCTGGCTGATCTACAAGCTGGTTGAAAAACCCTGCGCGGCCCTGCGCCGACGCCTCGTCGACTGAACCATCCCGCCATCGAACACCATGAAGATTTCCGTCTGCATCGCCACCTTCCGCCGCCTGGACCGGCTCGCCCTGGTGCTCGGGGACCTCGCCGCACAGGAACGCCGGCCCGACGAGGTCACGGTCGTCGACAACGACGCGCAGGGCTCGGCACGTGCCGTGGTCGAGCAGTTCAACGCCAGCCGCCCGGGCTTCCCCGTCCTCTACGACATCCAGCCCGAACGCAATATCGCCCGCACCCGCAACCGCACGGTCTCGCTGGCCAGCGGTGACTGGCTGGCCTTCATCGACGACGACGAACGCGCGCCCGCCGCCTGGCTGCGCCAGCTGATCGAATTCGCCCTCGCCCATCAGGCCGACGGCGTGCTCGGCCCGGTGATTCCGCTCGTGCCCGAAACCGCGCCGGCCTGGATACGGCGCGGGCGCTTCTACGATTTCCCCCGCACGACCAGCGGCGAGCTGGTCGCGCTCAACCGCATGCGCTTCGGCAACCTGATCCTGCGCGGCGAGCCGCTGCGCGCCCTGCCCGGTCCCTTTGACGAGCGCTACGGGCTCATGGCCGGCGAAGACGGCGATCTGCTGCTGCGCATGGTGGAGCAGGGCGCAAAGATCATCTGGCACGACGAGGCCATCGTGGAGGAGCCGGTCGAGGCGTCCCGGCTCTCCCTGCGCTGGCTCCTGCAGCGCGCACTGGGCGGCGGGCAGGAGTTCACCCGCAAGTCCATGGCCGGGCGCTACGGACGCATGACCCTGCCGCGGCGCGTCTTCTTCTACCTGAAGGCGACGGCACAACTCGGTGTCGCCCTGCTGCTGATGGTCGTCACGCTGCCCCTGGGGCGCCATCACGCCGCCCACTGGCTGGCGCGGGCCTCGGCCAACCTGGGCAAGCTCTCCGTGCTCTGGGGTTGGCGCCACCGCGAATACGCAGCCATCAAATGATCCTCAGCGCCAACGATCCCGGCATCAGCACCGAGCTGCAGGCCGACCTGTGCATCGTCGGCGCCGGTGCGGCCGGCATCGCGCTGGCCCTCGAGCTTGCCGACTCGGGACTGGACCTCATGCTGCTGGAATCCGGGGGTTGGGAAGAAGACCTCCGCACGCAGAACCTTTACCAGGGCTCGGTCGCCAGCGAGGCGCTGCACAGCCCCCCGGACCGTTACCGCCAGCGCCGCTTCGGCGGCTCCACGACCATCTGGGGCGGGCGCTGCATGCCCTTCGACCCGATCGACTTCGAGTCGCGCGATTACGTCGCAAACAGCGGCTGGCCCTTCGGACGGGAAGAACTCGACCCCTACTACGCCCGCGCCAATGCGCTGTGCGAGGCCGGGCCTTTTGTCTACAGCGCGCAGCAGGCTTTCCGGCGGCCGCTGCGCCCCGTGATCGACGGCTTTGCCAGCGAACGCTACTCAAGCGACGGGCTGGAGCGCTTCAGCTGCCCGACGGACTTCGGCGCCCGCTACCGGCACCGCCTCGAAAAGGCAGCGAACCTGCGCGTGCTGCTGGACGCCAACGTGACCCACATCCAGCTCGACGACAACGGCAAACGGGTAAGCCATCTTGACGTGCGCACCCTGGCCGGGCGCGCGCTCAAGGTCCGCGCGCAGCGTTTTGTGCTGGCCAGCGGCGGCCTGGAAGTCGCGCGCCTGCTGCTGGCCAGCCGCGACCACGACCCGCGCGGCATCGGCAATGCCTACGACCAGGTCGGGCGCTACTACATGTGCCATCTGGCCGGGACCATAGGCACGCTGCGGATCCGCGGCACGCCGGACCGGGTGCACCATGGCTATGACGTTTCCGACGAGGGGGTCTACTGCCGGCGCCGGCTCACACTCGAGCCCGCCGTCCAGCGCCAGCTGGGCCTGGGCAACTTCATCGCCCGCCTGCACCACCCGCGCATCACCGACCCCGACCACCGCAGCGCGGTGCTCTCGCTGCTCTTCCTGGCCAAGCTGCTGATCCCCTACGAGTACGCCAAACGCCTGCACGGCGATCACAAGAGCTCCTGGTCGGACTGGTTGAAACACCTGCGCAACGTCGCCACCCGCCCCTTCGACGCCTTCGCCTTTGCCTGGCACATGCTGCGCGACCGCAAGCTCGCGGCGCGCAAGTTCCCCTCCATCATCATCAAGTCGCGCGGCAATCTGTACAGCATCGATTTCCACGCGGAGCAGGTCCCCAACCCCGCCAGCCGCGTCACGCTCAACCCGGATTCACTGGACGAACTGGGCATGCCCCGCCTCCACGTCGACTGGCGCTACACCCCGCAGGACGTCGATACCGTGCAAGGTGCCCTGGCCCTGCTGGCCGAGGACATTGCCGCCAGCGGCGTGGGCACCCTCGACTACAAGCCCGACGAGGTCGAGCTGGAGATGACCCGCTACGGCGCCTATGGCGGCCACCACATCGGCACGACCCGCATGGGCAGCGATCCGCGCACGAGCGTGGTGAACGCCGACAGCCGCGTCCATGCGGTGGACAACCTCTACATCGCCAGCTCGTCCGTCTTCCCGACCTCAAGCCAGGCCAACCCGACACTGACCATCGTGGCCCTGGCGCTGCGCCTGGGCTCCCATCTGAAAGCCGGAGGACAGCCATGAAGGTGCTGGTGACCGGTGCAGACGATTTCATCGCGGGCGCCATCCTTGCCCAGCTTGCGGACAGCGGCTGGGCCCAGGCATATGCCGATGATCGGCCCTTGGCCCCTGCCCTGCGCGGCAAGGTCAAGGCCTTGAACGTCAACGCGAGCGACGAGGCCAGCCTGGCGCGCGTGCTGCCGGACTTCGACGCCGTCATCCACTGCAGCGGCCCCGCACCCCGTGTGATCGAGGCCTCGGCGCGCGCGCTTTACGGCGCGCTGGCCAGGATGCCCCGTGCGCCCCGCGTGGTGCACCTGAGCTCCATGACCGTCTACGGCAACGTGGAAGGCCTCATCACCGAAGACGCCCCGCTGCGCCCCGAACTCGGCGCCTATGCCGCCGCGCGCGTGGTGGCCGAGCAACTGGCGCAGGGCTACGGCAAGGCCGTCATCCTGCGGCCCGGTGTCGAATACGGACCGGGTGGCCAGGCCTGGACCGGGCGGGTGGCGCGCTGGTTGCGCGCCCGCCGGCTGGGTGACCTTGGCGTGGCCGGCGACGGCCGCTGCAACCTCGTTCATGTGGACGACGTGGCTGACGCCACGCTGCGCGCCTTGAAAGCCCCCGAGCTCGCAGGACAGGCCTTCAACCTGGTCATGGACAGCCCCCCCAGCTGGAACGACTATTTCATCGCCTACGCCATCGCGCTGGGCGCCGTGCCCGTGCCCCGGATCTCCTCGCGCTGGCTCAGGCTGGAGACCCGCCTGCTGGCGCCACCGCTCAAGGTCCTGGAGCTGCTCTGCGCACGCGCAACAGCCGGCCGGGTGCTGCCCCCGCCCGCCATCCCTCCCTCCCTGTTGCGACTGATGCGCCAGGATATCCGGCTCAGCAATAGCCGGGCAAAATCTCTGCTGGCGTGGCAGCCACGCGGCCTGGGCGAAGGACTGGACAGCGTCACAGGCAAGGACCTGCTTAGGAAATCACGATGACCAAGATGACACACCCCTTCATCCCGCCGCAGGATCGCCCCGCCTGGAAGACATTGCAGAACCTGGCGGCCCGGCCCACCCTGCATCTGCGTCATCTGTTGCAGGACACCTCGCGCCCGGACCGCTACCACGCGGACGGGGCCGGGCTGCGCATCGACTACAGCCGGCAAAGGGTGGACGACGCCGTCCTCGCCGCCCTTCTGGAACTGGCGGAGAGCTCCGGGGTCCGGGCCCAGGCCCAGGCCCTGTTCCGTGGCGAGCCCGTCAACGCCACCGAAGGACGCGCAGCGCTGCACGTCGCCCTGCGCGGCAGCCATATTCCGCGCCCGCCCTGGGGGGCCGCCGTCTCGAAGCAGGTCGCCGAAGAGCTGCAGCGGGTCTGCGTGTTTGCCGAACGCGTGCGCGAAGGCAAGCTGCTGGGCTGGCGCAGCGAAGGCATCACCGACGTCGTCAACCTCGGCATCGGCGGCTCCGACCTGGGGCCGCGCATGACCACCGAGGCGCTGAGCCACCTCACGCGCGAGAGCTTTGCCGACAAGGTGCGCGTGCACTATGTCTCCAACGTGGACGCCTGGAGCCTGTACACCGTGCTGGCCACGCTGGACCCGGCGCGCACGGCCTTTGTCGTGCAGAGCAAGACCTTCACGACCCAGGAGACGCTGACACTGGCGCACTCGGCGCGCCGCTGGCTGCTCGACGGCGGCTGCCCCGAGGACCTGCTGGCACGGCACCTGATCGCCGTGACGGCGCATCCCGAACTGGCCATGCAGCAGGGCTACGCGCCCGAACACATCTTCCGGCTCTGGGACTGGGTGGGCGGGCGCTATTCCGTCTGGTCGGCCATCGGCCTGCCATTGGCCATGGCCATCGGGGCCTTCGCCTTCCAGGACATGCTGCTGGGCGCGCGCGCCATGGACGAGCATTTCCTCAACGCCGCGCCCGCAGAAAACCTGCCGCTGCTGATGGCGCTGTTCGGCATCTGGAACGGCAACTTCCTCGGTGCGCACTCGCTCAATATCGCGCCCTATGCCTCGCCGCTGGGCAAGCTCGCGCCCTTTCTGCAGCAGCTGGAGATGGAGTCCAACGGCAAGAGCACGCATGTCGACGGCTCGGCCGTGCAGGTGCAGACCGCGCCCGTGCTCTGGGGCGGCCTGGGCATCGACGGCCAGCACGCCTATTTCCAGCTGATCCACCAGGGCCGGCACCTGGTGCCCATCGACTTCATCGGCCTGCGCACCGAGCGCAGCCCGCTGCCCCTGGCCGCCGAACACCACCGCGTGGTGCTGCTCAATATGCAGGCCCAGGCCGAAGCCCTGGCACTGGGGCGCACCCTGGAGGAGACCGAAGCCGTGCTGCGCGCGCAGGGCCTGGCCGAGGCCGAGGTGCACCGCCTGGCGCCGCATCGCAGCTACCCGGGCAATGTGCCCAGTACCACCCTGTGGATCGACGCGCTCACACCGCGCAGCATGGGCGCCCTGATTGCGCTGTACGAGCACAAGGTGTTCTGCCAGTCTGCGATCTGGGGCGTGCACCCCTATGACCAGTGGGGCGTCGAACTCGGCAAGACCCTGGCCCAGGAGATAGAAGCCACCCAGCACGCGGCAGGCAGCTGATGCTGCGGGCGAAAAGCCCCGCCGGCGGGCTGTCCCCGTGCAAGGCGTCCTCCCCTCCACACCCCCATGACCCCACCCGTCACGCCTGACATTGCGCCAACGAACCATCGCCCGGACATCGACGGGCTGCGCTCGTTTGCGATCCTCCCCGTCCTGGCCTACCACGTCGGCATCCACGCGGTGCCCGGGGGTTTCGTCGGCGTCGACGTCTTTTTCGTGATCTCCGGATTCCTGATCACGCAACTGCTCGCCCGCGATCTGTCCCGCGGCAGCTTCTCCCTGGTGGATTTCTATGAGCGCCGGATCCGGCGCATCGTGCCCGCCCTGGTCGCCATGCTGCTGGTGACCAGCCTGCTCTACTTCCACTACAGCCTGCCTGCGGAGTTTGTCGATTTCTCGCAGGTCATGGTCGCGGCCTCCCTGTCGGTCGCCAACGTCCTCCTGTGGCTCAACTCGGGGTATTTCGACGCGGCCTCGTCGGAACGCCCGCTGCTGCATACCTGGTCGCTGGGCGTCGAGGAACAGTTCTATCTGTTCTGGCCCCTCCTGCTCGCCGCCTGCCACCGATGGATGCGGGGTCGCATGTTGTGGGTCGTCGCAGCCCTGTCCCTCGTCTCTTTCGCCGTCAGCGCCTGGGGCGTGTTCCACGACCGTTCCGGGACTTTCTACCTCGTGCACACCCGGGCCTGGGAGCTGTTCCTCGGGGCGATGATCGCGCTGGGCGCGTTTTCCGCCCCCCTGGACCGCTGGCGCCGCGAACTGCTCGGCGCTGTGGGCCTGGCCCTGATCGTCGGCTCGGTGTTCCTGATCCATTCATCCATGCCCTTCCCCGGCGCCCTCGCCTTGCCACCCTGCCTGGGCGCGGCCATGGTCATCCTGTCGGGGCGTGACGGCCCCTCGGTGGTACGGCGTGCCCTTTCCCTCAAGCCCCTGGTCTTCGTGGGACTGATCTCCTACTCGCTTTACCTCTGGCATTGGCCGATCACCGTGCTGCAGCAGAACAACGCCCTGCTGCTGGACGGCGGCTCGGAGCGCACCCGCAAGCTTGCGATCATCGTCGTATCGCTGGTGGTCGCCGCGCTTTCGTGGCGCTTCATCGAGCAGCCTTTCCGCACCGGCCCGTGGCGACCGGGCAAACGCAAGATGCTGTGGATCGGCCTGGGCGCAACCCTGGTGCCCGTGGCCCTGGGCATCGCGGGGATCCTGAGCGAAGGCGTCCCGGGCCGCTACACGGAGCGTGAACTCCAGATCGCCACCTACAAGGACGAGAGCAATGCGTTTCGCAGCGGCCGGTGTTTCCTCTACCTGGGTGAAGGCCAGCAGCGCCGCGCGCTGGCCGACGAGTGCCTGCAGCTGGATCCGGCGCGCAGGAACTACCTGCTGATCGGCGACAGCCATGCCGCCGAGCTCTGGCACGGACTGCAGACGGTCTACCCCAAGGTGAACTTCCTGCAGGCCACCGCGGCCGACTGCTATCCCACGACCGTGCACAAGCTGGGCGAGTCCAGCTACTGCACCGGCATCATCGATGGGGTCCTCCATGATTTTCTGGCGCGCCACCCCGTAGACGGCGTCATCATCGCGGCCCGCTGGGGCCCGGCCAACCTGGACAACCTGGAAGCGACCCTGCGTCACCTGCGCGGCAAGGGCCTCGCCGTTGATCTTCTCGGCCCCACGCTGATCTTCGATGCACCCTTCCCCCGCCTGCTGATCGCCGCCGAACGGTCTGGCAATCCGGATTACCTGAACCGGCACCTGGATCCGACCCTGGCCCTGCTGGACCGTGACATGGCCAGTCGCTTCGACATCCCCGGGGTCAACTACATCTCCATGATCGAACTGGGCCTGGACCAGGGACGTCCCCTGCGTTTTGCCGAGGACGGGACACCCCTCATCTTCGATCAGGAGCACTACACACCCTCCGGCTCGATCGTGATGGCCAGGCGCATGGAGAAACTGGGGAGCTGGTCCCGCTGACGCACTTTCTGCACAGCTCACCATCCCATCGTCGGACCTGGCCCTGACCTGACCGGGTCTCCAGCCTGAGCCCGGCACAAGCCCGAGCCCTGCGCCCAGGCGCTGCACATCCTGCTCGGTGTGTGAAGGCGCGAACAGCCCAGCAAAACAGTCGAGTTTGCCCAGCGGGCACTTTCGGGGCCGGGCTACAGTCGCATCAAGTCACTGAAGAAGGAGGGCGCCATGTCCAGACAACTTGCCAGACTCACTGCCGTTTGCAACGAGATGTCCGATCGTTATGGCCCCGACGATCCGATCGTGGTCCAGCTGAAGGAACAGGTCGAACGCGGACAGGTCCAGGCCGCCGTGCTGCCCTGGGTTGAAAAAAGGAAAGAGCAGCGCCCACCCCATTTCTGGGAGCAGCGGCTCGGCCAGGCGCGCGCC
>JBEIPS010000211.1:0-1653 GCA_040376915.1 Hylemonella sp.
CGTGTGATGCGCGCCGTGGCCCTGGACCTGCCCTATGGCGAAGCCGATGCTGCGCAACTGCTGCGCGTGCAGCTGGCCAAGAGTTATGTGGCGCGCGACCGCATCGCGCGCGAACTCATCGCCGACCTGCTCGCCCCCCTGCTGGTGCTGGGGGCCATGCTCAGCGGCCTGGTCTACGCCGGCATCAAACGCGGCATGCAGCCCCTGACCCGGCTGGAGGCGCAGCTGCAGCACCGCTCGCCTCACGAGCTCACCCCGCTGGAACTGACCACCGCGCCGCGCGAAGTCCACGCCCTGCTCACCGCCATCAACCGGCTGCTGGCCTCGGTGGCGCGCAATATGGTGCAGGAGAAACGTTTCATCAACGACGCGGCCCACCAGCTGCGCACGCCCCTGGCCGGCCTGATCAGCCAGACCGAGCTGGCGCTGCAGGAAAAAGAAGCCGAACTCATCCAGGCGCGGCTGCACAAGGTGCACGCCGGTGCCCAGCGCAGCGCCCATCTGCTGAATCAGCTGCTCACGCTGGCACGCAGCGGTGCCGAGGTGCCCATGCAGCCCGTGGACCTCGCACAACTGGCCCAGGCCGTCGCACGCGAATTCAGCCCCCGGGCCGTGAGCCTGCAGGTGGACCTGGGTTATGAAGGGCTGAGCCAGGCTCCGGTGCTGGGCTCCGAGTTGCTGCTGCGCGAGGCCCTGGGCAATCTGATCGACAACGCCCTGCGTTATGGCCGCGGCGCAGGCGACAGCACCGTCACGATCTCCGTATTGGCCCAGGGGGAGCAGTTCGAGCTACGGGTCGAGGACAACGGCCCCGGACTCGACGCCGCCTTGCGTGAACAGGCGTTTGAGCGTTTCTGGCGCGGCAGCGAACTGCCCGGCGGCTGCGGCCTGGGCCTGTCCATCGTGCAGGAGATCGCGCGCCGCCACGGTGGTGAGGCGCAGATCGAAGCGGCACCGGTACAGGGTCTGCGGGTGCGCTTGCTGCTTCCGCGCCTAGAGCCGAACGCCTGAAGCCGCGTCGAACCAGTGTGCCTGGCCCGGGCTGATCTCCAGCCCCACGCGGTCGCCGGGGCGCACGGGAACCTGCGGCGAGGTGCGCACCGTGACCATGCCGGCCGCGGTCTGCACCACCACATAGGTGTCGGCACCGGTCGGTTCCACCACATTGACTTCACCACGCCAGGCCGCGCTGTCGCTGAAGAGCAGGTGCTCGGGCCGCACGCCCAGGGTCAGGGCCTGGTGGGCCGGCGCCGGACAGGCCAGGGACAGCAGGGCCTCGGGCAACACAAAACCATTGCCGTCCAGCGCCGTCTTGCCCGCGATCAGGTTCATGGTCGGCGAACCGATGAAGGTGGCCACATAGGTGTTGGTGGGCCGGTTGTAGATCTCGTCGGGTGTACCCAGCTGCTGCACCAGGCCGTCCTTCATCACCGCGATGCGGCTGCCCAGGGTCATGGCCTCGATCTGGTCGTGTGTCACATACACGCTGGTGATGCCGCTGATCTGGTGCAGGCGCTTGATCTCGGCCCGCATCTCGACGCGCAGCTTGGCGTCGAGGTTGGACAGGGGCTCGTCGAAGAGGAAGAGCGCGGGCTTGCGCGCCAGGGCCCGGCCCATGGCCACACGCTGGCGCTGCCCGCCCGAGAGCTGCGA
>JBEIPS010000103.1:0-7077 GCA_040376915.1 Hylemonella sp.
ACCCCAGCCCCTGAGCTCCGCCCACACCATGGCGCTGGCACGGTCGGTCATGAACGACAAGCAGGTTGCGGAATTCGAGCGCACCAAGGAGTGCAACTTCGCGATCTCGCCGCCCAATGTGGGGCGCTTCCGTGCCAACGCCTTCATCCAGCAGGGCAAGGTCGGGCTGGTGCTGCGGGTGATTCCCGCCGTGCTGCCCACCATCGACACCCTGGGCGTGCCCCAGGTGCTCAAGGAAGTGACCATGGCCAAACGCGGCCTGTGCATCATGGTGGGGGCTACCGGCTCGGGCAAATCCACCACACTGGCCGCCATGGTGGACTGGCGCAACGAAAATTCCCAGGGTCACATCATCACCATCGAGGACCCGGTGGAATTCGTGCACCCGCACAAGAACTGCGTGGTCACGCAGCGCGAGGTGGGCCTGGACACCGACAGCTGGGAAATCGCGCTCAAAAACACGCTGCGCCAGGCGCCCGACGTGATCCTGATGGGCGAAATCCGCGACCGCGAGACCATGGAACACGCCGTGGCCTTCGCCGAGACCGGCCACCTGTGCCTGGCCACCCTGCACGCCAACAGCGCCAACCAGGCGCTGGACCGCATCATCAACTTCTTCCCCGAGGAGCGCCGGCCGCAACTGTTGATGGACCTGTCGCTCAACCTGCGCGCCCTGGTCTCGCAGCGACTGATCCCCAAGCAGGACAGCAAAGGCCGTGTCGCGGCCGTGGAAATCATGCTCAACTCCCCGCTGATTTCCGACCTGATCTTCAAGGGCGAGGTCTCCGAGATCAAGGAGATCATGAAAAAGAGCCGCAACATCGGCATGCAGACCTTCGACCAGGCCCTGTTCGACCTCTACGAAGGCAACCAGATCACCTACGAAGATGCGCTGCGCAACGCCGACTCGCTCAACGACCTGCGCCTGCAGATCAAGCTCAACAGCCAGCGCGGCAAGTCGCAGGATCTGGCCGCCGGCACGGAGAATCTGGCCATCGTCTGAACCGGATTCACGTCCTCACCATGGTCTGATGCTCTGGCATCAGACCATTTTTCATTTCAGGAGCCCCATCATGCCCAGCCTCAACCCCAAGACCTATGAACCCACTCCCGCGCGCAAGATCGCCTTCCTGGGCCTGGGTGTCATGGGTTATCCCATGGCCGGGCATCTGGCACGCGCCGGACACCAGGTCACGGTCTACAACCGCACCGCCGCCAAGGCACAGGCCTGGGTGACGGAGTTCGGCGGCCGGGCCGCGGCCACACCCCGCGAGGCGGCGAGCGGTGCGGACATCGTCTACGCCTGTGTGGGCAACGACGATGATCTGCGCAGCATCGTCCTCGGAGACCAGGGCGCCTACGCCGGCATGCAGGCCGGCGCGGTCTTCACCGACCACACCACGGCTTCGGCCGAGGTGGCCCGCGAGCTGTATGCCGCGGCGCGTGAGCGCGGCCTGCATTTCGTCGACGCCCCGGTTTCGGGGGGCCAGGCCGGGGCGCAGAACGGCATGCTCACCGTGATGTGCGGCGGTGACCAGCCCGCCTTTGACGCGGCCAGGCCGGCCGCCTTGGCTTATGCGCGGGCCTTCACCCGCATTGGCGACAGCGGGACCGGCCAGCTGGCCAAGATGGTCAACCAGGTCTGCTGCATCGGCGTGATCCAGGGCCTGGCGGAAGCCGTGGCTTTCGGCCAGCAGGCCGGGCTGGAGATGAACCTGGTGCTGGACGTGATCGGCAAGGGTGCCGCACAGAGCTGGCAGATGGACAACCGCGGCAAGACCATGGTCGCAGACCAGTTCGACTTCGGTTTTGCCGTGGACTGGATGCGCAAGGACCTGGGCCTGGTGCTGGACGAGGCGCGCCGCAACGGCGCACGCATGCCGGTGACGGCCCTGGTCGACCAGTTCTATGGAGATGTGCAGGAAATGGGCGGCGGGCGCTGGGACACGTCCAGCCTGGTACGCCGCCTGCGCAAATAATCTGCCGGCCTGCACAGGCCGGCAGGACACTTACATCGGCCGGCCGCTGGAGGAAGGAGCGCTCGGCCCGCCCGAGGTGGTGGGCTGGGACTTCATCTCCAGCAGGTCTTCCTCGGTGATGATCTCGAACAGGCGCACGACCTTCTGCACACCGTTGGTACGGCGCGCCAGATCGGTCGCGCGATCGGCCTCACGCAAGGTGACCCGGCCCAGCAGGAAGACCGCGCCGCGTTCGGTCACCACCTTGAAGGCGCTGGCGCTGATGTCCTTGGCGTCGATCAGGTTGGACTTGACGCGGCCGGTGACCAGCGCGTCGGACGAACGCTGGGTCAGTGTGGAGTGGCCCAGCACGCCGAGTTCGTTCACGATCGAACGTACGTTTTCGATGCGCGACACCACCTGCTCGGCCAGCTGCTTGTCCTGCTCGTTGGGAACTTCACCGGTCAGCAGCACCTGACGGTTGTAGCTGGTGATGTTGATGTGCACGCGTTCACCGAGATGCTCGCGCAGGCGGGCGCTGCCACGCGACTCGATCCGTTCGTCCTCAAGCTGCGAACCCGCGGTACGGCGATCGGCCGCCGACATGCCCGTCATGACAGCACCGCCTACCAGCAGCGGTGCGCAGGCCGTCAGCCCCGCCCCCACCAACACGACACCAAGAACCAACTGGGAGAGGCGGCGGGCTTGCGGTTTGATCATGACTTGTTTTCCTGTTCTCCGAGCAACTGGTGATCGACCCCGTCGCAGATGCAATGCAGTGCCAGGATGTGGACTTCCTGGATGCGCGCCGTGCGCTCATGCGGCACGATGATGTGCACATCCGTCTCGCGCAGGGCGCTGCTCATCTTGCCGCCGTTGCGACCGCTAAGCCCCACCACCACCATCTCGCGCTCGTGCGCCGCGTCGATGGCGGCCAGCACATTGGCCGAGTTGCCGCTGGTCGAGATCGCCAGCAGCACGTCCCCGGGCTGGCCCAGGGCGCGCACCTGGCGCGAGAACACGGAGTTGAAGTCGTAATCGTTGGCGATCGCCGTCAGGATGGAGCTGTCGGTGGTCAGCGCAATGGCGCCGAGCTCGGGGCGTTCGCGCTCGAAGCGGCCAACGAACTCGGCCGAGAAGTGTTGGGCATCGGCGGCCGAGCCGCCGTTGCCGCAGGCCAGTACCTTGCCGCCGTTGGTGACGCAGGTCAGCATGGCCTGCACAGCCGCCGCGATGGGCTTGCTGAGGACTTGCGCCGCCTGGTACTTCAGGTCGGCGCTGTCGATGAAGTGTTGTTCAATGCGTTGCTCAAGCATGGCGCCTATGATAACCGCCAGCCCCCATCCCCTGTCCATCCGGGGCCATGAGTCCTTACATCTGTCACAGCGGCGTCACCACGGGCCTCATTCGGCATCAAAGGCCGCCTGCAGCCACTGCAGGGTTTCCCCGTCCAGGGCCACCACGTCGAAGCGGCAGGGTGGCGGCACCTGCCAGCGCAGCAGGTAGTGGCGGGCCGCCAGCACGATGCGCCGCTGCTTGGTGGCGCCCACGCTGGCCGCCGCACCGCCGTGCCGGCTGCCGGCGCGCTGGCGCACCTCCACAAAGACCAGGGTGCCGTCGGCCGCCTGCATGATCAGGTCAATCTCGCCGCCGCCGCGCCCGGGCGTCCGATAATTGCGTTCCAGCAGGCGCAGACCGGCCGCCCGCAGATGCTGCAGGGCCTGGGACTCGGCGAGCTCACCGGCTTGCCGTGTACTGGGTTTGCCGGCTGCCGCCAGCCACTTGGGGAACACCATTGAACGCTACCTACGCCTCCGCCCTCACCGCAGCGCACGACGCGGCCGCTGCCCAGCATTATCCGCAGGGCGCGCTGTATGTGGTGGCCACCCCCATCGGCAACCTGGCCGACATTACCCTGCGCGCCCTGCACGTGCTGCAGCTGGTCGATGCCCTGGCCTGCGAAGACACCCGCCATACCCAGAGCCTGTTGCGCGCCTACGGTATCGAGCGCCCTACGGGGGCCCTCATTGCCCTGCACCAGCACAACGAGGCCGAGGCCGCGTTGCAGCTCATCTCCCGCCTGCAGTCCGGTGAACGCGTGGCCTATGTCAGCGATGCCGGTACCCCGGCCATCAGCGACCCGGGCGCGCGCCTGGTGGCCGCCGTGCGCGCCGCCGGCCTGACCGTCGTGCCCCTGCCCGGCGCCAGCAGCGTGACCGCTGCGCTCAGCGTGGCCGGCGTGGTCGACGAGGGTGGCGCCTTTGTTTTTTCCGGTTTCCTGCCTGCCAAGGCCGGTGAACGCACGGCCGCGGTGCAGGCCCTGGCCGGCGAGCCGCGGGCCGTGGTGCTGCTGGAAGCGCCGCACCGCATCGCGGCGCTGGCCGGCGCGCTGGCGGCGCTGGGCACACGCCCCCTGACCCTGGCGCGCGAACTGACCAAGCAGTTCGAGCAGCTGGCCACCTTGCCGGCCGCCGAGCTGGGGGCCTGGCTGGCCGCCGACGAGAAGCGCGAACGCGGTGAATTCGTGCTGGTGCTGCACCCTCTGC
This sequence comes from Hylemonella sp., assembly GCA_040376915.1. Taxonomy (GTDB): domain Bacteria; phylum Pseudomonadota; class Gammaproteobacteria; order Burkholderiales; family Burkholderiaceae_C; genus Hylemonella. Next base: position 4,505 of record JBEIPS010000103.1, read on the forward strand.
AGGCGCAGGTGAGCCAGAGCGGCCCCGACCTGCGCGTCCTCACCCTGCTGCTGGCCGAACTGCCGCTCAAGACCGCGGTGCGTCTGGCGGCCGAGATCACGGGCACGCCACGCAACACGCTGTACGAGGCCGCGCTGCAGCTGAAGAAGGATGAGGGCACATGAGAGCCTACGCTGTCCTTTTCGTCTGCATGGGCAATATCTGCCGCAGCCCGACGGCACACGGCGTGTTCCGTCACCGGCTGGTCGAGAGCGGTCTGGCCGGCCAGGTCCAGGTCGATTCGGCCGGCACGCACGGTTACCACGCTGGCCGGCCACCGGATGAGCGCTCGCAGGAGCACGCCGCCCAACGCGGCTACGACCTGTCGGACCTGCGCGCGCGCCAGTTGCTGCCGCGGGACTTCGAGCAGCACGACCTCGTCCTGGTCATGGACCATGAGAACTTCAGGTACGCACGCGAGCTCTGCCCTCCGGGCCAGTTGCACAAGCTGCGCCGTTTCACCGAGTTCTGTCAGCAGCACAAGACGCAGGTGGTGCCCGACCCCTATTACGAGGGGGCGCAGGGCTTCGAAGAAGTTCTGGACCTGGTGGAAGACGCCAGCGCGGGCCTGCTGCTGCACGTACGGCAGCAACTGCGTCAAGGGTAGAGGCCGCGCAGCTCGCGCGCCTCCAGCACCCGCGTGCAGGCGATCACGAAAGCGGCAGTGCGCAAGGGCAGCTTGCGCTCCTGGGCCAGGTCCCAGATGGCCCGGAAGGCCTCGCTGAGCGCGCGGTCCAGGCGGGCGTTGATATCGGCCTCGGTCCAGAAAAAAGACGAGGCATTCTGCACCCACTCGAAGTAGCTCACCGTCACACCACCCGCGTTGGCCAGCACGTCGGGCAGGATGATGGCGCCGCGAGAGAGCAGGATGTCCTCGGCCTGGGGCGTGGTCGGCCCGTTGGCGCCTTCGACGATGAGTTTGGCGCGGATGCGACCAGCGTTCTCGGCCGTGATCTGGTTCTCCAGCGCGGCCGGCAGGAGGATCTCGCACTCCACCTCCCAGAACTTCGCGGGGGCTATCTGTTCGACCCCCGGAAAGTCCAGCAACGTGCCCTGGCCTGCAGCCAGGAACTTCATCAGCGCATGGGGGTCGATGCCGTCGGGTTTGTAGATGGTGCCGGCCACATCCTGGATGGCCACGATGCGTGCCCCATGGTCATGGAAGACACGCGCCGCAGCATTGCCCACATTGCCAAAACCCTGCAGCGCCACGCGGACGCCCTTCATTTCCTGCCCCAGGCGCTGCATGGCTTCGCGCGCCACCACGAAACAGCCGCGCCCTGTGGCGTCGCGCCGACCCAGGCTGCCGCCCAGGGACAGGGGCTTGCCGGTCACCACGCCCGGGCTGGTGGAGCCCACGTTCATGGAATAGGTGTCCATCATCCAGGCCATGACACGTTCGTTGGTGTTCACGTCGGGTGCGGGGATGTCGCGATCCGGGCCGATGATGATGCCGATCTCGCTGGTGTAACGGCGCGTCATGCGCTCCAGTTCGCTCAGCGAAAGCTGTTTGGGATCCACGCGGATGCCTCCCTTGGCGCCGCCATAGGGCAGGTTCAACGCGGCGTTTTTCACCGTCATCCAACCCGCCAGGGCCATCACCTCGGACAGGGTCACGCCCGGGTGGTAGCGCACGCCCCCCTTGCCGGGCCCGCGCGAGACGTTGTGCTGCACGCGGTAGCCCTCGAAGTGCCTCACCGTACCGTCGTCCATGTGGATGGGCACATCGACGATCAGGCAACGCTTGGGCCGACGCAGGGTGTCGATCCAGACGCTGAGCCGGCCCAGATGCGGCAACACGCGGTCCACCTGCTCCAGGTAGGTCGCCCAGGGCCCGAGATCGTCGGGGTTGAGGTAGGAAGGAAGGAGGTCAGGGCTGCTGCTCATGGGGGGGCTCCGGTTGCGTCCGGCATGGACGTGCGCCATGCCACTTTATCCCTGGATTCCGATCATGGCCAGCCCGCACAGCCCCGCAATTGCATGTGCGCGTAGGTGTAGTCCTTGGGCGGCACACGGGTTTCCTTCACGGTCCGGGGCGACACCCATCGCATCAGGTTCAGTGCCGACCCCGCCTTGTCATTGGTACCACTGCGCCGCGCGCCGCCGAAGGGCTGCTGCCCCACCACGGCCCCGGTCGGCTTGTCGTTGATGTAGAAGTTCCCGGCGGCAAAGCGCAGCGCCTCCATGGCCTGTTGAATGGCCACGCGATCCTGTGCAAAGACTGCCCCGGTCAGCGCATAGGGGCTGGTCTGGTCCACCTGCCGCAGGATGTCATCCCATAGTCCCTCCTCGTAGACGTGGACCGCCAGCACGGGGCCGAAGATCTCCTCGCACATCAATGCGTGCGTGGGGTTGTTTACCTCGATCACCGTGGGCGTGACAAAGTAGCCAACCGTGTCGTCGCAGTGACCGCCGGCAATCACCTTGCAAGCAGGGTCCGCTAGCGCCGCGTCGATGCAGGCCTTGATGCGCCCATAGGCCTTCTTGTCGATCACCGCGCCCATGAAGGTCTGGAAATCGCGCACATCACCCAT
>JBEIPS010000064.1:0-12038 GCA_040376915.1 Hylemonella sp.
CGACGCGCGCGCCGTCATCGCCAACCCAGAGATCGACATCGTCATCGAACTCATCGGTGGTTATGGCATCGCCAGGCAGCTGGTGCTCGAAGCCATCGCGGCCGGCAAGCACGTGGTCACGGCCAACAAGGCCCTGCTGGCCGTGCACGGCACCGAGATCTTCGCGGCCGCCTCCGCCAAGGGCGTGATGGTGGCCTTCGAGGCCGCGGTGGCCGGCGGCATCCCCATCATCAAGGCCCTGCGCGAAGGCCTCACGGCCAACCGCATCCAGTGGATTGCCGGCATCATCAACGGCACGACCAACTTCATCCTGTCCGAGATGCGCGACAAGGGCCTGGACTTCGACGTCGTGCTCAAGGAAGCGCAGCGCCTGGGCTACGCCGAAGCCGACCCCACCTTTGACATCGAAGGTGTGGACGCTGGGCACAAGGTCACCCTGATGTCGGCCATCGCCTACGGCATCCCCGTGCAGTTCGACAAGGCCCATGTGGAAGGGATCACCAAACTGGGTGCGCAGGACATCCGCTACGCCGAGCAGCTGGGTTATCGCATCAAGCTGCTGGGCATCACCAAGCGCACGGCCAAGGGCATCGAGTTGCGTGTGCACCCCAGCCTGGTGCCCAGCAAGCGCCTGCTGGCCAATGTGGAAGGCGCCATGAACGCCGTGGTGGTCAACGGCGATGCCGTGGGCACCACGCTGTATTACGGCAAGGGCGCGGGCTCCGAGCCCACGGCCAGCGCCGTGATCGCGGACCTGGTGGACATCGCCCGCCTGCATACCGCCGACCCCTTGCACCGCGTGCCGCACCTGGCCTTCCAGCCCGATGCCATGAGCAATCTGGTGGTCTTGCCCATGAGCGAGGTGGTGACCAGTTATTACCTGCGCCTGCGCGTGGCCGACCAGGCCGGCGTGCTGGCCAAGGTCACCGGCATCCTGGCCGAGGCCGGCATCAGCATCGACGCCGTGCTGCAGCGCGAGGCCGACGAGGTGGGCGGCGAGGGCTCCACCCAGACCGACGTCATCATCCTCACGCACGATGCCCGTGAAGGCACCATGAACGAGGCCCTGGTCAAGCTGCAGGCGCTCAAGACCGTGCTCGCACCCATCGTGCGCATCCGCAAGGAAGAGCTGGCCGGATGAAATACCTGAGCACCCGGGGCGAACCCGAACGCAAGCGTTTCTGCGAAATCCTGCTCGAGGGTCTGGCGCCTGACGGGGGGCTCTACCTGCCCGAGTCCTATCCGCAGGTGAACGAGGCCACGCTGACAAAGTGGCGCTCACTGCCCTATGCGGACCTGGCCTTCGAAATCCTCTCGCTCTACATCGACGACATCCCGACCGAGGACCTGCGCGCCCTCTGCCGCAAGACCTACACCGAGGCGGTGTTCGGCACGAAGGAGATCGTCCCGCTGAAGAAGCTGGAGAACGGCTTCTACCTCGAAGCCCTGTCCAACGGCCCCACGCTGGCCTTCAAGGACATGGCCATGCAGCTGCTGGGGAATCTGTTCGAGTACGAACTGGCCCGCCGTGGTGAAGAACTCAACATCCTGGGCGCGACCAGCGGTGATACCGGCAGCGCGGCCGAGTACGCCATGCGCGGCAAGAAGGGCGTGCGCGTCTTCATGACCAGCCCGCATGGCCGCATGAGCCCCTTCCAGCAGGCCCAGATGTTCAGCCTGCAGGACGCCAACATCCACAACCTGGCCGTGCAGGGCGTGTTCGACGACTGCCAGGACATCGTCAAGGCCGTCTCCAACGACCTGGACTTCAAGCGCCAGTACAGAATAGGCACCGTCAACTCCATCAACTGGGCCCGCCTGGTGGCGCAGGTGGTGTATTACTTCGCAGGCTACTTCCAGGCCACGAAGAGCAATACCGAGCAGGTGAACTTCACTGTGCCGTCGGGCAATTTCGGCAACGTCTGCGCCGGCCACGTGGCCCGCATGATGGGCCTGCCCATCGCCCAGCTCGTGGTGGCCACCAACGAGAACGACGTGCTCGACGAGTTCTTCCGTACCGGCGTCTACCGCGTGCGCGGCAGCGCCGACACGCACGAGACCTCCAGCCCGTCCATGGACATCTCCAAGGCCAGCAACTTCGAGCGTTTCGTGTTCGACCTGCTGGGGCGTGACGGTGCCAAGGTCAAGGCGCTGTTTGGTGAGCAGCTTTCCAAGGCCGGCAAATTCGACCTGAGCCGCGACCCTGCCTTTGCGCAAGCCCGCGAGCGGTATGGTTTTGTCAGTGGCAAGAGCACGCACGCCAACCGCCTGGCGACCATCCGTGACACCTTCGAGCGGTTCGGCGTGATGATAGACACGCACACCGCCGACGGTGTGAAGGTGGCGCGCGAGCATTTGCAGGCTGGTGTGCCCATGATCGTGCTGGAGACGGCGCTGCCCATCAAGTTCGCCGCGACCATCGTGGAAGCTCTGGGGCGCGAACCGCAGCGCCCGGCCAGGTTCGAAGGCATCGAGAGCCTGCCCAAGAAGGTCACAGTCGTTGGCGCTGATGTGCAGGGTATCAAGGACTACATCGTCCGGCACTGCGCCTGAAATTTCTGCAGCGTTCGGGTTCCTGCAATGCGCTATCAAATCTGTAGCTTTGGAGTGATCGTTACATGAAAGTGGTGGGATTCGCCGGTTACTCCGGTTCGGGCAAGACCACCCTGGTCGAACAGCTCATCCCCGCGCTCAAGCTGCGCGGCCTGCGCGTGTCCGTGGTCAAGCACGCCCACCACAAGTTCGACATCGACCACCCGGGCAAGGACAGCCACCGCCACCGCGAAGCAGGTGCCTTCGAAGTGGTGATCGCTTCCAGCCGCCGCCTGGCGCTGATGCGCGAGTACGAGCAGGTGCACGAACCCAAGGTGCATGAGCTGATCGCCGAGCTCTACGAGGGTGTGGACTGGGTGCTGGTCGAAGGTTTCAAGAACAGCGACCTTCTCAAGGTCGAGGTCTGGCGCGCCGCCAACGGCAAACCCGTGCGTTACCCCGACGACGACTTCATCGCCGCCGTCGCCACCGACGATGCGGGCCAGCTGCCTGTGCCCACGGGCCTGGACCTGCTGGACCTCAACGATCCCGACGCCGTGGCCGGCTGGCTGGTGGCCCATGGCGAGCGCTTCGAATACAAGCCCGAGATGTACATCGCATGAACGCGCCCCGTGCCCCCCTGAAGTCGCTGGACCAGGCGCTGGCCGAACTGCTGGCCCAGGCCCTGCCGCTGCCGGGCACGGAAACGGTCAGCACCTTTGACGCCGACGGCCGTGTGCTGGCGCAGGACCTGGTCTCGGCCCTGCACGTGCCACCGCAGGACAACAGCTCCATGGACGGTTACGCCCTGCGTTGTGCCGACGTACCAGCGGTCGGCACCGCGCTGCGTGTCACGCAGCGCATCCCGGCCGGCCAGCATGGCCAGCCGCTCCAGGCCGGTGAGGCCGCGCGCATCTTCACGGGTGCGCCCGTGCCTGCGGGGGCCGACGCCATCGTCATGCAGGAGGACTGCGAGGTGGTGGAGGAGGGCAGCGTGCGCGTGAACGCCGTGCCGGCCAGCGGCCAGTGGATACGCCGCGCTGGCGAGGACGTCACACGTGGCGCCGTGGTGCTCGCGCGCGGCCAGCGGCTCAACCCCGCTGCCTTGGGCATGGCGGCGGGCATAGGCCAGTCCCAGCTCACCGTGGCGCGCCGTCCGCGGGTGGCCCTGTTCTCCACCGGCGACGAACTCGTCATGCCGGGTGATGTGCCACCCGAGCAGATGCCGCCCGGCGCCATCTACAACTCCAACCGCTTTTTCCTGCGCGCCCTGCTGCAGCGCCTGGGCTGCGAGGTGACCGACTTCGGCATCGTGCCCGACCGGCGCGAGGCCACACTCATTGCCCTGCGCGGCGCGGCCCAGGGTCACGACCTGGTGCTGACCAGCGGCGGTGTGTCCGTGGGCGAGGAAGATCACATCAAGCCGGCGGTGGAGCAGCTGGGCGAACTCGATCTCTGGCAGATCTCCATGAAGCCCGGCAAACCCTTTGCCTACGGCAAGCTCTACCGGGGCGAAGGTGCCGCGCGCGGCCCGCAGAACGCCTGCCACTTCGCCGGCCTGCCGGGCAATCCTGTGTCCAGCTACGTTACCTTCATGCTGCTGGTGCGGCCCTTCCTGCTCAAGCTGCAGGGGGTCACGCAGTTCGAGCCCGTGCGCATGGCCCTGCCGGCGCATTTCGAGCTGAAGCGGGGTGACAAGCGTCGTGAGTTCCTGCGCGTGCGCCGCAACGCCGCAGGCGGCCTGGATCTTTTCCCCAACCAGAGTTCGGGCGTGCTGACCTCGGCGGTCTGGGGCGATGGCCTGGTGGACAACCCGGCCGGGCAGACCATCGCGAAAGGCGATATCGTGCAGTTTCTGGTCTTTGCGGAGCTCATGGGATGAAGGTCACCGTCAAATATTTCGCCTCGATCCGCGAAAGCCTGGGCACGGGCAGCGAAGCGCTGGAGACCAGGGTTGCCACCCTCGGTGCGCTGCGCGACGAATTGATTGCGCGCGGGGGTGCCCATGCGCAAAGCCTGGCGCGCGGCCGCGCGGTGCGCGTGGCACTGAACCAGGTCATGAGCGGCGAGGACGCCGCGTTGACGGAGAACTGCGAAGTGGCCTTCTTCCCGCCGGTGACCGGAGGCTGAGATGGCCGCGCGCGTCGTCATCCAGACCCAGGACTTCGACGTCGGTGCCGAAATCGGGGCCCTGCGCGCGCAGGACAAGCGTGTTGGTGCGGTCTGCTCCTTCATCGGTACCGTGCGTGATCGCAACGATGGCAATGCGGTGAGTACCATGGAGTTGGAGCACTACCCGGGCATGACCGAGAAATCCATCGAGGACATGATCGATCAGGCCTTCAAACGCTTCGACATCTACGCCGCACGGGTCATTCACCGGGTGGGTCCGCTGCTGCCGCTGGACCAGATCGTGCTGGTGGTGGTCACCTCGGCACATCGTGGCGAGAGCTTCCAGGCCTGCGAGTTCCTCATGGACTACCTCAAGACCCAGGCACCGTTCTGGAAGAAGGAACAGACGCCCGAGGGCGCGCGCTGGGTCGATGCCCGTGTCAGTGACGACCAGGCCCTGGCCAGGTGGGGCATCCGCTCGGGGAATTCCGCGGTCTGATCCCGGGCGCCCCCCCGGGTTCCCGGGGCGCCATCGGTAGAAACCTCAGTGTCGGCGCCGCGCCTGTGGGCCTAGGATGGTAAGAGTTCTTATCAATCCCGAGGTCCGACCGCATGGCGATCCAGCTCCCCAACCTGAGCGACCCCGCTCGTCCGCAAAAAGCGCCCTACCTGCGCATCGCCACCGAAGAGGCGTTTGCCACGCAGGAGATGATCGATATCTACAGGAAGATCCTGGAGCGTGGAGACGCCGACGCGGGTTTTCGCGGCCTCATGGGTTTCTACATGAGCAGCCCCAGCGAGCGGGCCCAGCACATCATGCGCGGCCTGCTGGACCTGGACCAGCTGCGCCTGCAGCACATGGATGCGGCCGGGGTGGACATGGCCGTGCTCTCGCTGACCTCGCCGGGGGCGCAGGTCATGGACAAGGCCACGGCCGTGGCCCTGGTGCAGAGCGCCAACGACGAGCTGGCCGAAGCCGTGCGCCGCCACCCCACGCGTTTCGCCGGCATGATCGCCGTTGCGCCGCAGGACCCGGCGGCGGCGGCCAAGGAGATCGAGCGCGGTGTGAGCAAGCTGGGCATGCACTCGGTCATCATCAACTCGCACACCCAGGGCGAGTACCTGTCCGACCCCAAGTTCTGGGACATCTTCGCCGCCGCCGAGGCCAACGACGCACCCATCTACCTGCACCCCAATGCACTGCCGCCCAAGATGCTGCAACCCTTCCAGGAATGCGGCCTGGACGGCGCCATCTACGGCTTCGGCGTCGAGACTGGCCTGCATGCCATGCGCATCATCACCGCCGGCGTGTTCGATCGGTTCCCGAAACTGCGCATGATCCTGGGCCACATGGGCGAGGCCTTGCCCTTCTGGGCCTACCGCCTGGACTACATGCACCAGGCCACGGTGAAGTCCCGGCGCTACGAAAGCATCAAGCCCATCCAGAAGCGCCCCAGCGAATACCTGCGCGAGCATTTCTACATCACCAACAGCGGCGTGGCCTGGGAGCAGGCCATCAAGTTCACACAGGACTTCATGGGCACGGACCGTGTCATGTACGCCATGGACTATCCCTACCAGTACGCACCCGACGAGGTCAACATCCTCGACGCCATGGGCATGCCGCTGGACGTGAAGAGGCAATTTTTCCAGACCAATGCCGAGGCGGTCTTCAAGATCCGCTGAAGCCGAGCACCACAACACCCGAGGAGACCGAGATGAAGACGATTCAGCATCTGTTCACGCTGTTCCTCCTGCTGGCCGGAACCGCCAGCGCCCAGACCTGGCCCGCCCAGTCCGTACGCATCATCGTGCCCTTCACGCCGGGCACGGGCATGGACACCATCGCCCGCACCGTGGCGCCGCGCCTGTCCGAGCGCCTGGGCCAGCCCGTGGTGGTGGCCAACGCGCCGGGCGCAAGCGGCAATATCGGTGCCGACCAGGTGGCCAAGAGCAACCCGGATGGCTACACCCTGCTCATGGGTGCCAACACCATGCTCATGGCCTCGCAGCTCTACAAGAACGTGCCCTTCGACCCGGTGAAGGACTTCGCCCCCGTCTCCATGGCGGCCTGGGGCACGCTGATGCTGGTGGCCAATCCCAAGACCGGCATCAAGTCCCTGCAGGACCTGCTGGCCCAGGCCCGCGCCAAACCCGGCAGCATCAGCTACGGCTCGCCCGGTGTCGGCACGCCACACCACATGGCCATGGAGCTCTTCAAGGTGCAGACCCGGACCTTCATGCTGCACGTGCCCTATCGCGGCTCGGCCGGCTACACCACGGACCTTCTCGCGGGCGAGCTCAACGTGGGTTTCCTGCCGGTGCACGTGGCCCAGGGCTTCGTCAACAACGGCAAGCTCAACGCCCTGGCCGTGGGCAGCCCCAAGCGCCACCCGGTGGCGCCCAATGTCGCCACCTTCGAGGAGCTGGGCGCCAAGGGTGTGGACGTGGACCTCTGGTACGCCTTTTTCCTGCCCGGCAAGACGCCTGCAGCGGTGCAGCAGCGACTGAACACGGAGATCGCTGCCATCCTCAAGTTGCCCGAGGTGCGCGAGGTGCTGGGCAAGGCCGGCCTGGACGCAGCCTCGTCCACACCCGAGGAACTCATGAACGTGGTCCAGAAGGACTACCCACGGTGGGGTGCCGTGATACGGCGCAACGACATCAAGGCGGAGTAAGCCATGGGTGAGACGCACGCTGGCACCCGCATCGTCATCGTCGGTGGTGGCGTGGCCGGCCTGGGCCTGGCCCTGTCCCTGCACCAGCGCGGCATCGCCTGCGATGTGTACGAGGCCGTACCCGAGGTGAAGGAGCTGGGCGTGGGCATCACCCTGCTGCCGCACGCCATGCGCGAGCTGGCGGCCCTGGGGGTACAGGACAAGCTGGAGGCCGCAGGCATCGTGAACCTGGAGAGCGTGTTTTTCAACCGCTACGGCCAGTACATCTACAAGGAAGCGCGCGGTCGCCATGCCGGCTACCCCTACCCGGAGGTGGGCATCCACCGTGGCAAGCTGCACCGCATCCTGTTCGAGGAGGCGCTGGCCCAGCTCGGTCCCGCACGCATCCACACCGACCATCGCTGCATCGGCGTGGTCCAGGACGAACTCGGCGCCACCGTGCACTTCGTCGATGCCAGGGGGAACAAGCGCCCCGGCGTGCCGGCCGACATCGTGATTGCCTGCGACGGCGTGAACTCCACCATCCGCCGCCAGTTCTACCCGGATGAGAAGGTGGCCTTCGCCGGCATCAACACCTGGCGCGGCGTCACCGTGCACAAACCCATTCTCACGGGCAAGAGTTATATGCGCGTGGGCTCCATCCTGACCGGCAAGATGGTGATCTACCCCATCGTCGACAACGTCGACGGGCAGGGCAATCAGCTCATCAACTGGATGGCCGAAATCCAGCGCGAGGGCGAGTCCATGAACGACTGGAACCGCCCCGGCAACAAGGCCGACTTCGAAGCCATCTACGCCGACTGGAAGTTCGACTGGCTCGACGTGCCCGCCTTGATTGCCAATGCGCAGCAGATCCTCGAGTACCCCATGGTGGACAAGGATCCGGTGGCGCGCTGGACTTTCGGCCGCGTCACCTTCATGGGCGACGCCGCCCACCCCATGTATCCGCGCGGCTCCAACGGCGCCGCCCAGGGCCTGATCGATGCGCGCACGCTGGCCGAGCTGCTGGCCGTGACACCCGACCCGCAGGCCGCCCTGCAGATCTACGACCAGGCCCGCGTGGAGCCTACGGCCCGCGTGGTGCGCACCAACCGCAGCACGCCGCCGGATTTCATCAACATCAAGGTCGATGAACTTTCGGGCGGCAAGCCCTTTCGCCACATCGATGACCTGATCAGCCAGGAAGAGCTGCGCCAGATATCGGAGAGCTACAAGCGCGTAGCCGGTTTCTCGCAGGAAACGGTGAAACCGGCCTGAAAAGCGGCCTCAGCCGCCTGCGCCCTGCTGGCGCACGTACTGTACGAACTCGTCCGGCCAGCAGGGCCTGGAATACAGATAACCCTGGTAGCAGTCGCAGCCCCGCTGCGCGAGGAAGGCCATCTGCTCCCGGGTCTCCACGCCCTCGGCCACCGTGCGCAGGCCCAGCTTGTGGGCGAGGGTGATGATGGCGTCCACCAGGACCTCGTCGCTGGCGTCCTTGCAGAGGTCCTGCACGAAGGACTTGTCGATCTTGAGTGTGCTCACCGGCAGGCGTTTGAGCCGGCTCAGGGAGGAATAGCCCGTCCCGAAATCATCGATGGCCAGTTCGATGCCCATGGCATTGAGCCGGCGCATGGTCTCCGCGGCCTGGTCGATCTGGTTCATCAGCGTGCTCTCGGTGATCTCCAGATGCAGCAGGGCAGGGGGGCACTGGCAGGCCTCCAGCGCCTGGGTGATGGTGCGTTCCAGGTGCGGGTCGCTGAATTGCCGGGGCGAAAGATTGACGGCGACAGGCATGTGGCCCAATCCTGCGTCGTGCCAGCGGCGCGCCTGGCGGCAGGCCTCCTGCAGCACCCAGGCGCCGATGCGTGTGATCAGGCCGGTCTCCTCGGCCAGGGGGATGAACTCCGCAGGCGAGACCAGGCCCTTGTCCGGATGGACCCAGCGCACCAGCGCCTCGGCCGAGATCACGCGGCCGCTGCGGGCGTCCAGGATGGGCTGGTAGACCAGGCGCAGCTCACCTTCGTCCAGGGCGCAGCGCAGGCCGGCTTCCATCTCCAGGCGGTCCACCATCAACTGGCGCATCTCCGGGGTGAAGAAGGCCAGGGCATTGCCCCCCTGGTCCTTGGCGCGGTACATGGCGGTGTCGGCGTACTGCAGCAGGGCGTCCGGTGTCTCGCCATCTCGGGGGTAGACGGCGATGCCCAGGCTGGTGGTGATGGCCAGCATCTGCGGTCCCAGTTCCACGGGGCGCGCCAGCGCCGCCAGGATCTTCTGCGCCACCGGCGTGATGTCGGACACATCGCCCATGTCTGTCAGCACCACCACGAACTCGTCCCCGCCCAGGCGCGCCACGGTGTCGCCTTCGCGCACCGACTGGGTGAGCCGGGTCGCGACTTCCTTCAGCAATTCATCGCCCTGGCTATGGCCCAGACTGTCGTTGACGGTCTTGAAACGGTCCAGGTCCAGGATCAGCACGCCGGCGATGCGCTGGAATTTGCGCGCGTGGGCCATGGCCTGCCAGAGGCGTTCCGTCAGCATGTGGCGGTTGGCCAGATGGGTCAGCGGGTCGATGCGGGCCTGCCGCTCCAGGGCCTCCGTGTTGCGCGCGATCTCGGTGCGCTGGTGGTCCAGCGAGGCGGCCATGCGGTCCAGCGCCTGCATCACCATGCCCAGCTCGCCTTTTGGGTAGGGCTCGCCCAGCGGCTCGCCGTAGTTGCCCGCATCCATGCGGGAGATCGCGTGCATGAGCCGCAGTGCCTGGCGCCGCAGGGCGACTTCGCCCAGCAATACCGCCAGGCCGATGATGAAGACCACGCAGGCCAGCAGGCCCAGCATGGTCCGCCTGAACTGCCGGTCCACCTGCTCGTAGAGTTCGGTCTCCGGGACGCTCAGGGCCAAGCGCATGTCGGCGATGTTCAGTCGCGGCAACACGGCCTTGACACCGAAGAGGGTGTGCGTCCCCGTCCCCAGCGAGCCGCTGGCCTCGGGCTCCGCGACCAGCATGAAGCGGCGCAGGTCAGCGGCCACCGAGGTGTCGACGCTCTCGCCACGCGGCGCGACCATCTGGAAGGAACCATCGTGGTTCCAGAGGTGCAGCTGTGTGCGCGGGTAGGGCTGCTTCTGCAGCGCCCGGTTGGCATAGACGTCCAGGTCCAGCGACGCAAGCAGCACGAATTTCAGCGCACCCTGTTCGTCGCGCACGGGGTAGGCAATCTGCAGCACCGAGCGGCCCGTCAGCCGCCCGATCGCCGGCTCGACCACCACACCTTGCAGGCTGCGCGCCTGCTGGAAATAGGCGCGGTCGGTGAGATTCAGCTGGCGCCCGGATTGCAATGAGTCGCAGTGCAGGCTGCCGTCGGGCTTGATGGTCAGGAAACCGGTGTATTGCGGATGTTCCCTGAGGACTTCGGCCAGAAACCTGGAGCAGGAGACCTTGTCTCCGTTGCCCAGCGCGGGCACCCGTCCCAGGCCGAACAGCAGCTGGGCGGTGCCCGATATCTTGTCGTCCAGATCGTGGGCGATGGTTTCCGCCCGCACCTTGAGCTGTTCACGCGTCTGCTCCAGGGTGGTCGCGCGCTGCTGCAGCAGGAGCCACAACATGAACAGCACCGGCAGCAGTGCAGCCACCAGAACCAGCAGGAGGATGCGCAGGCGTAAGCTCATGTGGCCAGTTTGAAGGGCGGCGCGAGGGCGGACGCGCAGTTTGGATGCTGGGTCATCGACCGGCTTTGATGCTCATCAAGTGTTTGCATTTTGGCATGATGGTTCCGTGCAGGAGAAAGCGCTTGATGGCCTTGAAATCCCCGGGCTCATCCTCATGTCCCTGTCAACCCAATATATACCGGAAGTCCAGTCATGCGGATCGACAAACTCACCACCAAATTCCAGGAAGCTCTGGGCGAGGCCCAGACCCTCGCCCTGGGCAATGACCACGCCTATATCGAACCGGCACATCTGCTGGTGGCCATGCTGCGCCAGCAGGACGGTCCCAAGGCCCTGTTGCAGCGCGCGGGCGTCAACGTGGCGGGCCTGCTGGCTGGTGCCGAAGCCGCAGTCAAGAAGCTGCCTCAAGTGGAAGGGCAGGAACAGGTGCAGGTCGGGCGCGACCTGGTCAGCCTGCTGCAGGCGGCCGAAAAGGAGTCCATCAAGCGCGGCGACCAGTACGTCGCCAGCGAACTCTTCCTGCTGGCCGCGGCCGACAACAAGGGCGACATCGGCCACTTGGCCAAGGCCAACGGCCTGACGCGCAAGGCGCTGGAGACCGCGGTTGAAGCCGTGCGCGGCGGGCAGTCTGTGGACAACCCCGAAGCCGAAGGCCAGCGCGAAGCCCTCAAGAAATACACCCTGGACCTGACCGAGCGCGCCCGCCTGGGCAAGCTGGACCCGGTGATCGGCCGCGATGACGAGATCCGCCGCGCCATCCAGGTGCTGCAACGCCGCAGCAAGAACAACCCCGTACTCATCGGCGAGCCCGGCGTGGGCAAGACCGCCATCGTCGAAGGCCTGGCCCAGCGCATCGTCAACGGCGAAGTGCCCGAGAGCCTGCGCGACAAGCGCGTGCTGGTGCTGGACATGGCGGGCCTGCTGGCCGGCGCCAAGTACCGCGGCGAGTTCGAGGAGCGGCTCAAGGCCGTGCTGAAAGAAGTCTCGCAGGACGAAGGTCGCATCATCCTCTTCATCGACGAGCTGCACACCATGGTGGGCGCCGGCAAGGCCGAAGGCGCCATCGACGCC
>JBEIPS010000017.1:0-44632 GCA_040376915.1 Hylemonella sp.
GAAGGCCAGGGCGGCGAAGCCGTTGGCTTCCAGGGCGGAGCCGGCGTTGAAGCCGAACCAGCCCACCCACAGCAGGGCGGAACCCACCATGGTCAGCGTCAGGCTGTGCGGGGCCATGGCTTCCTTGCCGTAGCCGATGCGCTTGCCCACCATGTAGGCACCCACCAGGCCGGCAACGGCGGCGTTGATGTGCACCACGGTACCGCCGGCGAAGTCCAGGGCGCCCATCTGCCAGATGTAGCCGGCCTTGCCGTTCATGGCATCGACGACTTCCTTGGCGGTGTAGGCATCCGGACCCATCCAGAACCAGACCATGTGGGCGATCGGGGCGTAGCTGAAGGTGAACCACAGGGCCATGAACATCAGCACGGCCGAGAACTTCATGCGCTCGGCGAAGGCACCGACGATCAGCGCGCAGGTGATGCCCGCGAAGGTGGCCTGGAAGGCAGCGAACACGATCTCGGGGATGTAGACACCCTTGCTGAAGGTCGCGCCGTTGGCGAAGGTGCCTGCGACGTTGTCCCAGATGCCCTTCATGAACAGGCGATCAAAGCCCCCGATGAAGGCATTGCCCTCCGTGAACGCGATGCTGTAGCCATAGATGAACCACAACACGACGATCAGCGAGAAGGTCACCATGACCTGCATCAGCACGGACAGCATGTTCTTGCTGCGGACGAGGCCGCCGTAGAACAGGGCCAGGCCGGGCACGGTCATCATGATGACCAGCAGCGTGGAGACCATCATCCAGGCGGTGTCGCCCTTGTTGGGCACGGGAACGGCAGCAGCCGGGGCAGCCGCGTCTGCGGGAGCGGCGGCGGCCGGAGCGGCTGCTGCTGCGGGAGCGGCGGCCTCGGTGGCCGGGGCAGTCTGGGACCAGACTGCAGCGGAGCCGGCCAGCAGGCCCAGACCCAGCACGAAGGAGACGATTAGTTTTTTCATGTCAGTGTTCTCTCTTTAGTGGGAGCCTCAGAGCGCTTCCTTGCCGGTTTCACCGGTGCGGATACGCACGACCTGCTCGAGGTTGTACACAAAGATCTTGCCGTCGCCGATCTTGCCGGTACGGGCCGAGCCTTCGATCGCCTCGATGACGCGGTCGACCAGCTCGTCAGCCACGGCCGCCTCGATCTTCACCTTGGGCAGAAAGTCGACCACGTATTCCGCACCGCGGTACAACTCGGTATGACCTTTCTGGCGGCCGAAGCCCTTGACCTCGGTGACGGTGATGCCCTGCACCCCGATGGCCGAGAGGCCTTCTCGCACCTCATCCAGCTTGAAAGGTTTGATGATGGCTGTAACGAGTTTCATGGGTTCTCCTCTGGTTTGAGTTGAATTTAGAAGGTGTACTTCACACCCAGCACAACAGTGGCGGCTTCCAGTTGGCGGCCGTTGACCTTGTAAAGACTGGCCTTGCCATCGGTACCGACCGCTGCGATGGTAGCGGACAGGCCCTTGCCCAGATCCTTGGCCAGCGTCACCGAGTAGTCCGTGTAGCTGTATTGCTTGTTGGCGGCGCCCTCGATGGCCTGGTAGCCCACATGGGGAACGACGGAGTAACCGCTGCCCAGGTCAAAGGTGCCGGACAGGTCATAGTAGGTGCTGCCGCTGCTCTTCCCGTAGCCGAACAGGTCGGAGAAGGCGTAGGACACCTTGAAGGTGTAAGCACCATAGCTCAAAGCACCGTAAGCCTCGTCGGTACTGGCGTTGACATTCGATGCAGGAGCAGCGTCTTTGTAGGTGTTGCCGATGTATTCGTAGCGCAGGTAGCCGACGTCATAGGCCAGATCTTTGGTGATCGCACCCTTGTAACCGGCATACAGGTCGAGTTCGACGTCGCCTTTCGTTTCCACGCTGGCGGCCGTGCCGGCTTCCTTGATCCAGCGAATCTGCGAGCCCCATGCGCCGACGTAGAAACCGCTGCTGTGGGCATAGTCCACGCCACCTTGCACGGCGGGAGCCAGGGCCGTCTGGGCCAGACCGCGGTAACGGTATTCGCTGACAACACCCACGTTGTAGGCCACCTGGGCCATGACAGAAGAGCCAGCGGTCAGGGTCAGGGCAGCCAGGGCGATCTTGGATTTCAGGTTCATGTCTTACTCCATCAGAGAGGGTTAAAGGGGACGAACCGGATAAGCAGGGACCGTGCCAAGTTATCCACCCGGAATTTCCACATGAATATGTACACGTATCTGCACAAGCTGCGTTAAGATAACTGTACAAATATACAGAACGCACCAACAGTGTGCCATTTCATGCGAACCATGACAAGGTTTGCACCGTTATGAGGAGGATGTGGTCATGAGCCTGTCACTGGTGCATAGCCGGGCCCTGCTGGGCCTCGAAGCCGCCACGGTCACCGTGGAAGTCCATCTGGCCAACGGACTGCCCAGCTTCACACTTGTCGGCCTGGCCGAAACCGAGGTCAAGGAGGCCCGCGAACGTGTGCGTTCGGCCATCCAGAACGCCGGCCTGGAATTCCCGCACAACAAGCGCATCACGGTGAACCTGGCGCCAGCGGACCTGCCCAAGGACTCGGGCCGCTTCGACCTGCCCATCGCCCTGGGCATCCTGGCCGCCAGCGGTCAGATCGACCCGTCAGCCCTGAGTCCCTACGAATTTGCTGGCGAGCTATCGCTGTCCGGTGAATTGCGCCCGGTGCGCGGCGCACTGGCCATGGCGCTGGCGCTGCGGGGGGTGCCCACCCGCCTGGTGCTGCCTCCAGGCAGTGCCGAGGAAGCCGCACTGGTGCCCGACATCGCCATCTACAAGGCCGGCCA
Organism: Hylemonella sp.; assembly: GCA_040376915.1. GTDB lineage: Bacteria > Pseudomonadota > Gammaproteobacteria > Burkholderiales > Burkholderiaceae_C > Hylemonella. The sequence continues at coordinate 2,778 of JBEIPS010000017.1, forward strand.
TCTGCTGGACGTGGTGCAGCAATTCCTGCCCGGCCGCGATGCCACCAGCGCCGATGCACCAGGCTGGGCCCGGCTGACTGCGCAGCCGCTGCGTGTGAACCATGCGGGGCCTGACCTGGCCGATGTGAAGGGTCAGGCCGGCCCGAAGCGGGCGCTTGAAATTGCGGCCGCAGGCGGCCACAGCATTCTGTTCAGCGGTCCGCCCGGCACCGGCAAATCCATGCTGGCCGAGCGCCTGGCCGGCCTGCTGCCACCGATGTCCACCAATGAGGCCCTGGAAAGTGCCGCCCTGGCCAGCCTGGCTGGACGTTTTGACCTCGCCACCTGGGGCCGGCGGCCAACCTGCAGTCCGCACCACTCGGCCAGCGCCGTGGCCCTGGTGGGCGGCGGCTCACCTCCGCGACCGGGAGAAGTCTCGCTGGCCCACCAGGGCGTGCTCTACCTGGACGAACTGCCCGAGTTTCCGCGGGCCGCCCTTGAAGCCTTGCGCGAGCCCCTGGAAAGCGGCCGCATCACCATCGCGCGGGCGGCGCGGCGTGCTGAATTCCCTGCCCGCTTCCAGCTGGTGGCCGCCATGAACCCCTGTCCCTGCGGGCATCTGGGTTCGGCACAACGCGCCTGTCGTTGCACGCCCGACCAGGTGGCCCGCTACCAGGGCCGTCTGTCCGGGCCGCTGCTGGACCGCATCGACCTGCATGTACAGGTGGGCGCTTTGCCTGCCAACGAACTGCTGCAGGCCCCGCCCGGCGAAAGCACGGCCCGTGTGCGTGCGCGCTGCTCGGCGGCGCACGAGCGCGCCCTGGCCCGCCAGGGCAAACCCAATCACCTGCTCACCGGGCAGGAGATCGACACGCACACGCGGCCCGAGGAAGCCGCCCTGCGTTTCCTGGATGCGGCCGCGGTGCGCCTGGGCTGGTCGGCGCGCGGCCTGCACCGTACGCTGAAGGTGGCACGCACCATTGCCGATCTGGCCGATGCACCGCGCATCACGCTGGAGCATGTGGCCGAGGCCTTGCAGTACCGGCGGCCTCACTCCAGCAGCATCAGCGCCTGACGCCGGCGCAGCGCCTGCCCGAAAAACAGCCCGGCAGCCACCAGCACCGCGCTGCCTACGGCAATCACGGCCGTCGAACCAAAGCGCCCCACCAGACCGGCGGCCAGCAGCACGCCGATGGACTGGCCCAGGAACAGCGCCGAAGCAAACAGCGACACGGCCGTGCCACGCGCGGCCGGGGCCATCTGCGTGGCATTGGCCTGCATGGTGTTGTGAAACATGAAGAAGCCGAAGCCTGCCAGCAGGCTGGCCGGCAGCGTGGGCCACCAGACCGGCGTGAAAGCGATCACCAGGGCAGCCAGGCCCAGCAGACTGACGCCGCCGCGCGCCAGGCCATACTCACCCAGGCGCGGGATCAGGAAACGCGCCACGGCCATATAGAACATGCCGCCCAGACCGAACAGAGCGGCAATGGCCCCCGATGCCGACAGCGACAGACCCAACTCATGGTGCAGGTGCGCGGCCCAGATGGCCAGCACGCCAAAACCCGAGGCCCCCTCGACCAGCGCGACGAGCAGCACGATGCGCGACCAGCGCCCCGTGACGATCTGCAGCGCCTGCTGCACGAAACCGGGGCGTACCTCGGGCGCGGGGTTATGGTTGGCCGGCGCTTCGCCACGCTGGCGTCGTTCATCACGCCACAGCAGCAGGCCCACCACACCGAACAACAGGGTCATGAAGGCAAAGGCCCAGCGCCAACCCAGCGTGTCGGTGAACACACCGCCCAGCAACTGGCCGCCGGTGATGCCCAGCGTGGTGCCCAGACCCACGCGTGCCAAGGTCTCCTGGCGCTGCTCATAGGCCACCGCATCGCCGATCCAGGCCAGTGACAGCGGAATGATGGCGGCGGCACCCAGCGCCATCAGCACGCGTGCCAGCACCAGCATGTTGAGATTGGCCGCAAACACCGACAGCACGCTGGCCACGCCGCAGCCCAACGTGGCCCAGGTGACGATACGGAACTTGCCCAGGCGGTCGCCCAGAGGGCCGTAGAACAGCTGGCACAGACCATAGACCACGGCGAATATCGAGATCACCTGCGCGGCCTCGGCCAGACTGGCCTGGAACTCCCGCGCCAGCTCGGGCAACATGGCGTCACACAGTCGCTGCACGGCCATGCTCGCGAAAGTGGCGAAAGACAGCAGCAGGACCGAGCGGTTCGTGGAAGCGGAAATCTTGGGAATGCCGGAGCTCATGCAGGACGGTAGAAATGGGGATCGGTGGGAGAGGCACACCAGGCACAGGAGGCGCGACGTGCAGGGGACGTACTGAATCATAATCGGCGCCATGCCCACGCGCTCGAGCCACGATTCCGCGCTGATCGGCTGGCTCTCACTGGCCCAGCTCATCAGCTGGGGCAGCGTGTTCTACACCTTTGCCCTGTTGCTGGAACCTGTGGAGCGTGAACTGGGCCTGAGCCGCGCACAGTCTTCGCTGGCCTTCAGCCTGGCCCTGCTGGCCGAAGGCCTGCTGGCCTGGCCCGTGGGCCGACTGATCGATCGCGGCCACGAACGCGCGGTCATGACCGGCGGCTCCGTGCTGCTGGCGTTGTGCCTGGCCTTGCACAGCACGATCCACAGCCAGGCGGCCTATTACCTGGTCTGGCTCGGCCTGGGTGCGGGCCTGGCAGCCACGCTGTACCAGCCGGCTTTCGCGGTGCTCACGCGGCGCTTCCCGGACAACTTCCGCCGCGCCATCATCACCATGACCTTCCTCGGCGGGCTGGCCAGCACGGTCTTCATCCCGCTGTCGGCCTGGCTGATCGACGTACTGGGCTGGCGTCATGCCCTGTGGCCGCTGGCTGCTTTGCAGCTGCTGGTCTGTGCGCCCATCCATGCCCTCATGCTGCGCCACGCGCCTGCAGCCCGTCACAGGGAGCTGGCGCCTCACACACCGCGCACACCGGCCTTGCGTCATCACCTGCGGGGCGCGCCCTTTTTGCTGATCGGCAGTTTCATCGTGCTGCTGATGGCGGTAACGGCGGCACTGCCGGCGCACCTGGTCAGCCTGCTGCGTGAACACCAGCTGCCCGAAGCCTGGGTGATCGCCGTGCCCGCCAGCATCGGCGTGCTGCAGGTGCTGGGCCGCATGCTCCTGTATTTCTTCGAACACCACTTCGACATCCACCAGGCCAACCGGCTGATCCCCGGTCTGATCCCCCTGGGCCTGCTGGCCCTGCTGCTCGCCCCGCTGGCCGGCACGGCACAGGTGGCTGTGGTACTGCTTTTTGTGCTGCTGTATGGCATGGGCAACGGCATGCTGACCATCGTCAAGGGCACGGCCATCGCCGAATACGTGAGCCACGAGCACGTGGCCACGCTCAATGGCGCGCTGGGCCTGCCCATGGCGCTGGCACGCGCCGCAGCGCCACTCATGCTGGGCTTGTTGTGGAGCCCGGCCGGTGGTTATGCCAGTGGACTCTGGCTGCTGCTGGGCCTGAGTGTGCTGGGCTTGCTGGCCCTGGTGCAGGCCCAGCGCCTGGCGCGCAGGCCACCGGCCTAGTAACCAGCCGGCAGGGGCTGCAAAGTGCCACCGTCCAGCCGCACGCGCTCGCCCACGCCGATCGGGGTGGCCAGTTCCATCGTGCGCCGGCTGCCGTCGTCCAGGCGCAAGTCCACCTGGTAAACCGTCACCTTCTTCATTTTTTTCTCGACCTGGTTGCCGGCGATACCACCGCCGATGGCGCCGAGGATGGTGGCCACGTCCTTGCCCTGGCCACGTCCGAACTGGTTGCCGACCAAGGCCCCGAGCACGCCACCGGCCACCGCGCCGGTGCCGCCGGACTCACCTTCACGCTCCACCGGAACCACAGCGGTCACGGTAGCGCAATCCACACAGATCGGCCTGACGACCACCGGCGACGATGCCTCGGCAGGTGAGGGTGTGGCCGCCACGGGCGCAGGCTTGGCCGTCTTGGCGTGGGCGACCCTGGGTTTGGCCGCAGCAGGTTTTTCCACGACAGGAGGCTTGGCAGGAACTGCGTTCACCGTTGCCGCCATAGGCAGGGCTGGCGCAACGGCAGCAACCGGAGCGGCCGCCTGGACTTCATTGGTCTTGTGCGCCTGCGTGTAATACAGCGCGCCACCCAGGCCCAGGACCGCGGCGCCCAGCACGCCCACGGCCACCCACAGGGTTTTGGTCCCGGCCACCGCGGCGCCGGTCATCGTCACATCGTTCATTTCGGTATTCCTTGCTGACTACAGCTGCGCCCGGCAAACACGCTGGGCTACACCTTCAACGTCCTTGGACAGGAATCGTAGACAGCCAGGGCACACGCGCATGCTTCGGGCTTGTAAAACTCCGTAAAGCCGACCTTGGTCTCAGAGATTGGGAGCCAGCAGACGCTGCAAGGCCTGCTCGCTCATGCCACGGCGGCGCGCGAGGTCGTGCAACTGGTCCTCGCCGATGCGGCCCACATTGAAGTAGCGGCTCTGCGGATGTGCCAGATAGAAGCCGCTGACACTGGCGGCCGGTGTCATGGCGAGGCTTTCGGTGATGCCCATGCCGATCTCCTCGCACTGCAGCAGCTCGAACATCTCCTTCTTCACGCTGTGGTCCGGACAGGCCGGATAACCCGGCGCCGGGCGGATGCCCAGGTACTTCTCGGCGATCATGTCCTCGTTGCTCAGCGTTTCATGGGGTGCGTAACCCCAGAGGTCGGTGCGCACGCGGTGGTGCAGGCATTCGGCATAGGCCTCGGCCAGACGGTCGGCCAGGGCCTTGAGCATGATGGCGGAGTAGTCGTCATGGTCGTCCATGAAGTACTTCTCCTTCTTCTCTACGCCGATGCCGGCCGTCACCGCAAACACGCCCACGTAATCGGGCGCCACGCCTTTGGGCGCGACAAAGTCGGCCAGACAGCGGCTGGGGCGCATGACGCCGTCCACCACCTGCTTCTCGGTCTGCTGGCGCAGGCCGTACCAGGTCATGGCCACGTTATGGCGGCTTTCGTCGGTGTAGAGCTCGATGTCATCGTCGTTCACGCTGTTGGCCGGGTACAGGCCCAGCACGGCGTTGGCCGTGAGCCAGCGGCCTTCGATCAGGCGTTGCAGCATGCGCTTACCGTCGGAGAAGACGCGTTGCGCTTCCGTGCCCACGATCTCGTCCTTGAGGATGGCGGGAAAAGGCCCGGCCAGATCCCAGGTCTGGAAAAAAGGTCCCCAGTCGATGTACTTGGCCAGTTCGGTCAGGTCGAAGTTCTTGAACACACGCCGGCCGATGAATTTGGGCCTCGTTGGCGTGTAGCTGTCCCAGCTGATGGGCGTCTTGTTGGCGCGCACTTTTTCCAACGACCACAGTGGGGTCTGTTTCTTGTTGGCGTGCTGCAGCCGAACCTTGTCGTAATCGGTGTTCAGTTCGGCGATGTACTGTGCCGCCTGCTCGGACAGCAGGCCCTGGGCCACGCTAACGCTGCGCGAGGCATCGGGCACGTAGACCACCGGGCCTTCGTAGTGCGGCGCGATCTTGACGGCGGTGTGCACGCGGCTGGTGGTAGCGCCGCCTATAAGCAGCGGAATCTTCCTGATGCGGAAGTGATCATCCTTCTGCATCTCGGCTGCCACGTACTGCATCTCCTCCAGGCTGGGCGTGATGAGTCCGGACAGCCCCACGATGTCGGCCCCCTCCACCTTGGCCATGGCCAGGATCTCGTGGCAGGGCACCATGACACCCATATTGATGACCTCGAAGTTGTTGCACTGCAGGACCACGGTCACGATGTTCTTGCCGATGTCGTGCACGTCGCCCTTGACGGTGGCGATCACGATCTTGCCCTTGGCGCGCACATCCTGGCCGGCGGCTTCCTGCTGGCGCTTCTCTTCCTCGATGTAGGGGATCAGATGGGCCACGGCCTGTTTCATCACGCGCGCGCTCTTGACCACCTGCGGCAGGAACATCTTGCCGGCGCCGAACAGGTCACCCACGATGTTCATGCCGTCCATCAGCGGCCCTTCGATCACGTGCAGCGGGCGACCACCCTTGGCCAGGATGGCCTGGTAGGCTTCTTCGGTATCCGTGGTGATGTGGTCATTGATGCCGTGCACCATCGCGTGCGACAGGCGCTGCTCCACCGTGCCGCTGCGCCATTCGTTCTTCTTGCTGTCGTCCTTGGCCGCGCCCTTGGCGGTCTCGGCAATCTCCACCAGGCGTTCGCCGGCGTCGGGGCGGCGGTTCAGCACCACGTCCTCCACGCGTTCGCGCAGCACGGGTTCCAGATCGTCATAGACCCCCACCATACCGGCGTTGACAATGCCCATGTCCATGCCAGCCTTGATGGCGTGGTAGAGGAAAACCGTGTGGATGGCCTCACGCACCGGATCGTTGCCGCGGAAGCTGAAAGAAACGTTGGACACGCCGCCCGAAACCTTGGCGCCGGGCAGGTGACGCTTGATCCAGTGCGTGGCCTCGATGAAGTCCACCGCGTAATTGTTGTGTTCCTCGATGCCGGTAGCGATCGCAAAGATATTGGGGTCGAAGATGATGTCCTCGGGCGGGAAATCGACTTCGTCTACCAAAATGCGGTAAGCCCGCTCGCAGATCTCGGTCTTGCGCGCGTAGGTATCGGCCTGGCCTTTCTCGTCAAAAGCCATCACCACCGCGGCCGCGCCGTAGCGTTTGACCAGCCCGGCCTGGCGCTTGAACTCCTCCACACCTTCTTTCATGGAAATGGAGTTCACGATGCCCTTGCCCTGGATGCAACGCAGGCCGGCTTCGATCACGCTCCACTTGGAGCTGTCGATCATGATGGGCACACGGGCAATGTCGGGCTCGCTGGCGATGAGGTTCAGGAAGCGCACCATGGCGGCCTGGCTGTCCAGCATGGCCTCGTCCATATTGATGTCGATGACCTGGGCGCCGTTTTCCACCTGCTGGCGTGCCACGGCCAGCGCCTCCTCGAACTGGCCGTTGAGGATCATGCGCGCAAAGGCCTTGGAACCGGTGACGTTGGTGCGCTCCCCGATATTGACGAAAAGGCTGTCGGTACCGATGTGCACCGGCTCCAGGCCGGACAGCTTCATGGGGGGGACGGAAATTTCGGACATGCGGCTCACCTGAAAGCATCAAAAGCAGGTGAGCGTCGTTGGGACTTCCAAGCCTGACAACACGCGAGGTGCTGCTGCAACGCTCCTTGGAAAGCCCCATTTTACAGGGGGCGGCCTCTAGGCGCCACCCCCGTCAACACCGCCAGGTCAGTAGTAGAAGACCAGGCCGAGGGCGACATGGTCGCCGCGTTTCGCTTCTCCCGTTCCCCCGTCCTCGTCTGCCAGCGTGAAGTTTTCCTTCACGAAACGCAGGTACATGCCGGTCACGAGCTTTCTTTCGGTCAAGGAGGGAGGGCTGAAGAGGTATTGTCCCTCCAGAACGCCCCCCACCGAACTGTTGTAGGTACCCGTCCCTGCATAGCCCGCAGCAGCATCGTTGCCCGTGAGCTTGGCGTTCTGCACCTTACGCGCGCCCAAGCCTAAGCGGACCTGATCACTCACGGAATAGAAGGCCAGAAGTTCGACAGGTTGACGCTGAAAATCAAAATCAAAATTTGCCCCCGCGACTCGATTGCGCTGATGGCCTATGCTGGCCTGAATCGTGACGTTGTCAACAACTCTGAAATCGGCACCTATAGCCCACACCCAGCCGGTGCCAGCGAGAAGTTCGATTGGTTGCCCATTGGAATATGTTGCGGAGATCAATGGGGCACCACCCGAACCATAGCCCACACTGCCAAGCACGCGCAGCCTGGGGGCCTCGGCCTGAGCACCCGCGCAGCCCAGTGCAAGCGTCAAATAAATGAGCCAGTTTTTCATTATGAATTCTCCCTTGAGTAAATGAGTAAACGCGCGTTTATTTTTCCACACCTTTGATCTACGACCAAGCACACAGCCTTTCAAATCGCAGACACGTTGTCCGCGTGCGACGCACTACCGTGCATGCCGTAAGTCATGGCACGCATGAGTATTCCTTGCCATCGATTGCAAGTGACCGTTATCGCTTCCCGTATCTACGCCATCGAAACGCGAAGACCAAAGGGCGGCTCAAGCCGCCCTCCTCAAAAAGTCGCCCAAGTCAGTAGTAGAAAAGGAAGCTGATGGCCAGATGGCTGCCGCTCTTTGAGTCCGTACTGCCGTTCGCCTGCTTGAAGCTCTCGTTGACGAAACGCACGCCCACGCCCCACAGGGCTTTGTGCTCCGCCGCGTTGTAGCGCAGGGAGTTGAAGAAATACTGCCCCTCCAGCACCGTGCCCAGGGTGCTTTCATAGGAGCCGGCTGCCGAAATGCCCGCAGCCGCACCCGAAGCCGTCACCTCGGCATTCTGTGCCTTGCGCAGGCCACCGCCCAAGCGGAAGTTCTCGTTGATCTCATAAAAACCCAGCAGTTCGACCGGGGCGCGTTTGAAGGCGATCTCGCCGTTCGACGCATTGGTGCCATCCTGGTGATGGCCCACCGTCGCCTGAAGAGTGACCTTCTCCGCCACCCTGAAGTCCGCGCCCACGGCCAAGGTCACGCCCTTGCCGGCATTGATGGAGTAGGAGGCACCGCTGACATAGTTGCCGGAGGCCAGCGTGTCCCCGCCGGCGCTATAGCCCACATTGGCAAGAAAGCGCACAACCGGGGCCTGGGCCTGGGCAGCTGCGCCAGCCGTGGCAATCATGAAACAGATGAGCCAGTTCTTCATATCTTCTCCCTTTATTGCTGAAGTCCTTGGAAATTTATTCTTGCATAGGGCTCCCGTCCCTCCAAGCGAACAACATCATTCAGCCAGCGGATTGTTGTAGCGGTGCGACCCGTTGTGAGCGCCCCCGGGCTCTTGGCCTGCCGCGATCCTTGGCACGTATCAGGCGGGGGAAATCTGCAGCGGAATCACGCGTCGCCCCTGAACAGCGCGCGCACGCAGCTGGCCGCAGCCGCCATCCACGTCCTGCCCGGCCGACTGCCGCAATTTGGTCAGGATGCCACGCTGATGCAGCTGGCGCGCCAGTTCGATCGCTCGCGCCGCGTCGGGCCGGCGGTAGGGCATACCTTCGACGGCGTTGTAGGGGATCAGATTCAGGATGGCGTACTTGCCTTGCAGCAAACGCACCAGGCCTTCGACCTCTTCGGCGCTGTCGTTGATGCCATCCAGCAGTGTCCACTGGTACTGGATGGGATAGCCGCTGGCGCGCGCGTAGCGCTCGCCAGCGTCGACCAGCTCCTGCGGCGACATGCGCGGGGCCCGCGGCAGCAACTCGGCGCGCAACTCGGCGCGCGTGCTGTGCAAGGAGAGCGCCAGCGCCGGTTTCACGCGGCCCAGAGGCAAGGCTTCAAAGACACGGGGATCACCGACGGTGGAGAACACCAGGTTCTTGTGGCCGATATTGCCTGCCGTGCCCAGCAGGTCGATGGCCTCCAGCACATTGTCCAGGTTGTGCGCTGGCTCGCCCATGCCCATGAACACCACACGCTTGACCGGGCTGCACGTACGCGCCAGCACCACCTGGGCCACGATTTCGGCGCTGCCCAGTTGGCGGATCAACCCGGTGGTGCCCGTCATGCAGAACAGGCAGCCCACAGCGCAACCGACCTGGGTGGAAACGCACAGGGCCGGGATTCGCCCCGGGGGCAACAACACGCTCTCTACCAGCTGGCCATCGGCCAGCGCCACGACCTGGCGTACCGACCCGTCCTCACCCGGATGCTCGGACACCAGGGTCACCAGACCGGCCAGTTCGCGCTCTATCTGCGGCAATGCGATACGCAAGGTGGTCGGCAGGAAATTCGCTATCGGCCGGCTGCCGTGGTCCTGTGGCAAGGCCTGTGACCACAGGCGCAGCACCCGGTGTTCGTGGCGGGGATTGGCGCCGAGCGCCTGCAGCCGTTGGCGCAGAGCCTCGATGCGCATACAAACCCCGGGCCTTAAGCGGCCTCGCGGTAGAACGGTCCGACACCGCCCAGGGCACGCGTGGGCAGGGGCGCCACTGCAGCGTGGATGGCCCCGATGTGCTCGGGTGTGGTGCCGCAGCAACCGCCGACGATGTTGACCAGCCCCTCGGCCGCGAACTCGCGCAAGAGCCGACTGGTGACTTCAGGCGTTTCGTCGAAACCCGTTTCGCTCATGGGATTGGGCAAGCCCGCATTCGGGTAGCAACTGATGTAGGTATCGTCCGCCACCTTGGCCAGTTCCTGGATGTAGGGTCGCATCAGCGCCGCACCCAGGGCGCAGTTCAGGCCCACGGCCAGGGGCCGCGCATGGCGCACGCTGTGCCAGAAAGCGGTAACGGTCTGGCCGCTCAGGATGCGGCCCGAGGCATCGGTCACCGTGCCGCTGATGACGAGCGGCAGGCGCTGGCCCGAATTCTCGAAAAACTCGTCTATGGCGAACAAGGCCGCCTTGGCGTTAAGCGTGTCGAAAATGGTCTCGACCAGCAGCAGGTCGGCGCCGCCCTCGACCAGGGCTTCAACCTGCTCGTAGTAGGCGGCCCGCAGCTCTTCAAATGAGGTGTTGCGCGCACCCGGATCGTTCACGTCCGGGCTGATGCTGGCAGTCTTGGGTGTGGGGCCCAGGGCACCCGCCACGAAGCGCGGCCGGTCCGGTGTGCTGTATTTGTCGCAGGCTTCGCGCGCAATCCGGGCCGAGGCCAGGTTCATCTCGCGCGCCAGATGCGCCATCTCGTAATCAGCCTGGGCCACGGTGGTGGCGCCAAAGGTGTTGGTCTCGACCATGTCGGCGCCTGCGGCCAGGTAGCCCTCGTGGATGTCGCGGATGATGTCCGGCCGGGTCAGGGACAAGAGCTCATTGTTGCCCTTGACGTCCTTGTGGAAGTCCTTGAAGCGCTCGCCGCGATACTGGGCCTCGTTCAGCTTGAAACGCTGGATCATGGTGCCCATGGCACCGTCCAGGACGACGATGCGATCAGCCAGGATACCGGGCAGGGTTTGGGCGCGGGTGTAGTGCAGCGGCTTCATAGCCCTCCATTGTAGAAAGCCTGGCCCGGAAGCCCCAAGGCCTGCCTAAAACCCGGGACAATAGGGCCCCATGAAACACCTCCTGCCCCGGGAAGCCTGGGAGCTCCTGCAACAACAGCCGACAGCGCTGTTCCTCGACGTGCGCATGGAAATCGAGTCGCTTTACGTCGGCCGCCCGCCGGGCGTGGTCAACATCCCCTGGTACGAATATCCTGATCTGATGCCCGATCCGGCCGCTTTTGTCGCTGCGGTCGAGCGCGAAACCGCCGGCGACAAGGGACGCCCCCTGGTGCTGCTGTGCCGCAGCGGCAAACGCACGCTGGACGCCGGCGAGGTTCTGCAGAAGGCCGGGTTCACCCAGCTCTACAACGTGCTGCACGGCTTCGAGGGCGATCTGGACGACCACTTCAAGCGTTCCACCCTCAATGGCTGGCGCTTTGATGGCCTGCCCTGGGAGCAGATGTAGAGGCCCCGCCTACTCTGTATTTACATGATGCGTTGCGGGTCAAAAAATGTCATGCGGTAGGCGCGTGGACGCCGCCGGGGTGATCCCCGGCAAGTCCGCGCAACACCCCGCATGGCTTTTTTGGCCGCAACCCGAAGGGAACGTGCTGAAAACCGCGCCACTCGTTGTTGCACTCCTTGCCCAGACGGCCAGTCTGGGCGTCGTCGCGCGCCTAGATTGACGCGGTTTTCAGCACGTTCGCACATGCAAATACAGAGTGGGCCAGGCCTGACTCCCCCCCTGGAGATCCTGCGCCGCGTCTTCGGCTACGAAGCCTTCCGCGGCCCGCAACAAGCCATCATCGAGCATGTCGTCGCCGGTGGCGACGCGCTGGTGCTCATGCCTACGGGCGGTGGCAAGTCGCTGTGCTACCAGATTCCCGCCATCGCCCGCCAAGAGGCCGGCCAGGGCACAGCCATTGTGGTCTCGCCGCTGATCGCGCTCATGCACGACCAGGTGGGCGCCCTGCACGAAGCCGGCGTTGAAGCCGCCTTCCTGAATTCCAGTCTCTCGGGCGACGAAGCCGCGCAGGTGGAGAAGCGACTGCTGCGCGGCGAGCTGACCCTGCTTTATGCGGCCCCTGAGCGTGTCACCACGCCGCGTTTTCTGGCTCAGCTCGACGCCCTGGCCGAGCGGGGGCAGGTGGCGCTGTTTGCCATCGACGAGGCGCACTGCGTGAGCCAGTGGGGCCACGACTTCCGGCCCGAGTACCGCGCACTCACGGTGCTGCACGAACGCTATCCCGGCGTGCCGCGCCTGGCGCTGACTGCCACGGCCGACGCCCTGACGCGCGCGGACATTGTCGAGCGGCTGCAGCTGGAGCAGGCCCAGCAGTTCGTCAGCAGTTTTGACCGCCCCAATATTCGCTACACCATCGTCGAAAAGAAGGACGCGCTGACCCAGCTGCTGCGCTTTGTCGAACGCGAACACGCGGGCGATGCCGGCATCGTCTACTGCCAGTCGCGCAAGCGCGTGGAGGACGTGGCGCAGTCCCTGGTCGAAGCCGGTATCGCGGCCCTGCCCTACCACGCCGGCCTGGACCAGGCCGTGCGGCAGCAGAATCAGAACCGCTTCCTGCGCGAAGAAGGCCTGGTCATGGTGGCCACCATCGCCTTCGGCATGGGCATCGACAAGCCCGACGTGCGTTTCGTGGCTCACCTGGACATGCCCAAGAACATCGAGGGCTATTACCAGGAGACGGGCCGTGCCGGCCGCGATGGCGCCGCCGCCGACGCCTGGATGGCCTATGGCCTGCAGGACGTGGTGAACCAGCGCCGCATGATCGACGAAAGCCCGGCTGGTGAGGACTTCAAGCAGGTCATGCGCGGAAAGCTCGATGCCCTGCTGGCACTGGCCGAGGCAACCGACTGCCGGCGCGTGCGCTTGCTCGGTTATTTCGGCGAGCAAAGCACCCCCTGCGGCAACTGTGACAACTGCCTGCACCCGCCAGCCGTGCAGGACGGCAGCGAACTGGCCCGCAAGTTTCTGAGCTGCATCTACCGCGTGCAGCAGGCCAGCGGCATCAGTTTCGGTGCCGGCCACATGATGGACATCCTGCGGGGCAAACAAACCGAGAAGGTGGCCCAATACGGGCACGAACAGCTCAGTACTTTCGGCATTGCCAGGGAGGCCGGCGAAAGTGAGCTGCGGGCCGTGCTGCGACAGCTTATCGCCATCGGCGCGGTGGCAGTGGACGGGGGCATGTTCAACACCTTGCGGCTGACCGACGGCTCCCGGGCTGTGCTCAAGGGAGAGGTAAAGGTGCAGTTGCGCGAGTCGGTGGCGACGCCCTCACCGAAACGCAGCCGCCGCGCCGGGGCCCTGGCACCGGCCGCGCAGGAACTGGGTGTGGACGACCAGGTGCGTTTCATCAACCTGAAGACCTGGCGCGCCGAAGTGGCGCGTGAGCACAACCTGCCGGCCTATGTGATCTTCCACGACGCCACGCTGGCAGAAATCGCAAGGCGGCGACCGCACACCCTGGAAGACCTGCAGGGCATCAGCGGCATCGGCGCCAAGAAGCTTGAGGCTTATGGCGCCGACGTGTTGAGGGTGGTGGCAGACGGGGCTTGAAAGGCGGCCTGCCGGCGCCTGAATTCCGCTCAATGGCGGCGGAAGTTGCTTTCGTAAGACATGGCCGCAGCCGACATGGTGTTCTGCAGGCGTTCGATGGCACGGCTGTGGCGTTGCATCTTGCTGCTGTCGCACAGCTGCTGGCGGTGGTGCTGCATGAGCTTGTCGAACTTGGTGCGGCAGGGTTCCAGCACGCCGGCCAGGTGCAGGGCAATGTAGGCCACATGGTCCGCCTGGGTCTGGCGGAACTCGTCGGTCCACTGCTTGAACAGCTGCCACTTGTAAGTGCCTTTTTCCGGCACTTTGATGATGTCTTTGCGCATGGTCATGGAGTCCTCTGCTGCGGGTCAACGACTTCAATGATCTGGCCGGGACCGTCCCGGCAGCTCATTTCGGCGCCCGCCATGGACCTATGACGCTTGAGCTATGTAAACGGTTGACATATGCCAGCTTGGACCCGCCCTTTGCCGTGTCCAGTGGTAACAAACCCTGTGAAATCATAGGGTTATTGCATGAAACCGACGTTGCGGCTTTCCCTCACCTCAGGCTTGATGCGGTGTTCGGCCTCGAGTTGCTCAAGGAATTCCTGGGCATCGAAGCCCGCGCCTAGGATGGCCGCTTGACGCTGCACTGCAGCAAAATCGCCCAGGCAAAGCTGGTCCAAGCCGTCCAGCCGGTGTAACAAGTCGGGCGAGAACCGGTCGACTTTACCGCCGAGAACCTCGGTCACGAACATGGCCCGACGCTGCTCCCCGGTCAGCGGCTTGAAACGAATCTTGAAGGTGAAGCGTCGCAGGGCGGCCTGGTCGATGCGGTCGAACAGGTTGGTGGTGCAGATGAAGACCCCCTTGTGACGCTCCATGCCCTGCAGCATCTCGTTGACCTCGGTCACCTCGTAGGTGCGCTGGGCGCCGCGGCGGTCCTGCAAAAAGCTGTCGGCCTCGTCCAGCAGCAGCACCGCGTTCTCGGCCTCGGCTTCGGCGAACATGGCCGCCATGTTCTGCTCGGTCTCCCCAATGAATTTGCTGACCAGATCGCTGGCCTGTCGGATCATCAGGGGCCGGCCCATCTGTTCGGCCAGATGGCCGGCCAGCGCGGTCTTGCCGCTGCCCGGCGGGCCGTAGAAACACAGGCTGCCGTGGCCACGCGTCTGCAAGGCCTGCACCATGCGCGGCAAATCGAAACGGCTCTCCACATTCAGCAGGGCCAGGTCATAGTGTGTGTCAAGCGGCCGCGTCACTACGTTTTCGCGCCGGCCGCCCAGGGCCAGGTCAGCATTGCGCAACTGGCGCTCGATCAACTCTTCGAGCCCGCCCTGGGCGTTCGCCGCTTCCTGGGCCGGCACAACCAGCCCCGCAAAGCGCACGGCTGTATGGATTTGCGCCGGGGTCAGCCCCTTGCGCGCCACCAGCCGCGCCACGAAGGCGTCGGAAACCGGCACGCCCTCCAGAGCCCGATGCACCAGCTGCTCCCGCGCGCCAGGGGGCGGTGACTTCAGTTCCAGATGGTAGGCAAAGCGCCGGCGGAAGGCCGGGTCGATCTGCTCGATGCGGTTGGTCACCCAGACCGTGGGCACCGCATTGGATTCCAGAATCTGGTTGACCCATGCCTTCCCGCTGACGCTGCTGGACGCCGGCGTGCCGGCCTTCTCGGCCCGCACCAGCAGTTGGGCGGCTTCGCTGGAGATCGGCGGGAAGACGTCTTCCACCTCGTCGAACAGCAGGGCCGACTGCGCGCTGCCCTTGAGGAAAACCTGCGCGATCTGCAGCGAGCGGTAGCGCTCTCGCCCGCTGAGCGAATTGCCGTCGCGGTCGGCGTACTCCACTTCGAACAGTTCCAGCCCCGCGGCCTGCGCCGCGACCTTGGCCAGCTCGGTCTTGCCCGTGCCCGGGGGGCCGTAAAGCAGCACGTTGACGCCCACCTCGCGCCGCGCCACCGCATTGCGCAGCAGCGTCGTGAGCATCTGCGCTTCTTCGCCGACGAAGGTGAAGTCCTCCAGCACCAGGCCGCTTTTGCTGGACGGGCGGGTGAACACGGCCATCAGCTCGGCCTGGTCGCGGTAGGCCCGCATCAACACCGGCGGCAGCTTCTCGCTGACCTTCATGAGGTCGGCCAGGTCGGTGATGTTGTGCTCGGAGATCAGGTTGTCCACCAGGCCGATGCGCTCCAGCCGTGAGCCCGTGCGCAGGGCCTCGCCCACCTCTTCGGCCTTGACACCCGCCACTTCGGCGATGACCGCATAGGCCTCGGCAGCGTTGTTGACCTTGAATTCCACCAGCAGGCTGCGCAGGTCGCGCTGGTAGCGCGTGAGCGTGCCGTAGAGCAGCAGGGCCCGCTCGGCCTGATTCAGTTGCAGCAGGTTGGCCAGCGCATCGATGTTCTTCTGCACCAGCGTGGATTGCTTCTTCAGGGTCTGGCGCAGCCAGTCGCCGGTGGCATTCAGCACAGCCAGCAGGTCGCGCGGCTGGCTCTTGGCGTAATCGTCAAGGTAGAAGAACAGCGTGCCTTCTTCGTAAGGGCCCTGCCAGTCACCATGGCGGGCCAGGAACGCCTCCATGTCCAGCGTTTCTTGGCCGGCCCAGTGCTCGTTATCGGCACAACGACGCTCCAGGTAGTCGCGCAGGCGTTGAAGCACGGGCTGCGGCCAGACCAGGTGGCGGCCGGCCAGTTCGATCACGCCGTGCAGATCGCGCCGGGCATTGAAGGCGCCGCCCATGCGGCTCACCAGGGTCAGTACGAAATGCGAGCACATCAGATCCAGCACCGGCGCATCGCGCAGGCTGGGTGAAGCCAGCATGGGCCCGCTGGCCTTGTCGATCAACAGCCGCTTGACCATCCAACGCCCTCCGTGAGGATCTGGTCTCTGGACGCGTTCACGATAGCGCAGACCACGTCCGCTGGGAAGCCCTGTTTCGGCCGGACGGCACTTGACTTCCAGGTCACTTGGGACCACCCTCGCCGCTTGCCTGCAAACGGGCGCGTCTTGCTGCGCGTGTAAAATGCGCAAAGTTGATCACCCGCCCACCGAGGAATAGCATGTCCCATCAGCAGCAACCCCAGTCCGACGACCCCATCGAGAACATCGTGCACACGGCGCCGGTGGTCATCCCGGTGCTTGGCGGCTTGATGATCTTCCTGCTCGCCTTCATCGCGGTCTTCATGGCCTGATGTCCCGCCGCAGCGCCGGCGGATGCTCCGCTCGCGCGCCGTGGCCTGGCGCGGCTCCCTTCACGCGCCCCTCCTCCTCTTCTTTCTGCCCAGCGCCTGCGTGCCTGCACAGGCTTTGACGGCCTGTCCGCGCCATTGGCATTTCTGTGCCTTTTTTCACGTCTCTGACTGGTTCGCATGAACCCATGCATGTTTTGCATGGGTTTTGCCCGTAACCGTGCTGTAACTCCGACTGGGCTCCCTACAATGACCCGCAAACCCGACGGACCGGAGTCGGCCGTACGGGCGCCAGATCACTACAAACAGGAGCCATTTCCATGAATTCCCCCGTAATGCAGGGCATCCACCTCAACGCCCCGAGCCACGTCAAGCATGCCCGGCTGCTGGCCTGGGTGGCCGACATGGCCGCCCTGTGCAAGCCCGACGCCATCTACTGGTGCGACGGCAGCGACGAGGAATACCAACGCCTGTGCGAGCAACTGGTCCAGGCCGGCACCTTCATCAAGCTCAACGAGACCAAGCGCCCCAACAGCTACCTGTGCCGCTCTGACGCCAGCGACGTGGCCCGCGTCGAAGACCGCACCTTCATCTGCTCGGCCCGCAAGGACGACGCCGGCCCGACCAACAACTGGGTCGAGCCGACCGAGATGCGTGCGCTGCTGCAGTACGGCAGCACCGACGGTAAACCCGCCCTGTTCAACGGCTGCATGAAGGGCCGCACCATGTACGTGGTGCCCTTCTCCATGGGCCCCCTGGGCAGCAACATCGCCCATATCGGTGTCGAGCTTTCCGACAGCCCCTACGTGGCCGTCAACATGAAGCTCATGACCCGCATGGGCAAACCCGTGTTTGAGGTGATGGGCACCGACGGCGATTTCGTGCCGGCCATGCACACCGTGGGTGCGCCGCTGCAGCCGGGCCAGCAGGACAGCAAGTGGCCCTGCAACCAGACCAAGTACATCGTGCACTACCCCGAAACCCGCGAGATCTGGTCCTACGGCTCCGGCTACGGCGGCAACGCGCTGCTGGGCAAGAAGTGCTTTGCCCTGCGCATCGCCTCCAATATGGGTCGCGACGAAGGCTGGCTGGCCGAGCACATGCTGATTCTGGGTGTGACCAGCCCCAAGGGTAAGAAGTACCACGTGGCCGCCGCTTTCCCCAGCGCCTGCGGCAAGACCAACTTCTCGATGCTGGTGCCGCCCAAGGGCTTCGAGGGCTGGAAGGTCACGACCATCGGCGACGACATCGCGTGGATCAAACCCGGCAAGGACGGCCGCATGTACGCCATCAACCCGGAAGCCGGCTATTTCGGCGTGGCCCCCGGCACCAACTACAAGACCAATCCGAACTGCATGGAATCGCTCAAGAGCGACGTGATCTACACCAATGTCGCGCTGACCGACGATGGCGACGTCTGGTGGGAAGGCATGGACGGCGACACCCCGGCGCACGCCATCGACTGGCAAGGCAAGGACTGGACACCCCAGATCGCCAAGGAAACCGGCGCCAAGGCGGCCCACCCGAACTCACGCTTCACTGTGGCCGCCACCAACAACCCGGCCCTGGACCCCGAGTGGGACAACCCCAAGGGCGTGACCATCGACGCCTTCATCTTCGGCGGCCGCCGCTCCAACACCGTGCCGCTGGTGACCGAGGCCCGCAACTGGGTGGAAGGCGTCTACATGGCCGCCACCATGGGCTCGGAAACCACAGCGGCCATCATCGGCCAGCAGGGCGTGGTGCGCCGCGACCCCTTTGCCATGCTGCCCTTCACCGGCTACCACATGGGCGACTACTTCCAGCACTGGCTCAACCTGGGCGAGAAAGTGGCCGCCCAGGGTGGCCGTCTCCCGTCCATCTTCACGACCAACTGGTTCCGCAAGGGTGAGGACGGCAAGTTCGTCTGGCCCGGCTACGGCGAGAACATGCGCGTGCTCAAGTGGATGATCGACCGCATCGAGGACGAGGTCCAGGGCAAGGAGCACTTCTACGGCCTGACCCCGAGCTACGACGAAGTCAACTGGAAGGGCCTGGACTTCACGCCCGAGCAGTTCCACGCCGTGACCAGCATCGACAAGGCCCTGTGGCTGCAGGAACTCAAACTGCACGACACGCTGTTCGAGCAGATCGACGCGCGCCTGCCCAAGGCGCTGCGCGACACCCGCCAGCGCATCGAGAAGCTGCTGACGACCTGATCACGGGCTTGCCATCCAGAACAAAGCAAAGGGGCGCCTGGGGCGCCCCTTTTTCCTGATCGGCCGCCCTTCCTATTGCGGAAGGACTAGCCCGCGGCTGGCCCGCAAGCCCGCCGGCTCGCGCAAGCTCAGGGCGACCGCCTGGGGCGTCAGACCAGGGGGCAACTGGATCCTGCCATTCATCTTCAGGTAGCGGGCGACTCGCAGGCGGTAGGTGCCATTGCCCCGCTGGCTCTCGGACGGGAAGACCCATTGCACCGTGCGCCCGTCCTGCACGCCCAGCACCAGGAATTCGAAGTTGCCCTCAAAGGAACGTCCTTCGTTGGCGACCACGAATTCGTAAACCAGTTCGCCGGGCTGGCCACGGTCCCTGGCGACGTTCAACGACTGGATCTGCAAGCCCTCCAGGGCCTGTGGAAGCAACGGATCCGCCGCAGGTGCTTCTGCTTGCGGGGCTGCCGCGGGCATCGGCTCCTGAGCCGCCGCTTCCCTGGCCGCGCCGGACGGGGCAGGAGTCTGGAGGGCGGCGCCGGGCTGCGGCTGGCGTTCGAAGCGCATCCCAGCGTAGAAACTCAGCAGGCAAAGCAGAAGCAGGGCGCTCACCTTCAGGCTATACAGTGCCCAGACTTTCCAGCGCGGTACGGGCTCGGTAATCACGATGCTCGGCGGCATCTGGGCGAACAGGCTTCGATTGAACGGAGAGGACACGTTGTATGGACTTCTTGATCGCAGGTAATTTTGCGGCGCAATTGCACCAGTCGGATGCCTAGACTTTATAGCTTCTTAGCCTCCTTTGCGCATCTGGCGCCGAACCTCAATGAAAAAGCCACCCGAAGGTGGCTTTTTCATACGCTGTCGAGCAGCGCAGCAGCGCGAGCCTTGGGGTCTTATTCGTTCCAGACACGACCGGTCAGGCGGGCGATGCGGCCGGCGGCCTGATAGTTCACGACACGGACGGCCGTCTCGTTCACCGCCTCATCGGAGGCGCCACTTTCAGCGCGGCAAGCAGCGGCCTGGATGTCGGCCATCACGCGGGAGTCCTTGCGGGCCAGATCCCAGAGACGGTCAGCAGCGCGACGGCGGGCGACGCCTTGCGACCAGGCGTCCAGGCCTTGCATGACGCGGCCGGACACACCACGAGCAGTCGGGGCCAGCAGGGCCATGGCGGCGAAGCCGATGACCCACATCAGGACCCATGCGGCCATCAGATGACCATCGGCCCAGGTGTCCATGAGTTGGTCAGCCACCACCACCAGGGTCGCCACCATGGCAGCCAGCAGCACGCCGGCCAAGCCACGGGTGGCCGTGAAGCCCTTGCGCAGGCTGCCTGCGGCATTGGCGACGCGCTCGAAGCGCTCGACGCCAGGGTGGCTGCTCGAATACTCAAGGTGTACGAAACTGTTGTTCATGGTGGACCTCCTGGGTGACATGTTTGCTGCGATGTCGAGATATTAGGGTTTCTACTACTACTGTTCAACTTTATATTAATGATGAGTAGCATTCATAGTGGTGATGTATTATTGGCCAATGGCTGGACTGAACTTCCGTACCCTGGACCTGAACCTGCTGCGTATCTTCGATGAAGTAATGACAGAGCGCAGTTTGACAAAGGCCGCAAGCAAGTTATCACTCACTCAACCGGCTGTCAGCAATGCCTTGCGCCGCCTGCGCCTCGCTCTGGGCGACGAGCTGCTGCGCCGCAAAGGTCAGGGACTGGAGCCCACGCCACGGGCCCTGGCCCTGTGGCCCACGGTGCAGCAGGCCTTGCAAGCCCTGCAGGAGACACTGGCCCCTGGCAGCTTCGTGCCGGGTCAGGCCAACACCACTTTTGTGCTGGCCATGGCAGACGCCACCGCCGCCGAGCTGATCCCCGGCCTGATCGCGGTGATCGATCGTGATGCCCCAGGTGTGACCATCCGCGTTGTGCCCTTGACCACACGCGATCCGCGGCGGCTGCTCGACGAAGAGGCTGCCGACCTGGCGATCGGCTACTTCCCGGCCGTTCTGGCCTCGCTGACAGCCCAGGCCCAGGCCGGCGACACCGTGGCCTTCGAACACCAGCCCCTCTATCGCAGCGACTATGTCTGCGTGATGCGGCGCGACCACCCGCTGGCCCGTGAAGAGCTGACCCTGGACCGCTATTGCGCGGCGCGCCATCTGCTGGTGAGCTTTTCGGGCCGGCCCTACGGTTTCATCGACGAGGCCCTGGCCGGGCTGGACCGGCAACGCCACATCGTGCTGACCGTCAACCAGTTCTTCACGGCGGGCCGAGTGGTGGCGACCTCCGATCTGCTGACCGTGCTGCCGCGGCACTTCGTCAGCGTGACCGGCATCGCCGACCAACTGGTTCTGCGCGAGCTGCCCTTCAAGGTACCGGCGGTGCACGTCGACGCACTCTGGCACCGGCGCCTGCAGCACAGCGGCGCGCACACCTGGCTGCGCGAAGCGCTGGCCCGTTTGCCGCAGCAAAGGCGAGGGGCGCCGGAAACCGTCAACACTTGACGCAAGTCAACGTTCAGGCGACGCATCTCCCTTTACACTTGCGGCAACTATAAAGGAGTGCATCATGAAAATTCTTCTGGCCGTCGACGGTAGCGAGTACACAAAAAAAATGCTGGCCTATCTGACCACGCATGACAGCCTGTTCAGCGCCGACAACAGCTATACGATTTTCACGGCCCAGCCCCAGTTGCCGCCCCGCGCGCGCGCGGCTGTCGGCAAGGAAGTCGTCGACAAGTACCACACCGAAGAGGCCGAAAAAGTCATTGGCCCGGTCTCCAAGTTCCTGGCACGCCACGGTATCGAAGCCAAGAGCCAGTGGAAGGTCGGCTCCGCCGGCGAAACCATCGCCAAGGCCGCCGAGTCCGGCAAGTTCGATCTGATCGTCATGGGCTCCCACGGCCATGGCGCCCTGGGCAATCTGGTGATGGGCTCCGTCGCGACTCAGGTGCTGGCCCACTGCGGTGTGCCCGTGCTGCTGGTCCGCTAAACCGAGCGCCTTGCACGCACGCCGTCGGCTGCCGCAGGGCTGTCGACGGCGTTTCTGCATCCGCACCGCCACGGGACCTTCAACGTTGCCGGGCTCCCACGTCCGGCTCGGCCGCCACGCTGGCCAGCGTCACACCCATCCACTGGCGCAGGTCGGCCCACATGCGATGGATTTCCACATTGCGTGGTGTCAGCAAGGCACTGGGCAGTTCGATCGTCACCACCGGCATGCCCTTGTGCACACCGCCGTAGTTGCCCAGCGAACCCGGAAAGATGCCGACCTGGTCCAGGAAAAGCCGGCCCAAGCGACGCGGGGGTTCGATCGGGCCGTCGAAATCCAGCACCCCGTAGGGCGCATGGATGCTGACGATGAGGTTGGGCTTGAAGCTCTGCATCTCGTCGTGCAGAAAACGGCTCTCAGGCTCGCTCAGCGGCGTCCTGCCCGGCCAGCGCCGCGGGTCCTTGCGGGTGCGTTTCTCCCAGTAGATCGCGGCGTCGCGCTCCCAGTTGGGCGTGGGGAAATTGCGGTTGAGGTCCACGCCATTGGCGTTGACGCGACGCGACGGCCTGTCGAACAGGCCGTCGGGATTGAGCGCAGGGATGAAGCGCCAGTGGATCGCTTCCGGCGTGCCCTGCGCCAGGCGGATCCAATGCAAGGCCACCGAAGCCGATGACAGCTCGTCCCCGTGCATGCCGCCGATGACCAGCACGCGCAGGCGCGTCGTAGCCGGCAAGACATCACGCGTGTAGATCATCCGGCCCTTGACGCTACGGCCCTCGCTGGGCTGCAGCTGCGTCGCCTGGCACAAGGCCCAGCTCACATTCGGCAAGCGCGCGTAGAACTCGTCACAGGCGCGCCCGTTGGCCTGCGCGCCCATGGCCAGCAGCAGCGGCACTGCGGCTGCCGCCATCCGTTTACAGAAACCCATGGCTGCATTCTAGGGCGCGCCCGATTTCGGGTAAATTGCGCGCATGTCCGTTTCTTCCCCGGGGTCGCGCGCCCGCCCTCCGAGCTTCACCCAGGCCGAGTTCCGCGCAGCCCTGGGCATGTTCGCCACCGGCGTGACCGTCGTCACCGCCCGCGCGGCCAACAACAAACTCGTCGGGCTGACCGCCAACTCCTTCAACTCGGTCTCACTGAATCCGCCCCTGGTGCTCTGGAGCCTGGCGCGGGCCGCCGCCTCCATGGCGGCGTTCAGCGCCGGCTCGCACTACGCCATCAACGTGCTGGCGGCCGACCAGCTGGAACTTGCGCAACGCTTTGCCGCCAAAGGCGTGGACCGCTGGGCGGGCGTGAGCCATACCGAAGGCGTGGCCGGCGCGCCGGTGCTGGCCGGCGCGGCGGCCACCTTCGAATGCTTCAATCGCAGCCGTTATGAAGAGGGTGACCACGTGATCTTCGTCGGCGAAGTCGAGCGCTGCACGCACCGCGCCGACGCCTCGCCCCTGCTCTTCCACGGCGGGCGCTTCTACGCCGAACACCCGCTCTGATCTCTCCTATGAGTCAACGCAAGGACCACCTCGATGGCGTGGCCGCCGGCATCCTGCTGGCCTGCTGCATGTTCTGGGGTTTCCAGCAGGTGCTGGTCAAGGCCACGTTGCCGGAACTGCCGCCGATCTTCCAGGCCGCGCTGCGCTTCATCGGCGCCACGGCGCTGCTGATGCTGTGGTGCCGCTGGCGCGGCGTGGCGCTGTTCGCGCGCGACAGCACGCTCTGGCCCGGCCTACTGGCGGGGGCGCTGTTTGCCGGTGAGTTCGCCTGTCTCTACATCGGCCTGCAGTACACCACCGCCTCGCGCCTGACGGTTTTCCTCTACACCTCGCCCTTCTGGGTGGCCCTGGTACTGCCCCTGTTGGTCCGTACCGAGCGGCTGCACGCCGTTCAGTGGCTGGGCCTGCTGCTGGCTTTCGTCGCGCTGGTGTTCGCCATGCGGGAAAGTTTTGTGGCTCCGACGACCGAGGGTCAGCTGGCCGGCGATCTGCTGGCCCTGGCCGCCGGCCTGTCTTGGGGACTGACCACCGTGACCATACGCGCCAGCGCACTGGCCCGGGCATCGGCAGAGAAGCTGCTGTTCTACCAGGTGGCTGTCAGCGCGGCTGTTCTGCCCCTGCTTTCGCTGGTGCTGGGTGAAAGCTGGTCCTGGCAACTCAGCCCCTTTGCCATCACTTCCCTCCTGCTGCAGACCGTGGTGGGCGCCTTCGCCAGCTACCTCGTCTGGATGTGGATGCTGGGACGCTACCCGGCCACGAAGATATCGGCCTTCGCCTTCCTCACGCCCCTGTTTGCCCTGCTGTTCGGCGCGCTCTGGCTGCGGGAGCCGCTCACACCCAGCCTGCTGGCCGCGCTGGCGCTGGTGGCTGTGGGCATCGTGCTGGTGAACCGCAAGACGGGCTGAGCGCTCACCCGCGCCCGGCCCGCCCTGGCGGATCAGATCTTGCCGGCCGCCTTGAGACGATCGATCGTGGCCTTCTCGGCCACAAAAGTGCGCTCGGCATAGGCCGTGTACTCGGCCGTGCTCATGTAGATCACGGGCTGGTAGAACTTGTCCAGCGTGTCGAGCACGCGCTGGTCCTCCAGGGTCTGGCGGAAGGCGTCGTGCAGGATCTTGACCAGGGCCGGGTCCATGTTCTTCGGCCCACCGATGCCGAAGGGCGATTCGGTCACGGTGTCCCAGCCGCTCTCCTTGACGGTCGGCACATCAGGGAAGGCCTTGTTGCGCTTGCTGCCCAGCGTGGCCAGCAGGTTGAGCGTGCCGGCGCGTACATGGGGCGCGAACTCGGTGGTGCCGCTCATGAGCGGGATGTGCCCGCCCAGGATCGCCTGGAGGATCTCGGCCGAGCCCTTGTAGGGTATGTCCTGCAACACGATACCGGCCTTGGACGCAAATTCCTCGACCGCCAGGTGCGGTGTGGTACCGGTCCCGGTGTGGCCGTAGTTGACCTTGCCGGGATTGGCCTTGGCGTAGGCCACCATTTCCTTGAGCGTCTTGTAGGGTGCGTCGGGGCGCGCGGCCAGGCCGAAGGTGTAGCCCGTCAGGCAGACGATGTGCGTGATGTCCTTGACCGGGTCGAAGGGCATCTTCTGCATGTGCGGCAGACGGTAGATGCCCAGCGGCAGCTGGGTGAGCGTGTAGCCGTCGGGTTTGGCCTGCAGCATGGCGGTGGCGCCCAAGGTGCCGCCCACGCCCGGCTTGTTCTCGACGATCATGGTGCCGCCCAGGGCGCGGCCGGCGGCCTCGGCAAAAGCGCGCATCACGGCGTCGCTGCTGCCCCCGGTGGGCCATGGCGCGATCAAGGTGATGGGACGGTTGGGAAACTTGTCCTGGGCCAGTGCCCAGGGGCTGACCAGGGCCGGTGCGGCGGCCAGCGCGGCACCGCGCGTGATGAGCTGGCGGCGGCTCAGCGAGCGCTTGGGGAAAGGGGTCATGTCTGTCTCCTGTTGATGGCTATCGTCATCTGATTGTGATTCGCTCTGCACCGGCCCGCTGTCACCTAGGTGCAGGCCGCATGTTCCGCCGTTATAGTGCAGCGCATGGCGCGCCGCAATGAGTTTCTCTCCCTGGTCCTGGACCTCATGGCCCCGCTGGGTGCCATCTCGGCGCGCGCCATGTTCGGCGGCCACGGCCTCTACTGCAATGGCCTGTTCATCGCCATCGTTGTCGCAGACAAACTCTATTTCAAGGCCGACACGCAAAGCCAGCCCCGCTTCGAATCCGCCGGCCTGCGCCGTTTCCAGTACGAGGCCCGCGGCAGGGCCGTACAGCTCATGTACTACGAGGCGCCGACCGAGGTCTATGACGACAGCCAGGCCATGGGCGCATGGGGCCAGCTCGCCCTGGCCGCCGCCGTGCGGGCGCGCCAGCCCGCGCGGAAGAAACTCAACTAGACGATGCCGCCCGCGCGCAGCGCCGCGATGCGCGCTGCGTCCAGCCCCAGCTCAGCCAGCACCTCCTCGGTGTGCTCGCCCAGCGTCGGCGGCGCGCGGCGCAGTACAGGCGGCGTGGCGCTCAGACGCAGGGGACTGGCCACGCTGTGGATGGCGGGCACGCCCTCGGCCGCGAGGGCCTGGGGCGAGCGGGCCTGGGCGATCGCCAGGCCCCGCGAGCGCACCTGGGCATCGGCAAACGCCTGGGCTATGTCGTTGATCGGGCCGCAGGGCACGGCCTTGTGCTCCAGCGCGCTGATCCATTCGGCCGTGCTTCGCGTGCGCGTGATGGCCTCCAGCTGCGGGACCAGTTCGGCGCGGTGCAAAACGCGCTGCGTGTTGCTGGCGTAACGCGCATCCTGCGCCAGCTCGGGCCGGCCGGCCACCTCGCAGAAACGCGCAAACTGGCCGTCGTTGCCGATGGCCAGCAGCATGGCACCGTCTTGTGTGGGCATGTCCTGGTAGGGCACCAGGCTGGGGTGGCTGTTGCCCTGGCGCTGCGGCACCTTGCCGGTGTTGAGGAAGCCGCCAGCCTGGTTGGCCAGGATGGCCATGCCCACGTCCAGCAGCGACATGTCGATGTGCTGGCCCTCGCCCGTGCGGTGCCGAACTTCCAGCGCCGCCAGGATGGCGGTCGATGCGTAGACACCGGTGAAGATGTCGGTCAGCGCCACGCCCACACGCTGCGGGCCACCACCGGGCACCTCATCGGGGCGGCCGGTGATGCTCATCATGCCGCTCATGGCCTGCACCATCAGGTCGTAACCCGCGCGTTCGGCGTAGGGACCGTCCTGGCCGAAGCCGGTGATCGAGCAGTAGATGAGTCTGGGGTTGACCTGCTTCAGGCTCGCATAGTCCAGGCCATAGTGCGCCAGACCGCCAACCTTGAAGTTCTCCACCAGCACATCGCTTTGCTGCGCCAGTTGGCGGATCAGCGCCTGCCCTTCCGGTCTGGCGATGTCCACCGTGATGGAGCGCTTGTTCCGGTTGGCACAGGTGTAGTAGGCCGCGTGTTCGGTGTCCTGGCCCTGCGCGTCCTTCAGGAAGGGCGGGCCCCAGTGGCGCGTGTCGTCGCCGCTGCCCGGACGCTCGATCTTGACCACATCGGCGCCCAGGTCCGCGAGGATCTGCGTGCACCAGGGCCCCGCGAGCACACGGGACAGGTCAAGCACCTTGAGGTGCGGCAGCGCAGCGGGTTTGTCACTCATGGAACTCCCTCATGGTCAATGTCGGCTGCCGCGATTGTGCGCGGGATCTGTGTCAGTTCGCGAATGCCGCAATGCCCGTCTGTGCGCGGCCCAGGATCAGCGCATGGATGTCATGCGTGCCCTCGTAGGTGTTGACCACCTCCAGGTTCACCAGGTGGCGCGCCACGCCGAACTCGTCGCTGATGCCGTTGCCGCCCATCATGTCGCGCGCCAGGCGGGCGATGTCCAGGGACTTGCCGCAGGAATTGCGCTTGAGGATGGAGGTGATCTCCACCGCCGCCGTGCCCTCGTCCTTCATGCGGCCCAGGCGCAGACAGCCCAGCAGGCCCAGGGAGATTTCGGTCTGCATGTCGGCCAGCTTCTTCTGGATCAGCTGGTTGGCGGCCAGCGGGCGGCCGAACTGCTTGCGGTCCAGCACGTACTGGCGCGCACGGAACCAGCAGTCCTCGGCCGCGCCCAGCGCGCCCCAGGCTATGCCGTAACGCGCCGAGTTCAGGCATGTGAAGGGTCCCTTGAGCCCTTGCACCTCGGGGAAGGCGTTTTCCTCGGGGCAGAACACGTTGTCCATCACGATCTCCCCGGTAATGGAGGCGCGCAGGCCCACCTTGCCGTGCACGGCCGGCGCGCTCAGGCCCTTCATGCCCTTTTCCAGGATGAAGCCGCGGATCGGGCCCACGGCGCCGCTCTCGCTCACCTCCTTGGCCCAGACCACAAAGACATCGGCGATAGGGCTGTTGGAGATCCACATCTTGCCGCCGCTGAGCTTGTAGCCGCCGGCCGTCTTCTGCGCCCGCGTGATCATGGAGTTGGGGTCGGAGCCGTGGTCGGGCTCGGTCAGGCCGAAACAGCCTATCCACTCGCCGGTCGCCAGCCGGGGCAGGTATTTCTGCTTCTGCGCCTCGCTGCCGAACTCGAAGATCGGCACCATCACCAGCGAAGACTGCACGCTCATCATGGAGCGGTAGCCCGAGTCCACGCGCTCCACTTCGCGCGCGATCAGTCCGTAGGCCACGTAGTTCAGGCCCGGGCCGCCGTATTGCTCGGGGATGGTGGGGCCCAGCAGCCCCAGTTCACCCATTTCGCGAAAGATGGTCGGGTCGGTCTTCTCATGGCGGAAGGCCTCCAGCACACGGGGTGCCAGCTTGTCCTGACAGTAGGCCGCGGCGGCATCGCGCACCATGCGTTCGTCGTCGCTGAGCTGCTGGTCGAGGAGGAAGGGGTCGTTCCAATGGAAGGCGGCGTTGGCCATGAGGGGGCTCCTGAAATCTGGTGCCATGGTACGTCCGGGCGTCGGGACGGGCAAACGAAAAAAGCGCACCCAGACATGAGGAAAGCGCATATATGCACACGACGTCTCGAACGGGAAGCTCTAGAGGAATCGGTCATTTGTGTATATTTCGCACACCATGCGCCGCAAGATCCCCTCCCTGCAAGCCCTGGCCTGCTTCGACGCCGCCGCCCGCCACGAGAGCTACACCCGCGCCGCGCAGGAGCTGGCGCTGACACAGAGCGCGGTGTCCCGCCAGGTCGGCGCGCTGGAAGACTATCTGGGCATCGCCCTGTTCCGCCGCACCCGGCACGGCGTGGCCCTCACACCGGGCGGCGCCGACTATGCGCGCCAGATCGCCCCCCGCCTGCAGGCGCTGGAGCGCGACACCCTGGACGCCATGTCCCGCCAGGGCACGGCCGGCGGCATAACCCTGGCCGCGGTGCCGACCTTCGCCACCCGCTGGCTCATGCCCCGCCTGCCCGCGCTGGCCGTGCAGCACCCGGAACTGGTGGTGCACATCGAGACGCGCACCCGCCCCTTCCTCTTCGCCGACACCGGCTTTGACGCCGCCCTCTATTCCGGCACGCGCGAGCAGGTGAGCAACTGGGCTGGCACGCGCGCCACAGCACTGATCGAGGAAGAGGTGGTGCCGGTCTGCGCCCCGTCGCTGCGGGCGGGTCGCAAGCGCCTGCTGCCCGGGGACCTTGCCGCACTACCGCTGCTGCAACAGAGCACACGTCCCGAGGCCTGGCGCCAATGGTTCGAGGCCATGGACGTGGACGCCCCGGCCGCCCTGTCGGGCCCGCGCTACGAGCTGTATTCGATGACAGCCGCCGCCGCAGCGCAAGGCCTGGGTCTGGCCCTGGTGCCGCGTCTGCTGATCGAAGCGGAGCTGGCGCGCGGTGAACTGGTGGTCGCCTGTCCACGCCCGCTCAAGAGCGGGCGCGCCTACTGGCTGGTCCTGCCGGATCGTGGTGAACCGCGCCCGGCGCTGGCGGCCTTTGCGGCCTGGCTGCAGGGCGTCGCACACCGCTGAGCGTCAGAGTTCCTCGACCCGGTTGCGGCCGTTCTGCTTGGCCAGGTACAAGGCACGGTCGGCCGCCGCAATCATGTCGTCACGCGCATTGCTGCTGTCAGGGACCAGCGCATGCAAACCGATGCTGATCGTGAGACGGATGGGGCGACCGTCCAGCGCGACCAGCTCCGCCTGCTCGGCCGAGCGGCGCAGCGTCTCCGCCAGGAGGCGCGCGCCGGCGGCATCGGTGCCGGGCAGGAGGACGATGAACTCCTCGCCGCCCCAGCGCCCGGCGATGTCCTGGGTGCGCAGGCGCCTTTGCAGCCCCGCCGCCATCGCGCGCAAGGCCTGGTCACCGCTGAGGTGACCGTAATCGTCGTTGATCCGCTTGAAATGGTCGATGTCAACGATCAGCAGGGCCAGCGGCCTTGCGCTGCGCCGCGCCACGGCCATTTGCTGCTCCAGCAGCTTGTGGATGGCGCGCCGGTTGTGCAGGCTCGTGAGCTCGTCCTGCAGAGCCAGCGTGCGGTTGAGCGCGTCGGCGCGCTCCTTGGTCATCATGACCAGACCCATGGTGGTCAGGATGATGGTCAATGTGAAAGCCAGCATGCTCAAAGCGTGGGTCGCTTGGCTGCTCGTGATCTGGCTGAGATCCGCCATGCCCAGGATGCCCGCGCCCAGGCGCAACAACAGCGCGAACAGGACCAGCGCCAGGCCAGCCGCCACAAAGTACTGACCGCGCCCCGCGGTCTCCTGCCGCCGTGAAATCACGAGACGCAGCATCAGGGCAGCCTGGAAAGCCAGCACGATGTTGCCCACCCAGGGGCGCACAGCCTGACTGTCCATGAAAACGGCGATGACCAGGGGCGTGGCCAGCACCGGCCCCCAGATCAAGCGGCGGCGCACAGGCCGCTGCTGGAATTCGCACAGGCCTTCGGCAAAGAAGGCCAGCACGGCGATCACACAGGTGTTGGCCAAGACCACCGACCACCAGTCGCTGATCTGGCCGCGCAGGGAGAACAGCAACAACCCCACGGCCAGGGGCACCATGCCCCGGGCCCACCAGACCATGCCGTCTCGCCGTTCACGCCGGGCCACCAGCCCCATGCTGACCCCCAGCGTGATGGTGACCATCAGGCTGACCAGCAACAGGGTCGGCGTATGCAGGAGCATGCTTGCATTATTGGGGGTCGGCATACTTGCGGCAATCCCTTGAACGGCCTACATCTGGCGGGCCGCGTGGCTTGCCGCAAATTCCACGTACCAGTCCAGGCAGGCCGCGTTGGCCATGGCGTCCCGGTTCACGACCTTCTCCAGCGGCTGGCCCAGCAGCAGCTTCTTGATCGGCAACTCCTGCTTCTTGCCCGTCAGTGTGCGCGGGATCTCGGCCACCCCCAGGATCGCGTTAGGCAGGAAACGCGGCGACAGCGCCGTCTTGATCGCTTCGTTGATCTTCGCCTTCATGGCCGCGTCCAACACGTGGCCAGGGCGCAGCACAACGAACAGGGGCATGTAACTTTCACGGCCCAGGTACTCCAGGTCCACCACCATGGAGTCCAGCACCTCGGGCAGGGCCTCGACAGCGCTGTAGAGCTCGCTGGTGCCCATGCGCAGGCCGTGGCGGTTGATGGTGGCATCCGATCGCCCGTAGATGATGCAACTGCCCCGTGCCGTGATCTTCAACCAGTCCCCGTGGCGCCAGACCGGGCCGGCCGCCGTTGCTGCGTCGCCGCCGCCGGGCCGGCGTCCATGACCCGCAGGGTACATGTCGAAATAACTCGCAAGGTAGCGCTGGTAGCCCTCGTCATTCCAGAAATACAAGGGCATGCTGGGGATGGGCTGGCTGCAGACCAGTTCACCCACGGCATCCGTCACCGGTGCGCCCTGCTCGTTCCAGGCCTCGACCGCGCAACCCAGCATACGGCATTGCATCTCGCCCGGTACTTGCGGCAGCTCACGGTTGCCGGCAATGAAAGCGCCGGCAAGGTCGGTGCCGCCCGAGACGTTCGACCACCAGATATCCCCGTCGCGCTTCAGCGTGCCACCGGCTCTGGGGTTGACGCGGCGCATCTGCGCATTGGTCCAGCTCTGCACCTCCTCGCTCAGTGGCGAGCCAGTCGAGCCCAGGGCTCGCACCTGGCGCAGCGAGCCGCATTGCCTCAGGTCAACGTCAGCCTTCATGCAGTTGGCAAAAAAGGCAGCGCCCGCGCCAAAGAAGGTGGCGCCTGTCTCTGCGACGAAACGCCACAGCGTGGTCCAGTCCGGCGCCTGTTTCTTGCCCGCCGCATCCACCGTGGCACCGCCCGGGCTGCCGTCGAAGATGCAGACCGTGGTGCCGGTCAGCAGGCCGTTCAGCTGGCAGTTCCACATGACCCAACCGGTCGAGCTGTACCAGTGGAAACGTTCGCCCCAGCTGTTGGGCGCATAACTGCAGCCGATGTCCGTGTTCAGCGTGAAGGCCAGGGCCACGATCAGGATGCCGCCGTGCCCGTGCACGATGGGCTTGGGCAGGCCGGTGGTGCCACTGGAGTAGACCACCCACAGGGGATGGTCGAAGGGCACGCTCAGGGGCTTGAAGCCCGCCGTCCGCGCGTCGTCGCGCGCCACCGTCTGCGCCCAGGGTGTGACGCGCACACCGGCGCGCGCGGTCACTTCCGGCTGGCCCGATCTGGGCAACACGATGAGGTCCTGCACCGTGGGCAGGGCCCCGCAGAGCTCGGCCACCACGGCGCGGCGGTCGCTGTCGCGCCCGCCGTAGGTCACGGCTTCGCTCGCGATCAGCACCCGGGGTTCGATCTGCCTGAAACGGTCAAGCACGGCGGCCGTGCCCATGTCGGGCGCGCACAGGCTCCAGACTGCGCCGATGCTGGCCGCGGCCAGGAAGGCCACCATGGCCTCGGGAATATTGGGCAGGCAGGCCACCACGCGGTCGCCCTTGCGCACGCCCTGCGCCTGCAGGTGCAGGGCCAGGGAGGCCACCTGCCGCTGCAATTCAGGCCAGCTCATCTCGCGGGCGGGCGCCCCGGCCGCCAGGCTTTGCTCGTTGTGGCTGACGATGGCCGGAAAACCCGCCGCATGCGCCATCTGCGCATGGCGCAGCACCTGCTGCACATAGTTCACCTGGGCCCCGGGAAACCAGCGTGCGCCGGGCATGCGGTTCTCGGCCAGTACGGCTTTGTGGGGCGTGGGGGAGTAGACGCTGTAGCAATCCCAGATGCTTTGCCAGAACGCATCCAGGTCGCTGACCGACCAGCGCCACAAGGCGTCGTAGCTCTCGAAAGACAGGCCGCGGTGTTGCCGCAACCAGTCCTGGTACAGGCGGATTTGGGGTGTGTAGGGCGCTTGCATGGTCTCCTGCCGTCGTTCTTATGGCCGTCACAGGCACTCTAGCACTGGCCCTCGTCCGCAGGATTGCTTACCGCCCCATGCGGATCGCCCAGCCAGGGGCACTTGACATTTCGCACAGTCGTGCTAAATTTATGCCGTGACGCCCGACACCAAAACCGTGAAAAGCGAGATGACCCGCACCGCCATCATTGGCGCGGCGCTGGATCTCGCCTGCGAGCAGGGGCTGGAAGCGATCTCGCTGCAGGTCGTGGCCGACCGCATCGGCCTGTCCAAGAGCGGCGTGTTCTCGCGGGTAGGTTCACGCGAAGCGTTGCAGAAGGTCGTGATCGAGGAGTACGGCCGGCAGTTCCTGGCCGAGGTCTTTGTGCCCGCCATGCAGGCGCCCAAGGGCCTGCCGCGGCTCAAGTCGATCGTGGAGCGCTGGCTGGTGCGCATGCGCGAAGTTGAGGTGCAGAAAGGCTGTCTGTACACGGCCGGCGCCTTCGAGCTCGATGACCGCGACGGCGAACTGCGCGACTTCCTGCTGCAGCAGGTTGCTGCCTGGCGCAGCACCCTGCGCCGCACCGTGCTGCAGGCCGTCGACGCCGGCCATCTGCGGGCCGACACGGACCCCGAGCAGCTGGTCGGCGAACTTTCCAACATGGCCATCGGGTTGTTGCACGACGCCCGGTTCCTGCGCGACCCGCGCGCGGCCGAACGGGCCCAGGCCACCTGGCAGCGCCTGCTCCGAAGCTACCAAGCCTGAGCGAACGAAAGGCGACGTTGATCCGATGTCGTCTGTTGTTCGCCCAAATTTCGCACGACCGTGCGAAGAAGGGAACCATCATGTGGATGATCTTGACCGGCCTGGCCGTCTACCTGCTGCTGCGCGGCGTGCTCGCCGCCTTCACCTCGCTGCGCGGCATCCCGCGCAGCAATCGCGACTGGATCTTTTACTGAACACGCCCCATGTCCACCACGACCACCCCTGACGCCGGCGCCAGCTACTACGGCAACTCGCCGGTCATCCGCCTGGCCCGTTTCGGCCTGTCCGTCTCGCAGCGCCTGTGGCCCGGGCTGGCGGTGCGCGCGGCCTACCGCCTGTTCGGCACACCGCTGCCGCCGCGCTGGCTGCGCCGGCCCCGCGGCTGGCCCGCGCACTGGTTGATCGAGCGCTGGTCTTTTGAGCGCGCGGGCCTCACCCTGTACCGCGACCCGGCCGTGGCCGACGATGCGCCCCCGGTGCTGCTGGTCCACGGCTGGGGCGGACATGCCGGCCAGATGCTGCCGCTGGCCACGGCCCTGGCCGCACAGGGCCTGCAGCCCGTCCTGCTGGACCTGCCGGCGCACGGGCGCAGCGCCGGCAGCACCAGCAACCTGCCGCAATTCGCCCGCGCGGTGGAATACGTGGCGGCCCGGCTGCAGGAACGCGGCCAGTCGCTGCACGCCGTGGTGGCGCATTCCCTGGGCGCCAATGCGGCAGCGCACGCGACCAGCCGCGGCCTGCCCCTGCAACGCCTGGTGCTGCTGGCGCCGCCGGCCTCCCCCTTTGCCTACACACAGCTGTTCGCCCGCATGTTCGGGCTGAGCGAGGCCACGCGCAGCGCCATGCAGCGACGCATCGAGGCGCGCGAAGGCATCCTGATGCCGCAGTTCGAACCGCCGGCCGTGGGCCCGCGCATCCGCGTGCCCACCCTGGTGGTGCACGACCGCGGTGACCGCATCAACCGTTTTGCCGATGGCCAGGCCTATGGCGAGACCATCACCGGGGCCCGCCTGCTCGCCACCGAGGGGCTGGGACACATGAAGATCCTCAAGGACGCGGCGGTGCTGGGCAGCGTGGCCGACTTCGTGGCGATCAGGCCGCGCTGAAGTTTTCGCTGAGGTAGAGACCGAAGCTTTCGGCGCTCATGGGCTTGCCGAAGTGGTAACCCTGCAGCAGGGTCACCCCCTGGCCGGTCAGCACGTCGGCGATGTCTTCGCTCTCCACGCCCTCGGCCACGGTCTGCAGGCCGAAGGCCGAGGCGATCTTGACCACGGCCTGGATCAGCTGGCTGCCCTGCTCGGTCCTGGCGCGGCGCACGAAGGAAATGTCGATCTTGATCTTGGAGGCCGGCATGTCATGCAGCTGCGAAAGCGAGGAAAAACCGGTGCCGAAGTCGTCGATGGCGATGCCGAAACCCGCTTCGGTCAGCTCGGCCAGTCGTTTTTCGGTGTGCTCGGCGTCCTCCATGGCCACGCTCTCGGTGATTTCCAGGTCCACCACCGAGACGGGGATGGCCAGGCGGTCCAGGTCTTCCAGCAGGTCGGCCGTGAAAGTGGGCGTGAACAGCTGGCGCCGCGAAACGTTGACCGAGATGCGCATGTCCAGCCCCCGCTGACGCCAGCGGTGCAGGTTTTCGATGGCTTGCCTCCAGACCTGCTGGCCCATCTCGCGGATCAGGCCCAGGTTCTCGGCCATGGGCACGAAGGTGGCCGGTGAGACCCAGCCATAGGTCTCGTCCTGCCAGCGCGCCAGCGCCTCGCAGCTCACCACGCGGCGCGTGCGCGCGTCCACGATGGGCTGGAACCAGGTCTGGATCTTCCCTTCGCGGATGGCCGTGGCCAGGCGGTTCTGGATGTACAGGGCCTTGCGATCCTCCTCGCGTTGCGCGATCTCGGAGAAGAAACGCACCGCGTTGCGCCCCTGCTGCTTGGCCGCGAACATGGCGCGGTCGGCCTGCGAGAGCAGGGTCTCCACCGTCTTGGCGTCGCTCGGGAACAGGGCCACCCCCATGCTGAAGGTGACGTTGAATTCCGCCTCGCCCAGGCGGATCGGCGCCTGGCAGACGGCCACGAGCTTGTTGATGGCCTCCTCGGCATCGGCCTGGCCACCCAGATCGGTCAGCAGCACCACGAACTCGTCACCCCCCCAGCGTGCCAACGTGTCGCCCGCACGCAGGCAGTGCCGCATGGCCCCGGACAGCGCCACCAGCAACTCGTCACCGGTCTTGTGGCCGAACTGGTCGTTGACATGCTTGAAGTGGTCCAGGTCCAGGAAGCCCAGGGCCAGCATCTGCCCGTTGCGCTCGGCGCTGCGCAGGGCCATCTTGCAGCGGTCCTCCAGCAGCACGCGGTTGGGCAGGCTGGTCAGGGCGTCGTGCAGGGCCATGTGGGTCACGTGCTTCTCGAGCTGGTAACTCTGCGTGATGTCGCGCAACACGCCACGCACGCTGCCGCCGCGGCGGGTACCGCAGATGAAGCGGTACTCGATCCACAGCTCCTTGGCGTCCGGGCGGCGCAGGCGCAGCCGCCCGCTCAGGCTGCTCTTCTCGGCATCGGCCAGCTGCAGGAACTGCTGCTGCAGGTTCTCCATGTCCTCCACGTGGATGTGGTCGAAGATGCGCGCGCCGGGCTGCATCTCGATGCCGGCCAGGCGCACCCAGCCCGGGCTGGCGCGCAGGTAGCGCCCGTCGGCGGCCAGCTCGACCACCCCTTCTTCCAGCATGTCCAGGGTCTGCAGATGGGCAAAGTGCTCTTCGTCGTGCTGCAGCACGCTTTGCATCAGCGTGCGACTGGCCTGGGCCACCTCGGCGATTTCGTCGGGGTCGGACCGGGCCTGCTCCAGCGCATGCTCCACCGGACGGTCCAGCGCATGCGCGCGCGCGAACAGGGCGGTCGCCCTGGAAAGGTGGGCGATGCGCACCGCCAGGCCGCTGGCCCAGCGTCCGAGCACCAGCCAGAGCACGGCGGCCAGCAGCGCCATCAGCGTGAAGCTGCCCAGCAGCACCAGGCCCGCAGACAGGACCTGCTGCACGTTCTGCCGCAGCACCAGCCGCGGCGCGCCGTCATCGTCGGCGAGCATGGGCAGCAGGCGCTGCTCCTGCAGCTGCCTGCCTTCGAGGATGGGGCCGCTGTAGTCGCCCGAAATCTGCCGGCCATAGTCCTGCGAGCCGCCGGAACTGGCCAGCACCTGGCCCTCATGCACCAGGTACAGCTTGGTGCCCGATGCGCTGAGCTGGCGCAACACACCGTGGTCCATGGGTTGCAGCAGCACCAGGCGGCCGGTGCCCAGGTCGCCCAGCCACAGCGGCACCGTCAGCACCTTGAAGACGGCGCGGTGCTCGGCGCCGTAGAACCAGCGCGGCTGCGGG
Organism: Hylemonella sp.; assembly: GCA_040376915.1. Classification (GTDB taxonomy): domain Bacteria; phylum Pseudomonadota; class Gammaproteobacteria; order Burkholderiales; family Burkholderiaceae_C; genus Hylemonella. The sequence goes on from JBEIPS010000017.1 coordinate 39,574, forward strand.
CGGCCGATGGTGAAGTGCCGGCTCAGCACCGCCCCTTGCGGCCCGTACTGGAACACCGGTCGGCCGGCATCGTTGAGCACGACCCCCGAGGGGAAGCGGTCCAGCTTGCCCTCGATCGCCGCGAAATAGGCACGCAGGCGCAGCCAGCCGGCGGCCTGTTGCCCCGGGGCAAACACCCGCATGAAATCGATCTGCGCCTTCACCTCGTCGGCATTGCGCAGCCAGTTGTCCTGCAGCGACGCGTAGCTGCGGCTCAGGTGGTCCAGCGCCTCATCGGCGCCGCGGCGCTGCGCCTGCTGGGCCAGCATCTGGTAACCCAGCAGGGCCAGCAGGCTGCCGGTCAGCGTGACCAGCAGGAAGACCAGGGCAAAACGCGCGATCAGCTGGCGCTGCAGGCTGTGCCGTGCCGCCTCCTGCCAGGTCGAAGGACTGGCGACGGTCGGTTCGAAAGAGCTGGGCGGCATGGCTGGAACAGGTGTCGTCCGCGGCTCAGGGCATGCGCCCGGCCCAGGTGGTGTTGATCATGTCGCGCACACGGAAAGCCCGGCCCTGCGGCGTGTCCTCGGTGGCCTGCATGAAACGCTCCACCGCGTCCAGCTGCTCCTCGGAAAAACGCCCCTCGGGCGAGTAGATGTTCTTGCGCTTCGTCAGCACCTTCAGCAGTGCCACACGCTCGACCTCCGAGGCCGGTGCCATCTGCTCGACGATCTCGCGCGCCGAGTGCTGGGCTATCCAGATCAGCGTCTGGCGCAAGGACTTCACCAGCCTGTCCACCAGGTCCGGGCGGCGCGCTATCAACTCCTCGCTGCATCCCACCACCCCGTTGAGGAACAGGCCGCCCAGGCGCCTGCGGGTCTCGGCCAGATCATGGTAGTCCTCCAGCACGTAGGCCACGCGGGCATCGACCAGGCGGGAGGCGAAAGGCTCGTCGCTCATCAGCGCATCGACCGTCCCGCTGGCCAGGGCAGCGTACTGGTTCTCGTAGGCCAGGTTGACCGCCACGAAATTCGAGCGCCCGGGGTCCACGCCCGCCTTGCGCAGGATGTATTCGGCCATGAGCTGCGAACTCGCCCGGCCGCCCGGCACATAACCCTTGACCCCGATCACCAGGCCTTTGAGGTCGGCCACGGTCTTCACGCGGCTGCGCAGGCGCTGGCTCACCACCAGGGTGTAGGCCGGCACATGCGTGATGGGCAAAACCGCCATCACGGGCTTGCCCGCCAGCCGCTGGACCGCCAGCGCCGGCATGCCAGCGGCGCCGAAATCGGCGTTGCCGATCAGCATGTCCCGGTAAGCCATGGGCCCCCCGCCCACATAGTTGATCTGGAGCCTCAGGCCCTCGGCGTGGTCGGCGCCTATCCTGGCCGCCAGCGTGATGGGCAGCAGCAGCAGGTGCCCGGGCCCGACGACGGAGATCGTCACCGTTTCGGCCTTGCCGGCCTTGACCGTCTGGGCGCGGGCCCCCAACCCCTGCGCGAGCAGAGGCCAGGCCAGGGCCTGGCCTGCGACACGCACGCACAGGGTGCGACGGTCGATGGGCTTCACGGCGCACTCCCCGCCCAGCGCGCTTCGACCAGGCTGCGCACGCGCAGATCCTTGGCCACGATGTCCGGCTCGGTGGCGCGCAGGAACCGATCTACCGTGTCGAGCTGTTCACCGGAAATGCGGCCGTCGGGCGAGTAGATGTTCTTGCGCAGGCGCAGCACATCGAGCAATGTCTTGCGCTCCTCGGGCTCACCGGGGTTGAGCGCCGCCACCATCTCCTCGGCCTTGTGCGTGGCGATCCAGGCCAGGGTGCGCTGGATCGTGCGGACCATCTTTTCCACCAGCCCGGGCCGCTGATTGATCATGTCGGTACGTGTACCGATCATGCCGTTGAGGAACAACCCCCCCAGCTGTCTGCGCGTGGTGTCCAGATCATGGTAGTCGGCGAGCGCAAAAGCCACTTTCTGGCGCACCAGCCGGGTCACAAAAGGCTCGTCGCCCACGATGGCGTCGACCGAGCCGGAGCGCAGGGCCGCGTGCTGGCTTTCATAGGACTGCCCGGCCGACACATAGTTGACCTGGTCGGGCTTGAGCCCGGCCTGGGCCAGCAGGTATTCGGCGAACAGCTGCGAGGTGGAACGCCCGCCGGGCACGTGGCCCTTGACCCCCACCACGCGCCCCTTGAGATCGGCCACCTGCTTCACCTTGCCGCGCAGGTCGGCACGCACCAGCAGGGTATAGGCCGGCACCCGCGTCAGGGGCACGATGCAGGCCACCGCCTGGCCATTGAGTTTCTGCAAGGCCAGCGCCGACAGGCCGGCCGCCGCAAAATCGTTGTTGCGCTCCAGCATGGCGCGGATGGCCTGCGGGCCGCCGCCGGTGTAGCGGATGTCCAGCTCCAGGCCCTCGGCCAGGTCAGCCCCCATCTTCTGCGCCAGCGTAATAGGCAGGTACAGCAGGTTGCCGGGGCCGGGCACGGCGATGACCGCACGCTCCGGGCTCGCCGCAAGGGCCGGTCCGAGCAGACCGCCGGCCAGGGCCAGCTGCCCGCTGCGTGCCAGAAACTGCCTGCGCTCATTCACGACAACATCCCGCTTGAGTAGGTCCGTCTGCCAGATTACCCGAATTCAGCGCCCCCAACCCTAGGGACAACGCCATGGGCGGGCTTTCGTGGAAAAGTCGCCCGCCCCTAGAGACCTTCTGCGGCCAGGCCCAGGCGCCGCAGGATGGTCCGCCAGTGGCGCGGATCCACCGGCGTGATGGACAGGCGGTTGCCTTTTTGCAGCACCCGCAGATCGGCCAGGTCCGCATCAGCCCGCAGCTCGGGCAGGGTGAGGTTGCGTGTCTTGCGCAAGACCTGCACGTCCACCAGCAGCCAGCGCGGCGCCTCGGGTTTGGAAGCCGCATCAAAGTAGGGCGAGGCGGGGTCGAACTGCGTGGGATCGGGGTAGGCCGTGGAAGCCACCTGGGCGACGCCCACGATGCCCGGCTCGGCACAACTGGAGTGGTAGAACAGCACGCCGTCGCCCACGCGCATCACGTCGCGCATGAAGTTGCGCGCCTGGTAGTTGCGCACGCCGGTCCAGGGCACGGTGGCGCGGGGCGCGGCCAGCGCGTCGTCGACCGAGACTTCGCCGGGTTCGGACTTCATGAGCCAGTAGTGCTTCATGGCGCAGGTCGGGTGTTACTGCGTGCCGAAGATGCGGTCGCCCGCGTCGCCCAGGCCGGGCAGGATGTAGCCGTGGTCGTTGAGCTCGCGGTCGATGGCCGCGGTATAGACCGGCACGTCCGGATGCTCCTTGTAGAGGGTGTTGATGCCCTCGGGGCAGGTCAGCAGGCACAGGAACTTGATGGAACGCGGCTGGCACTGCTTGAGCCTTGCCACGGCCGCCGCGGCCGAGTTGCCCGTGGCGAGCATGGGGTCCACGATCACCACGTCGCGCTCCTCCATGTGCTTGGGCATCTTGAAGTAGTACTCCACGGCCTGCAGGGTCTTGGGGTCGCGGTACAGGCCCACATGGCCCACGCGTGCGCCGGGCACCACCGAGAGCACGCCGTCCAGGATGCCGTTGCCCGCGCGCAGGATGCTGGCAAACACCAGCTTCTTGCCGTCGATGACCCGGCCCGTCATGGTCTCCAGCGGCGTGTCGATCTGCACGTCCTGCAGGGGCATGTCGCGGCAGACCTCGTAGATCATCAGGCTGGCGAGTTCATTCAGCAGGCGGCGGAAGCTGCTGGTGCTGGCCTCCTTCTTGCGCATCAAGGTGAGCTTGTGCTGCACCAGGGGGTGGTCGATCAGGGTCACGTTGGCGCGGGCGGCGGGGTCGATGGCGATCATGGTCCTGTCATTCCTGCTAGAGATTGAAAAACAACGCGGATATTGCCGCATTTTGCAGCGACAGACCCGTTTTCTGGGTGTTTTCAGGCAAATGGCCTAGCATCGCAAGCACCCCAACTCCAAGGAGACGCATCGATGAGCCTCTTTCAATGGACCGAAAAAAGCGCCGGCGTGCTGCAGCAGGGCGGGGTGATCGCCCCCGATGAGCGCCTGCCCTGGCCGCAGACCGCCGTGATGGGCGTGCAGCACGTGATCGCCATGTTCGGCGCCACCGTGCTGGCCCCCATCCTCATGGGCTTCGACCCGAACATCGCCATCCTCATGAGCGGCATCGGCACCCTGATCTTCTTTTTCATCACGGGCGGCAAGGTGCCCAGCTACCTGGGTTCGAGCTTCGCCTTCATCGGCGTGGTGATCGCCGCCACGGCCTATGCCGGCAAGGGGGCCAACGCCAACATCGGCCTGGCCCTGGGCGGCATCATTGCCTGCGGGGCGGTCTACACACTGATCGGTGTCATCGTGCAGGCCATCGGCACCGGCTGGATCGAGCGTTTCATGCCCCCGGTGGTCACCGGCGCCGTGGTGGCCGTGATCGGCCTGAATCTGGCCGGCATCCCGGTCAAGAACATGGCGGCCAGCAACTTCGACTCCTGGATGCAAGTCGTCACCTTCGTCAGCGTGGGCCTGGTGGCCGTGCTCACCAAGGGCATGGTGCAGCGCCTGCTGATCCTGGTCGGGCTCATCGTCGCCAGCGTCATCTACGCCATCCTCACCAACGGCATGGGCCTGGGCAAGCCCATGGACCTCTCGGGCCTGATGAACGCCGCCTGGTTCGGCCTGCCCAACTTCGCCGCCCCGGTCTTCGAGGCCAACGCCATGCTGCTGATCGCCCCGGTGGCCATCATCCTGGTGGCCGAGAACCTGGGCCATATCAAGGCCGTCACCGCCATGACCGGCCGCAACCTGGACCAGTACATGGGCCGGGCCTTCATCGGCGACGGCGTGGCCACCATGGTCAGCGGCGGCGCCGGCGGCACCGGCGTGACCACCTACGCCGAAAACATCGGTGTCATGGCCGCCACCAAGATCTACTCGACCGCCATCTTCTTCGTGGCCGCGCTGATCGCCGTGCTGCTGGGCTTCTCACCGAAGTTCGGTGCCGTGATCCAGGCCATCCCCCTGCCGGTGATGGGCGGCGTCTCCATCGTGGTGTTCGGCCTGATCGCGGTGGCCGGC
>JBEIPS010000048.1:0-22110 GCA_040376915.1 Hylemonella sp.
CGGCTGGCGGTTCGAGCTTGGTGCAGCGTGCGCCCAGCGCCTTCAGGCGCATGAGCGCTGCGGGCCCCGGCAGGTTGAGTGCCAGGCTGAGGATGCGCGTTCCGCGCAGCGGCTTGCGCGCGCCGGCGGGGCTGGACGCGGTAGATGAGGAAGAGGTCTGGGCTGGCATGCCCCGGTTGTAACCCGAAACCCGGCCGATCGGCCAGCGTTCAGGCGACGGCGTCGGTGGGGCCGATCAGAACGGCAGGCCGACGTAGTTTTCGGCCAGCGAGCCCAGCGCCTTCTCGGACGAGAACAGGTAGTCCAGTTCGGTCTGCGCCAGTTTCTGGTCGTAGGCCAGGCTGTCCGGGAAGGTGTGCAGCATGGTGGTCATCCACCAGGAGAAGCGCTGCGCCTTCCAGATCCGGGCCAGGGCCTTGGCGGAGTAGTTCTCCAGGCCGGAATCGTCCCCGTTCTTGTAGTGCGCGACCATGGCGTGGTAGAGGTAGTAGATGTCTGACGCGGCGCTGTTGAGGCCCCGTGCACCGGTCGGTGGCACGATGTGCGCGGCGTCCCCGGCCAGGAACAGGTTGCCGTAGCGCATCGGCTCGGCCACGAAGGAGCGCAGCGGCGCGATCGACTTCTCGATCGACGGGCCGGTGATCAGGCGTTCGGCCACGTCGGCGGGCAGGCGGCGCTTGAGTTCGGCCCAGAAGGCCTCGTCGGACCAGTCCTCAACGGTGTCGGACAGCGGTACCTGGATGTAGTAGCGCGAGAGCACCTGCGAACGCAGCGAGCACAGCGCAAAGCCCCGATCGTGCTTGGCGTAGATCAGCTCCGGCGACACCGGCTGGGTGCGCGAGAGCACACCCAGCCAGCCGAAGGGGTAGACCTTCTCGTATTCCTTGAGCACGTCGCGCGGGATGGACTTGCGGCTGACACCATGGAAGCCGTCGGCGCCGATGACGTAGTCGCAGTCGATGCGCACAACCTCATCGCCCTGGCGATAGGTCACGTAGGGCTTGTCGCTCTTGAGCTCGTGCGGCTGCACGTCCTCGGCGTGGTGGATCACCACACCCTTCATGCGGTCGCGAGCCTCGTACAGGTCGCGCGTCAGCTCGGTCTGGCCATACACCACCACCGAACTGCCGCCGCTGTACTTGTGCAGGTCCACGCGACGCATCGTGCCGTTGTCGGAGATGTGGAAGCCATCGTGGATCTCGCCCTCGCGGTCCATGCGTTCACCGCACTGGGCCTCGCGCATGAGCTTGGCAAAACCGTGCTCCAGCACGCCGGCGCGGATGCGGCTGAGCACGTATTCGCGGCTCTGGCGTTCGAGGACGACGTTATCGATGCCCTTGAGATGCAAGAGCTGGGACAGCATCAGGCCGGAAGGCCCGCCGCCGATGATGGCTACCTGGGTACGCATGGGAACTCCTGATGGGAATGTCGATGTACCAAGAATAGACAGGACGGCGATGGAATACACCCCTTGATTTCCGTCAATGCGCGATGATCGCCATTTGTGTGCGATGATCGCGCAAATACTGGGATTCCCATGATCGCCAAATCCGATCTGATAGCGGGCATGGCCAAGGGCATGGCCGTGCTGGAGAGCTTCGACACCGAGCGCCAGCGCCTCAACGCCACGCTGGCCGCCCAGCGTGCCGGCCTCACGCGGGCCGCGGCGCGGCGCCATCTGCTGACCCTGGCCCACCTGGGTTATCTGGAAACCGATGGCAGCCACTTCTGGCTGTCCAGCAAGGTGCTGCGCTTTTCCGGCAGCTACCTGGCTTCGGCGCGTCTGCCGCGCCTGCTGCAACCGGCGCTGGAACGCCTGGCCGCGCAGACCGGACAGGCCTGCTCCGCCGTGGTGCTCAATGGCGACGAAGTGGTCATCGTGGCGCGCAACAGCGATATACGCAGGGGGGCTGCCGAGGGTCAGTCGCAGCTCATGGCCTACGGCCTGCACCTGGGGGCGCGACTACCGGCCCACGCCACCTCGACCGGCCGTGTCCTGCTGGCGGCGTTGCCCCGCTCGGAGTTCCAGGCCTGGATGAAAGGGCGGCTGCTGACGCGCCTGACCCTGCACACGGTCACCGAGCCGCGCGCCTTTCGCGCCCTGATCGAAGCCGTCCGGAGGGACGACCACTGCCTGAGCAGCGAGGAACACGAGCTGGGCGTGCATGCGCTGGCCGTGCCTTTGCGCAATCTGCAGGGTCAGGTGGTGGCCGCCCTCAACGTGGTGGGCTCGACCGCGCGTCTTTCCGGTGCAACGATGCAACGCGAGCTCCTGCCCCTGATGTGGGAGGCCGCGCGCGAAGTGCGTGCCCTGCTATGAGAACTGTATGCAATTGCAACAGTTCGCAGCTGGTCCGACACCACCCGGGGCTTGCGGTATATATTGAAAAAGGTATTCTGCAAACCTGATTTCCATTACACACAAGGAGCCACCATGAAACGCCTGTCACTCATCATCGTCCTGGCCTTTGCCCTGCCCGGCGCCTGGGCCCAGCTCAAGCCCTGTGACGAATTGAAGGCCGAGATCGCGGCCAAGATCGACGCCAATGGCGTCAAGAACTACACGCTGGAGATCGTGGCCAGCGATCAGGTCGGTGAACGCAAGGTGGTGGGCAGCTGCGAGGGTGGGGCCAAGAAGATCATCTACGTGCGCAACTGAGACGACACAAGCCCCGCCAGTCGCCGCCTTCGGGCGGCGATTTTTTTTGCTCGTGCGTGTTTGCACCGCTTACAAATCCACACCATCCTGATGCCCTCGGTGCGCCTGGCGCTGCAGAATGGTGTCGATCATGTTTTCACTTTTTCGCAGGAGCCAGGGCGCGAGCCCGGAAACGCTCAGTACCGACTCCATGCTGCCCCGGCGCATGGACCTGGAGGAACGCAAGGCGTTCCGGCGTGAACTGCTGGACCAGACCGTGCGGGAAAGCCTGCAGGCCCTGAACGTGGCGGCGGACAGCTACCGCCTGCGTACCATGCCGCTGGACCAGCGCCACCACCGTTTCGTGGCCATGATCGATGTGGGCCGGCATTTCCAGCCGCGGCATGCCGGCCGCGCCTGGGATGACCCGGAAACCGAAAACTGGATACGCAAGCGCGCCTACGAGCGCTTCGGTCTCTCGCTCGACGCCATCTACTGGCGCACCGGTGAGGCACTGGACGCGACACAGTCCTCGGGCGCCCTGGCCACGGCCGGGCCGGCGCATCCGCATTACCAGCTGGTCTCGGAAGAGGAAAAGCAGGCCCTGATGGAGGCCATACGACAGGGCAGCGAACTGCCCGTGTTGCATGTCGGCGACTGGGAGTACCAGACCGATATGGCGCCGCTGGACGACACCGGACCGCAGCACTGAGTACGGCGTCGCTCAGTCCAGCGTGATGGCTTGCGGACGCGTGCGGTAGAACTTCAGCGGCACGACCTCGGCCTCACGCGCGGCCTGGTTCAGCACCGACTTCTTCATCCTGCCCACCACGTGCATCTCGCAGGGTTTGCAGTCGAAGCGCAGGGTGAGCTTTTCCTTGCCGTTGAGCAGGGTCAGCGGCTCGGCGCGCACCGTGCCCTGCACACCCGTCACGCCCTTGGCCTGCTTGGGACACAGGCTCAGTGAGAAGCGCACGCAATGCTTGGTGATCATGAGGCTGACTTCGCCTTCTTCCTCATGGCTCTCGTAGGCGGCGGCGATGACCTTCACGCCGTGTTTCGCATAGAAGTCGCGGGCCTTCTCGTTGTAGACGTTGGCGAGGTAGGTCAGCGTGTCTTCCGGGTAGGCCACCGGCGGCTCCACCGGTTTTGCACGCGGCGGTCGCACGTAAGCGGCGGCGCGGGCCGCCTCCAGCGCGGCCACGGCGTCGCGGCGCAGGGTGTTGAGCGTGGACGCCGGAATGAACCAGGGCTGGCTCAGGGCCAGCGAGATATCGATGGGTTCGAAGAGCGTGGCGCCAAAGCGGCCCAATTGCTCGCGCAGCGTGTGTTCGGCCTGGGCGGCGTTGCGCGCCGGCTCATTGGCGGCCACCACGCTTGCGCTGCCCGCATGGCCGTCTTCGTCGGTCAGTTCCAGGGCAAAGCCCGTGGCGGTTTCCTGCAGTTTGGCCCAGATACCGATGCGCCGCTCGCTGGACTTCTTCTCCATCAAACGCACCCAGTTCATGTCGCGGTTGCGATTGAGTTCCGTACCCTTGCGCAGGTCTTTCAGCCCGGCGATCGGGTCCTTGGGATACACACGCCACTGGTCCACCGACATCGGGCCAGCCGGTTCGGCGCGGTTGATGGCCAGGCCCACGAGTTCCTTCTGCAGGTCGTAGTAGCACAGGCCGTCGCCGTTGTGCAGCACGGTGCCGGGCTCGCTGACCGTGAGCTCGACGAAATCGGGGCCGACCTTGCTAACGTAACCCAGGCGGCGGCCCGGGTTCTTGGGTGTGTCGAAAGCGCCGATGTCTTCCTTGCGGCCCTGCACGAAGTAGTCGGTGAACTCGCGGTTGAAGTTCTGGTCCGGATCGGGCGTGAAGGTGAAGGTCGTGCGGCCGCTGGAGGCGCGGGCCAGTTCGGGGCGTTGTTCCAGCAGCTCGTCGAAGAGCCTGCGGTAATGCGCCGTGATGTTCTTGACGTAGGCCAGGTCCTTGTAGCGACCTTCGATCTTGAAACTGCGGATGCCCGCATCGACCAGGGCGGCGAGGTTCTCGCTCTGGTTGTTGTCCTTCATCGAGAGCACATGCTTGTCGTGCGCGACAAAACGTCCCTGGCTGTCCTGCACCTGGTAGGGCAGGCGGCAGGCCTGCGAGCAGTCGCCGCGGTTGGCACTGCGGCCCGTGTGGGCGTGGCTGATGTAGCACTGGCCGCTGTAGGCCACGCAGAGCGCGCCGTGGATGAAGAACTCCAGCGTGCAGTGCGTCTGCGCGCGGATGGCCTGGATCTGCTGCAGCGTGAGTTCGCGCGCGAGCACGATCTGGCTCAGGCCGGCGTCCTGCAGGAAGCGGGCTTTCTCGGGTGTGCGGATGTCGGTCTGGGTGCTGGCGTGCAGCTGGATGGGCGGCAGGTCGATTTCCAGCAGGCCCATGTCCTGGACGATCAGGGCGTCCGCGCCGGCATCGTAGAGCTGCCAGGCCAGCTTGCGGGCCGGCTCCAGCTCATCGTCGCGCAGGATGGTGTTGAGCGTGACGAAGATGCGGCTGTTGTAGCGGTGCGCGTGCTGCACCAGGCGGGCGATGTCCTGCACGGAGTTGTCGGCCGTGCTGCGCGCGCCGAAGGAGGGGCCGCCGATATAGATGGCGTCGGCGCCGTGGTTGATGGCCTCGACGCCTATGTCGGCCGTGCGGGCCGGGGACAGGAGCTCGAGCTGGTGATCGGGAATCGACATCCCGCGATTATCCCAGCCCGAGTGAAAAATGTCAGCGTTCCACCGGGGCGACGGCCGCGCCTTCGATGCCATGACGCCGCAGGGCCTGGGCCACAAAACCCGAGGCCTTCATCTCCTCGACAAAACCTCGCAGGTAGCTGACGCCGGCTTCGCCGCGCACACGCGGCGTGCCCATGGCCTGGTTGATGACCATGAAACGGCCGGGCAGCAGGCGCAGGCCGGGCACGCGTCTGGCGTCGGCTTCAAGCTGCTGCTTGACGCCGGCGGCCACCTCCAGGTTCTGCGCCAGAAAGAAGTCGACCACGGCAGGTGAGGTCGGCGCACGTTCCAGCTTGGCCTGCTTGATCTCGCGGCTCAGGTAGAGGTCATAGGCGCTGCCCTTGCCCACGGCCACGCGCATGCCGGGGCGGTCCACCTCCTCATTGCGCCGTATCGGGGAGTCCTGGCGCACCAGGTAGGCACCTTCGATCACCACATAGGCTGCGCTGTAGAGCACGTCCTGTCCGCGCAGGGGGTCGATGGCGACAAAGGCGATGTCCACCTTGTCGGCCTTGAGCGCTTCCACGACCTGGCCGGCCGAAGTGAAGGTCACCAGTTCCAGCTTCACACCCAGGCGGGCAGCCAGTTCGCGCGACAGATCCACCGAGACCCCCTTGGGCTGGCCTGCCGCATCGCGACTGGCCAGGATGGGGTTGCCCAGGTTGATGGCAGCACGCATGGTGCCCTGGGGTGCCAGGGCCTGGAGGGTGGCCGGTGGCACCGTGCCGCAGGCTTGCAGCAGGGCGGCCAGACCGAGCAGGGCGCAGAGTTTGAGCAGGCGATCCAGCAAGGGGCTGCTGGCAGGCATCAGAAGTCCACCTTCTCGCCGGGTTGTACCTTGAGCATCTTGTTGGCTTCGCTGCCCAGCGCGGCCGAGAACTCGGCCGTGGTGCCCTTGAGCTGCGGGATGGTGCCGTAGTGGATGGGCAGGGCGTACCTGGGCTTGAGATAGTTCTTCACCGCATAGGCGGCGTCGGCCGGGTTCATGACGAAGTGGCCACCGATGGGGATGAGCAGCAGATCAGGCTTGTAGTACTCGCCGATGAACTTCATGTCGCCGAACAGGCCGGTGTCCCCCATGTGGTAGATCTTGAAGCCGTTCTCCATCTCGATGATGAAACCGACCGGCTCGCCGCCCACATGGACCTCGTCCTTGGTGGTGGCCGGGTTCTTCCAGGCGTACTCGGAGGAATGCTCGGCGTGGGTGGCGGTGATCTTCATGCCGCCCGGGCCGAAGGGCTCGATCGTGCCGCCCTTGCCGAAGCGCGGGGCCAGTTCGGGCGGCAGCACGCCCAGGGTGGCAATGGTCTGGTTCATGCCGGCCGGGCCGTACATGGGGACCTTGTGCATCCTGGCTAGGTCCGGCGCGTCGGCGACGTGGTCGAAGTGGGCGTGGGTGACCAGCACCAGGTCGACCTTGCCCAAGGCCTCGAGGTTCTTGAAACCGGCCGGTGTCTTGGGGTTGGTGCGCAGCCAGGGGTCGACCACGATGACCTTGCCGCCGGGTGTGGAGATGCGCACGGCGGCCTGGCCCAGCCACAGTACTTCGGTCTTGCCGCTTTGGGCACTGGCGCCGAGGGTGCCCAGCAGCAGGCTGGCGGCCAGGGCGACTTTGAAGAGTGGGTTCAACACGGTGGGCATGATGGAATCTCCTGGGTTGGGTGGGTGGGGACGTGTGCTGATTGAACACAGGCCGCCATCCCGCGTCAAGCGAGCAAACCCCGCGAGTGGCAGGGCACGGCCATGAAAAAACGCGGCCGTGGCCGCGTTTTTTTCGGGATGCCGTCAGGGATTACTCGATCTTGGCCTTGGCGCGCAGTTCTTCCTGGTACTTCATCAGCTTTTGCTGACCCAGTTGCTGGGTGATCTGCGGCTTGACGTCATCGATCTTGGGCAGCTGGGCTTCACGCACGTCGTCCAGGCGGATCACGTGGTAGCCGAACTGGGTCTTGACCGGGGCCTCGGTGAACTTGCCCTTGGGCAGGGCGACCATGGCGTCGGAGAACTCCTTCACATAGTTGCTGGCCGCGGCCCAGTCCAGGTCGCCGCCGTTGGCGCCGGAGCCCGGGTCCTTGGACTGCTTCTTGGCGATGGCATCGAATTTGGCGCCCTTCTTGAGCTGGGCGATGATGGCCTTGGCTTCGGCCTCCTTCTCGACCAGGATGTGGCGGGCGCGGTATTCCTTGCCGCTGTTGGCGGTAGCGAACTTGTCGTATTCGGCCTGGATCTCGGCGTCGGTGATGGGGTTGTTCTTCTGGAAGGTGGTGACCAGGTCACGGATCAGCAGGGAGTCGCGTGTGAAGTCCATCTGGGCCTTGAATTCGGCGCTGCCGTCCAGGCCCTGCTTCTGCGCTTCCTGCACCAGCAGTTCACGGTCGACCACGGCCTTCTTGAGCTCTTCCATCATCTCGGGGGTGATCTGGCGGCCCGAGCGGGCAAACTGCTGGGCCAGAGCGTCCACGCGCGTCAGCGGGATCGGCTTGCCGTTGACGATGGCCAGGTTCTGCGCCTGGGCCGGCAGGGCCAGGGTGCCCATCAAGGTGGCGAGAGCCAGGGCCGGAAGTATCAGCTTGTTCATCATAAATCCTAGGAAAACGAGAGGGAAACCGGAGGGGGTTAGAGCGTTTCGATCGCAATGGCGTGCACGCCCTGGGCGATGAAATCTTGCAGAGCATCATACACAAGGCGATGGCGCGCCACGCGTGACACATCTGTAAAAAAGGGTGAAGCGATGCGCACCCGGAAATGGGTGCCGTAGGGCGTGCCGTTGGAGCCGGTATGGCCCGCATGCGCGGCGCTTTCGTCGATCACTTCCAGCAGGCCGGGCTGCAGCTTTTCCCGCAGCCGCTGGGCCATGCGTTCGGCCAGTCCGGACAGATCCTGTGTCACTGGAGTACCTCCGTGCTGCGCACTGCGGTGCGAGCTTGCTTGAAGCGGTTCTGCGCGGCGCTCACGGGGCTCAGGCCTGGTCGGTCTTCAGGTAGCGGGCGATGTACAGGCCCTGGCCCACGATGAAGAGCAGGGGGAAGGCATAGCCCCAGAGCTTGAAATTGACCCAGACCTCGGTGCTGTAGAAGGCGGCTACATAGCCATTGAGCGCGGCCATGAAGGCGCAGTAGATGATCCAGGCCACGTTCAGGCGCATCCAGACGGCATCGGGCAGCTCCAGCTGGCTGCCCAGCAGCAGCTTGAGGTAGTTCTTCTTGAGGGCCCACAGTGCCACGGCCAGCGCGATGGCCATGGCCGCGTAGAGCACGGTGGGTTTCCACTTGATGAAGCGGTCGTCGTGCAGGGCCAGGGTCAGGGTGCCGAAGACCAGGATCAGCGCCAGGGTGATCTTCTGCATGGTCTGCAGCTTGCGGTCGATGGCGTACATCAGGCCGGTCTGCAGCACGGTGGCGGCCATCAGTACCGCCGTGGCGACATAGATGTCGTAGAACTTGTAGGCGCCGAAGAACAGCAGGATGGGGAAGAAGTCGATCAGGATTTTCATGGGGATAAAGGCAAGTCTGCCCGGATTATCGGAGCAGACGAGGAAGGATCAGGGCTTGTGTTCCAACGCCGCCGAATTCATGCAGTAGCGCAGGCCGGTGGACGTGGGGCCGTCCTCGAACACATGGCCCAGGTGGGCACCGCACTGGGCGCAGACGGTTTCCACGCGCACCATGCCGTGGCTGGCGTCGCGTCGCTCCTCGATCGCATGGGGCTCGGCAGGTTCGGAGAAGCTGGGCCAGCCGCAACCGGCATCGAACTTGCTGTCAGCCTCGAACAGGCGCGCGCCGCAGCAGACACAGCTGTAGTGCCCGGGTTTCCAGAAGTCGGCGTATTTTCCCGTGTACGGACGTTCGGTGGCCGCATGGCGCGTGACCTGGTAGGCGCCGGGCTCGGCATGCTTTTCGGCCAGCAGGGCCTTCCACTCTTCCGCGGTTTTCTGGATGGCGTAACTCATGACTGGAAACTCTCGCTCAAGATGAACAACTGATTTCGATGGCGGCGGCCCATTCGGGCGGGAAACCGGCCTCGGCCTCATGGCCGGGGTGCTCGTCGTAAGGAGTCTCCAGCAGGGCCAGAAGTTTCGTGACCCCGGAAAAATCCTTGTCCCGCGCCTGGCGGATGGCCAGCTCGCCCAGGTGGTTGCGCAGCACGAACTTGGGGTTGACCTGCAACATGTCGGCCCCACGGTTGCCGCCTTCAAGGGCCAGGCGGGCATCGTAGAGGCGCAGCCAGTCGTCCAGGGCGGCACGGTCCAGGAACAGGTCACGCACCGGGGTGGACTGGCCGTCGGCCGCATAGTGGCTGAGCCGGCGCCAGAAGATGGTGTGGTCCACACGCTCCTGGGCCAGCAGCTTGAGGATGCCTTCGACCAGCGCCCGGTCCTCGGGCTGGGCCTGCTGCAGGCCCAGCTTGGCGCGCAGGCGTGCCTCGAGTTCGGCCGGGAACAGGGTCCTGTAGGACTCCAGCGCGGCCAGGGCCAGCTCCTGGTCCTCGATCAGCGGCAACAGGGCCTGGCCCAGGGCGTAGAGGTTCCAGTAGGCGATGTTGGGCTGGCGGCCGTAGGCGTAGCGGCCCTGGTCGTCCGAGTGGTTGCAGATGTGGGCCGGGTCGTAGCCGTCCAGGAACTGGAAGGGGC
Source organism: Hylemonella sp. (assembly GCA_040376915.1). GTDB lineage: Bacteria > Pseudomonadota > Gammaproteobacteria > Burkholderiales > Burkholderiaceae_C > Hylemonella. Next base: position 10,021 of record JBEIPS010000048.1, read on the forward strand.
CGTAGTCCAGGGTCAGGCCCAGGATGCTCATATTGTCGGTATTCATGACGCCGTGGCAGAAGCCCACGGCCTGCCATTGGGCCAGCAGGGCGGCCGTGCGCTCGCTGACGGCTTCGAGCAGTGCAGCATAGGCGTTGCCGGCAAACTTCTCCGTGCCGCGGCAGGCTGGGTAGTAGCGGTCGATCACGAAATCGGCCAGCCGGCGCAGCTCTTCGGGCCTGTCCGTGGCCGCAAAGTGCTCGAAATGGCCGAAGCGGATGAAGCTGGGCGCCACACGCGTGACCACGGCGGCGGTCTCGATGGTTTCGCGCCGGACCGGTGCGTCGGAGCCGGTGACACACAGGGCGCGTGTGGTCGGTATGCCCAGGCCCTGCATGGCCTCGCTGCAGAGGAATTCGCGGATGCTGGAGCGCAGCACGGCCCGGCCATCGCCCATGCGGGAGTAGGGGGTGCGGCCCGCGCCCTTGAGCTGAACCTCCAGGCCGCCTTCTGTTTCCCCCAGCAGCAGGGCGCGGCCGTCACCGAGCTGGCCGGCCCAGACGCCGAACTGGTGGCCGCTGTAGACCGTGGCCACGGACTGGCTGCCGGCCAGGGGGCGGTTGCCGCTGAAGGCCTGCAGCAGATCCTCCGAGTTCACCCAGTCCTCCGCCAAGCCCAGGGCCTGGCCCACGCCGCGGCTCTGGCCGACCCAGTAGGGGGCGGGCAGGGGCTGCGGGGGGAGGGCGGTGTGGAAGGCCGGGCCGAGGGCGGCGTAGCGGTTGACCCAGGTCAAACCGCTGTCGACCGCGGCGGGGCGATCCTGGACGGCGTCGATGGCAAGAGACATGAGGGGATTGTCTCGCAGCCGACGATCTCCGGTGCGGATCAGGGACTTACCCTCAGTGAACAGGTCCAACCCTTGGTTCATACTGGCATGCAGAGCACCAAGAACAAAGAAGGAGACCTGTCCATGCTCGGATTGATGCAAAGCCAGCCCCTGCTGATTTCGTCCCTGATCGACTTTGCCGAACGGCACCACGGAGACGGCGAGATCGTCTCGCGCCGCGTCGAAGGCGACATCCACCGCTACCACTGGCGTGACGTCGCCGTGCGGGCCCGCCGCGTGGCCAATGCGCTGGACGCCATGAAGCTGCAGTTCAGCGACCGGGTGGCCACCCTGGCCTGGAACGGTTATCGCCATCTGGAACTGTATTTCGGCGTCAGCGGCTCGGGCCGTGTGCTGCACACCCTCAACCCGCGCCTGCACCCTGAGCAGATCGCCTGGATCGCCAACCATGCCGAAGACCAGGTGCTGTGTTTCGACCTGAGCTTCCTGCCCATCATCCAGGCCGTGCACGCCAAATGCACCACGGTGAAGCACTGGATTGCCCTGTGTGACGCCGACAAGTTGCCCAAGGACTCCGGCGTGCCGGGTCTGCAGAGCTACGAGGCCTGGATCGGCGCGCAAAGTGAAAAATACCAGTGGCCCGAGTTCGACGAGAACTCGGCCTCCAGCATGTGCTACACCAGCGGCACCACGGGCAACCCCAAGGCTGCGCTGTACAGCCACCGCTCTACCATCCTGCACGCCTATGCGGCGGCACTGCCCGATGTGATGTGCCTGAGCGCACGCGATTCGGTGCTGCCGGTGGTGCCCATGTTCCACGTCAACGCCTGGGGCATCCCCTATTCAGCCGCGCTGACCGGCGCCAAGCTGGTGTTCCCGGGGCCGGCCCTGGACGGCAAGTCCATCTACGAACTGATCGAGGCCGAGCGTGTGAGCTATGCGGCCGGCGTGCCCACCATCTGGCAGATGCTGCTGGGCCATATGAAACCCGGTGGCCTGAAATTCTCCACGCTCAAGCGCACAGTGATCGGCGGCTCGGCCTGCCCGCCGGCCATGATTGCCGCCTTCCGCGAGGAGTACGGCGTGGAAGTGCTGCACGCCTGGGGCATGACCGAGATGTCGCCCCTGGGCACCCTGTGCACGCTCAAGAACAAGCACCTGACCATGCCCGAGTCCGAGCAGATGAAGATCCGCCTCAAGCAGGGGCGTGCCATCTACGGCATGGACATGAAGATCGTGGGCGGCGACGGCAAGGAGCAGCCCTGGGACGGCAAGGCCTACGGCGACCTGCTGGTGCGTGGCCCCTGGATCCTGGGCGAGTACTTCAAGGGCGAGGGCGGGGACCCGCTGGTCAAGGATGCCCATGGCCAGGGCTGGTTTCCCACCGGCGATGTGGCCACCATCGACCCCGACGGTTATATGCAGATCACCGACCGCAGCAAGGACGTGATCAAGTCCGGCGGCGAGTGGATCAGCTCGATCGACGTGGAAAACATCGCCGTGGCCCATCCGGCCGTGGCCATGGCGGCCTGCGTCGGCATGAAACACCCCAAGTGGGACGAGCGGCCCGTGGTCGTGGTGGTGAAGAAGCCGGGGGCCGAGCTGAGCAAGGAAGAGCTGCTCCAGTTCTACGAGGGCAAGACGGCCAAGTGGCAGATCCCGGACGACGTGATCTTTGTCGATGCCATCCCCCTGGGCGCCACCGGCAAGATGCTCAAGACCCGGCTGCGCGAGACGCTCAAGGACTACAGGCTCCCGGGCACCTGAGGCACCCGGGCATGCTGAATGACCCGCCGCGGTGCAAGGTCGAATGGCCCGGGACTGCGGAGTCGCAAAGGCGATAGTTCTAGGGCAATCCCTAGCGCTGCAACAGTTGAATTTGGTTACGCTGCAATGGTTTTGTCAACGAGGAGATATTTCAAATGAAGTTCACCACGAAACTTGTCACCGCCGCCGCCATGCTGGCTTTTGCCGGTGCGGCCCTTGCCCAGAAGGGCGAAACCGTGAAGATCGCCTGGATCGATCCGCTGTCCGGCCTGATGGCCCCTGTTGGCAACAACCAGGTGCGCAGCTTCCAGTTCTTCGGCGAGAAATTCAGCGGCGCGGGCAACCCGGCCGGCGTGAAGTTCGAGATCATCGCCCTCGACAACAAGCTCAGCCCGGCCGAGAGCCTGAACCAGCTCAAGGCGGCCATCGACCAGGGCGTGCGCTACATCACCCAGGGCAATGGCTCCTCGGTGGCCGGCGCGCTGATCGACGCCGTGGCCAAGCACAACGAGCGCAACCCCGGCAAGGAGATCATCTACCTGAACCACTCGGCCGTGGACCCCGACTTCACCAACAGCAAGTGCAACTACTGGCACTTCCGTTTCGATGCCGACACGTCCATGAAGATGGAAGCCATCACCACCTTCATGAAGGACCAGAAGGACATCAAGAGCGTCTACCTGCTGAACCAGAACTACTCGCACGGCCACCAGGTCGCCAAGTTCGCCAAGGAGCTGCTGGCACTCAAGCGTCCCGACGTGAAGATCGCCGGCGAAGACCTGCACCCCCTGGCCCAGGTGCGTGATTTCGCGCCCTACATCGCCAAGATCAAGGCTTCGGGCGCCGACACCGTGATCACCGGCAACTGGGGTTCCGACCTGGCCCTGCTGGTCAAGGCGGCCAACGAAGGCGGCTATACCGGCAAGTTCTACACCTACTACACCGGTGTGAGCGGCACGCCCACTGCCCTGGGCCAAACCAGCGCGGGTCGCGTCTTCCAGATCTCCTACAACCACTACAACATGGGTGGCGACATGGGCAAATGGCAGGCGGAGTACAAGGCCAAGTTCAAGGACGACTTCTATACCGGCTCCGTGATCCACATCTACAAGGCCCTGGGTGAAGCCATGGCCAAGGCCAAGTCGACCGACCCGGTCAAGGTGGCCGCCGCTCTGGAAGGTCTGAAGTACAAGAGCTACAACGGTGACGTCGAGATGCGCAAGGCCGACCACCAGAACCAGCAGCCGCTGTTCCTGACGGTCTGGCAGAAGGCGGACAAGAAGTTCCCCTACAGCCCGGAAAACACCGGCATGACCCTGGCCCTGGTCAAGGAATTCCCGTCCTACGTGTCCAGCACACCCACCAGCTGCCAGATGAAGCGCCCCTGATCTTCAGGTCGCGGCATGTGTGCGGGGCCCGATAGCCTTCGGACGATCGGGCCCTTTTCATGTCTGAGATGTATGTATTGAGGTCTGCCGCGCAGACACGGAAGGTTGTTCCCTGATGGAGTTCTTCATCATCTCCATGCTCAATGGCTTGAGCTACGGGCTCTTGCTGTTCATGCTCAGCTCCGGGCTGACGCTGATCTTCAGCATGATGGGCGTGCTCAATTTCGCCCACGCGAGTTTTTACATGCTCGGCGCCTACATCGGCTACAGCGTGGCTTCCCTGGTCGGCTTCTGGCCCGGCCTGATCGTGGCGCCGCTCCTGGTTGGTGCGCTGGGGGCCGTCTTCGAGCGACTGGCCCTGCGCAAGGTGCACAAGTACGGCCACGTGCCTGAACTGCTGATCACCTTCGGCCTGTCCTACATCATCCTCGAGCTGGTGCAGCTGGTCTGGGGCCGTACCGCGGTGGAATTCGGCCCGCCCGAGCTGCTGCAGGGCCCGATGTTCACGCTGCTCAACCACGCGAGCGATGGCATCAGCCTGGTCTGGGGCGTGGCGCCGGCCGAGCTCTGCGAGGCGGCCGCCTGCTCGCCGTTCCCGGCCACGCGTGGTTTCATGATGCTGGTAGCGCTGTTCATGCTGGTGTCCCTGTGGCTCATGCTCACGCGCACCCGCATCGGCCTGGTGATCCAGGCTGCGCTGACCCATCCCGAGATGGTCGAATCCCTGGGGCACAACGTACCGCGGGTGTTCATGCTGGTTTTCGGCGCCGGCGCCGCGCTGGCCGGCCTGGGCGGCGTGATCGGCGGCAGCACCTTTGTCACCGAGCCGGCCATGGCTGGCACGGTGGGCTCCGTCATCTTCGTGGTGGTGGTGGTGGGTGGCCTGGGTTCGCTCTCCGGTGCTTTCCTGGCTTCGGTGCTGATCGGCGTGATCCAGACTTTCGCCGTCGCCTTCGACTATTCCTTCCTCACGCTGGCCCAGCAGTTCGGCCTGGAGCTCAGCGCCGCGGCACGCAACAACTCGGTGCTCAAGCTCACCCTCTCGCAGGTGGCACCCATCCTGCCCTACCTCTTCCTGGTCCTGATCCTGATCTTCCGGCCCAAGGGTCTGCTCGGCACGAGGGACGAATGAATATGAAACACCCCCGAAGCGCCTTCGGCGCCTCCCCCTCAAGGGGGCGCTACCAGCGGCCCGGCAAAGCCGGTTCCGCGGTAGCCCTCGGTTTGCATCATGCTATGCATCCTTCTTTGCTGAAACCTAGTGCCATGGGAACCGCGAAGTGAAGCAGTATTACGAGTTCAAGCCTTACAACGTCGGCCGCTGGATCATCTGGGGCTTCTTTGGCCTGCTGCTGTTCTTTGCACCCAAGGTCTTCACCAGCGGCCTGTCGGTGACCATGCTCTCGCAGATGGGCATCGCCATCATCGCCTGCCTGTCCTACAACATGCTGCTGGGGCAGGGCGGCATGTTGAGTTTCGGTCACGCCGTCTATTCAGGCCTGGGCTCCTACATGGCCGTCCATGCCCTGAACATGGTCAGCAAGGGGACCCTGCCCATTCCGGTCAGCCTGCTGCCCATCATCGGCGGCTTTACCGGCATGGCCTTTGCCGTGCTTTTTGGTTATGTCACCACGCGCAAGTCCGGCACACCCTTTGCGATGATCACGCTGGGCATGGCCGAACTGGTCTTCGCCATGTCCCTGATGTTCTCCGAATTCTTCGGCGGCGAGGCGGGTGTCTCGGGCAACCGGGTGACGGGCACCTCATTCTTCGGTATCAACTTCGGCCCGGGCATCCAGGTCTATTACCTGATCGCGATCTACACCTTCATCTGCGTGGCGCTCATGTTCGCCTTCACGCGCACGCCGCTGGGGCGCATCCTCAACGCCGTGCGGGACAACCCGGAGCGGGTGGAGTTCATCGGCTACAGCACCCAGCGGGTGCGTTACCTGGCCTTCATCATCTCGGGTTTCTTCGCCGGCATCGCGGGCGGTCTGGGCGTGATCCTGTTCGAGATCGTCACGGCGGAAGTGGTGAGCGGCATCCGTTCCGGCGCCTACCTCTTGTTCACCTTCCTCGGTGGTGCCACCTTCTTTTTCGGCCCCATCATCGGCGGGGTGCTGATGGTGCTGGCCTCGGTACTGCTGTCCGAGATCACCAAGGCCTGGCTGCTGTACCTGGGCCTGATCTTCGTATTCATGGTGATGTACGCGCCGGGCGGCATCGCCAGCCTGATCATGATGAACCTGCGTGTGGCCAGCTTCGGTTTCCTGCGCAAACTGTGGGTCAGCTACCTAGGCCTGGCCATCTCGGCCCTGGTGCTGTTGCTGGGCGCGGCGGTCCTGATCGAGATGGTCTACCACCTGCAGCTCAATCTCTCCCTGGGGCCCGAGCTGCGTTTCATCGGCATCCCGCTCAACGCGCACAACGTCGACCACTGGTTCGGCGGCGCCTTCGTGCTGCTGACGGGCCTGGGCCTCTTTGAGCTGTGCCGCCGCCATTACGTACACGAGTGGGGTGAGATCCAGGAAGACATCGAGAAGGAAATCAAGCGGAGGGAAGCGCTATGAGCGGGGCAGACCACATGAAGCAACCCGCACTGGAACTCAAGGACCTGCGCAAGAGCTTCGGCAAGACCGAGATCATTCGCGGGGTCGACCTGGTGGTGCAGCCCGGTGAGCGCGTGGCCGTGATCGGCCCCAACGGCGCCGGCAAGTCCACGCTGTTCAACCTCATCAGCGGGCGTTTCGGACCGACCAGCGGCGAAGTGCTGCTGCACGGCAAGCGCATCGATGGCATGCAGCCCTATGAGATCAACCGAATGGGCCTGGCGCGCAGCTTCCAGATCACCAACATCTTCCCCAAGCTCAGCGTGTTCGAGAACCTGCGCTGCGCCGTGCTCTGGAGCATGGGCTATCGCTATACCTTCTTCAAGTTCCTGGCCGACCTGGACGATGCCAACGACCGCACCGAGGAACTGCTGGAGATGATCCGCCTGGACAAGAAGCGCGACATCCTGGCTGTGAACCTGACCTATGCCGAACAGCGGGCGCTGGAAATCGGCGTCACGATTGCCGGCGGGGCCAGCGTGATCCTGCTGGACGAGCCGACCGCCGGCATGAGCAAGAGCGAGACCACACGGTTCATCAAGCTGATCCGCGAGGTCACCGAGGGCAAGACCCTGCTGACCGTGGAGCACGACATGGGCGTGGTTTTCGGCCTGGCCGACAAGATCGCGGTGGTGGTCTACGGCGAGCTGCTGGCCTTCGACACACCCGAGGCGGTGCGCTCCAATGCCCGGGTACAGGAAGCCTATCTGGGCTCACCCGTGGCAGACTCGCAGGCGGGGGGACATTGAGATGACGGCTTTGCTGAAAGTTGAGAGCCTGCACGCCTTTTATGGCAAGAGCCATGTGCTGCATGGCGTGAGTTTCGAGGTACAGCCTGGCGAAATCGTGGCCCTGCTGGGGCGCAACGGTTCGGGCCGCTCCACCACGGCCAAGGCCGTCATGGGCCTGGTCGATTGCGCCGGTAGCGTGAAGTGGCGCGACGCGGAGATCCAGGGCAGGAAGGCCTTCGAGATCGCCCACCTGGGACTGGGATATGTGCCCGAAAACCGCGACATCTTCCCTGACCTGACCGTGCACCAGAACCTGATGCTGGGCGAGAAGGGCAAGGGCCGCAAGAGCCGCTGGAGCTTCGACGACATGTACACCATGTTCCCGCGCCTCAAGGAGCGCCAGCACACCGAAGCCGGCGTGCTGTCGGGCGGCGAGCAGCAGATGCTGACCCTGTGCCGCACCCTCATGGGCGACCCGGACCTCATCATCATCGACGAGCCTACCGAGGGCCTGGCGCCCAAGATCGTGGAGCTGGTGGGTCAGTACCTGAAGACGCTCAAGGAGCGCGGCATCTCGGTGCTGCTGATCGAACAGAAGCTGACCATCGCCATGGCCATCTCCGACCGCGCCCTGGTCATGGGGCACGGCAGCATCGTCTTCGAGGGCACCCCCGAAGCGCTGCGCAACGACAGCTACACCCGCAAGGAGTGGCTCGAGGTCTGAGCCCTTCCGGCGGGGTTTCCAGGGGGTTTGTCCCAGCCGCGACAAACCCTCGTTGCGTCGCAACATAAACCTTCTACAATCAAAAATCGAACGATCGTTCTATTTTCTGAACCACCCGAGGAACGCAAGCATGAGCGCTGAATACAAGGTGCATGGCGACGTCGCCGTGATCACGCTGAACAACCCGCCCGTCAACGGCCTGGGCTACGAAACCCGCAAGGGCATCACCGAAGCGCTGGCCAAGGCCAATGCCGACGACAAGGTCAAGGCCATCGTCATCACCGGTGCCGGCAAGGCCTTCTCGGGCGGCGCGGACATCAAGGAATTCGGCACGCCCAAGGCCTTGCAGGAACCCAATCTGCTCAGCGTCATCCTGGCGGTCGAGAATTCGGCCAAGCCCGTGGTGGCGGCCATGCACACCATCGCCATGGGCGGCGGGCTGGAACTGCCCCTGGGCTGCCACTACCGCATCGCCGCGCCGGGCTGCAAGGTGGCCCTGCCTGAGGTGAAACTGGGCCTGATCCCCGGTGCCGGCGGCACACAGCGCCTGCCGCGCGCCCTGGGTGTGGAACCCGCCCTGAACATGATCGTCAGCGGCGAGCCCGTGCCCAGCGAGATGCTGGCCATGGTGCCTGGCCAGAAGCTGTTCGACAAGCTGGCCAAGTCCAACGAGACCCTGCTCGACGAAGCCATGGCCCTGGCGCGCGAGAAGGCCGATGTGCGCCCGCTGCCCCTGGTGCGCAACCTGCCGGCCAAGCACCCGCTGGGTGACGCCTACTTCCAGTTCGCCCGCAATATGGTGGGTGGCATGAGCAAGAACTTTCCGGCCCCGCTCAAGTGCGTGGATGCCGTGGAAGCCGCCACGAAGAAAAAGTTCGACGAGGGCCTGCTCTACGAGCGTGAGCTCTTCATCAACCTGATGTGGACGCCCGAGTGCCGCGCATTGCGCCACATCTTCGCGGCCGAGCGCGCCGCCTCCAAGATTCCGGACGTGCCGGAAGACACCCCGAAGCGCGAGATCAAGGCTGTCGCCGTGATTGGCGCCGGCACCATGGGTGGCGGCATCACCATGAACTTCCTGAACGCCGGTATCCCCGTGAAGATGCTGGAGATGAAGCAGGACGCACTGGACCGCGGCCTGGCCACCATCCGCAAGAACTACGAAGCCCAGGTCACCAAGGGCAAGCTCAAGCAGGACAAGTACGACCAGCGCATGGCGCTGTTGTCGACCACGCTGAACTACGAGGACCTGAAGGACGCCGACCTCGTGATCGAGGCCGTCTTCGAGGAGATGGGCGTCAAGGAAACCGTGTTCAAGAAACTCGACGAGGTCATGAAACCCGGTGCCATCCTGGCCTCCAACACCTCCACGCTGGACGTCAACAAGATTGCCTCCTTCACCAAACGTCCACAGGATGTGGTGGGCCTGCATTTCTTCAGCCCGGCCAACGTCATGAAGCTGCTGGAAGTGATCCGCGGCGCCAAGACCGGCAAGGACGTGCTGGCCACCGTGATGGCCGTGGCCAAGACCATCAAGAAGACAGCTGTGGTCTCGGGTGTCTGCGATGGTTTCATCGGCAACCGCATGATCGAACAGTACAGCCGCCAGGCGGGTTTCCTGATCGAGGAGGGCGCCACGCCCGAGCAGGTCGACCGCGCGGTCGAGAAATTCGGCTTTGCCATGGGCCCCGTCCGCATGGGTGACCTGGCAGGCAACGACATCGGCTGGGCCATCCGCAAGCGCCGTTACGTGGAAAAGCCGGGCATGAAATACAGCAAGACGGCCGACCTCCTGTGCGAGATGGGCCGTTACGGCCAGAAGACCGGTGCCGGCTGGTACGACTACAAGCCCGGCAAGCGCGACGCCATCCCCAGCCCGGTGGTGGTGGAGATGATCGAGAAGCACCGCAAGGACACGGGCATCACACCGCGCAAGATCTCCGACGAGGAAATCGTGCAGCGTCTGGTCTACGCCCTGGTCAACGAGGGCGCGCACATCGTGGAGGAGGGCATAGCCTCGCGTGCCAGCGACATCGACATGGTCTACCTGACGGGTTATGGTTTCCCCATCCACCGCGGCGGCCCCATGCAGTACGCCGACACCATCGGCCTGTTCAACGTGGCCCAGAGCATGCAGCGCTTCGCACAGAACCCGCTGGACGACGCCAAGTTCTGGCAACCCGCACCGCTGCTGGCCAAGCTGGTGGCCGAAGGCAAGGGCTTCAACGGCTGAGCGGACCAGCTGCCTTCATGAACGGAAGCTGAAACAGAGCCATGAACAGCGGAAAAATCATGCGCCGCGGCCTGCTGGCCCTCTTGCTGCTCATCGCCGTGCTGGTACTGGCGGTGGCTGGCAAGACCTGGCTGACGCCGTCGCGGCAGATCGCGGTGGAGGCAATCGAGCCGGTCCGGGTGGATGCGACGCAGGCCGCGTCCCGCCTGGGGGCGGCCGTGCGCTTCCGCACCGTCTCCAGCGAAAACGACCCGGCACTGAACCGTGAGGAGTTCGAGAAGTTCCAGGCCTTCCTGGCGCGGTCCTTCCCGCGTCTGCACGCCCAGCTCAAGCGCGAGCTCGTGGGCGGGCTGTCGCTGCTCTACACCTGGGCGGGCAGCGACCCGCAGGCCAGGCCCGTCGCGCTGATGGCGCACCAGGATGTGGTGCCCATCGCTTCCGGGACCGAGGGCAAGTGGCAGGTACCGCCTTTTGCCGGCGAGATCCGTGATGGTTATGTCTGGGGCCGCGGCGCCTGGGACAACAAGGGCAACCTGATGTCCCAGCTGGAGGCCATCGAAATGCTGCTGGCCGCGGGTTTCCAGCCGCGCCAGACGGTCTACCTGATCGCCGGTGCGGACGAGGAGGTGGGTGGCCGTCGAGGCGCCCGGGCCATCGCCGCGCTGCTGAAATCGCGCGGCGTCCAGCTGGACTTTGTGCTGGACGAAGGCCTGGTGATCACCCAGGGTGTGCTGCCCGGGCTGAACCAGCCGGCAGCGCTCATCGGCGTGGCAGAGAAGGGGTATGCCTCTTACGAGATCAGCCTGGACACCGCGCCCGGCCATTCCTCCATGCCGCCGGCGCACACCGCCATCGGCATGATGAGCACGGCCCTGGCCCGTCTGGAAGACAGGCAGATGCCAGCCGCCATCCGCGGCGTGGCGCTGGACATGTTCGACACCCTGGCGCCGGAGATGACGGGGGCGAACCGCGTGTTGCTCTCCAATCTGTGGCTCTTCCGCCCCCTGGTGCAGGCGCAGCTGGAGAAAAGCCCGAGCAGCCATGCCATGTTGCGCACCACCACGGCGCTGACCATCTTCCAGGCCGGCAACAAGGACAATGTGCTGCCGGGCCACGCCGAAGCCGTGGTCAACTTCCGGCTGCTGCCAGGTGACACGGTGGCGGGCGTGCAGGACCATGTGCAACGGGCCATCGGCAACGAGGCCATCAAGGTCAAGCCACGCGAGTGGGCGAACGAGGCCTCCCCGGTATCGCCCATGGCCAGCCCGGCCTATCGCCTGCTGGGTCGCACGGTGCGCGAGGTGTTTCCCGGCACGGTGGTGGCACCCGGCCTGATGATCGCGGCCACCGACTCGCGCCACTACACCGAACTGTCGGGGCAGATCTACCGTTTCTCGCCGGTGCGCGCCCGGCCCGAGGACCTGACCCGTTTCCATGGCACCGACGAGCGCATCTCGGTCGCCAACTATGTCGAAGCCATCCAGTTTTATCACCAGCTCTTGCGGAATGTCTCGCGGCCCGAGACGCCTTGAGCCCGAACCGAATCCTTAGCCAGAAAGACCTGACCATGACGAACGCCGTTATCGTATCCACCGCACGCACCCCTCTGGCCAAGAGCTGGAAGGGCGCTTTCAACATGACCCACGGCGCCACCCTGGGCGGCCATGCCGCGCAGCACGCCATCCAGCGCGCCGGCATCGAGTCCGGTGAAGTGGACGATGTGCTCATGGGCTGTGCCACGCCCGAGGGCGCCACGGGTTCCAATATCGCGCGCCAGATCGCGCTGGCCGCCGGCTGCCCGGTCACCGTCTC
>JBEIPS010000201.1:0-1925 GCA_040376915.1 Hylemonella sp.
AGACGCGCCGCCTGATCGAGGTCTGCCGCCAGCGCGACACACCCATCATCACCTTCGTCAACAAGATGGACCGCGAGGTGCGCGACCCGCTGGACATCCTGGACGAGGTGGAGCGCGAACTGGGCATGCCCTGCGTGCCCATGACCTGGCCGGTCGGCCAGGGCAAGAGTTTCGGCGGCATCATCAACCTGCGCACCCAGGCCATGACGGTCTTCGAATCGGGCAGCGAACGCCGCCCGCAGGATTTCGACACCGTGCCGCTGAGCGACCGCGACAAGCTGCTCAAGCGTTTCGGCTCCGAGTTCGAAGCCGCCGAAGAGAGCATGGAACTGGCCACCGGCGCCTCGCCCGCTTTCGACCGCGCGGCCTTTCTGGCCGGCAAGCAGACCCCGGTGTTCTTTGGCTCCGGCGTGAACAACTTCGGTGTGATGGAAGTGCTGGACGCGCTGGTGGACCTGGCACCCTCGCCCGGCCCGCGCACCAGCTCGCTGGTCGTCAACAAGCAGCCGGTCGTCAAGGAGATGCAGCCCGACGACGACGCTTTCTCCGGCGTGGTGTTCAAGGTGCAGGCGAACATGGACGCCAACCACCGCGACCGCATCGCCTTTGTGCGCGTCTGCTCAGGCAAATACGCGCCGGGCATGAAACTAAAGGTGCAGCGCTCCGCCAAGGAACTGCGCCCCACCAGCGTGGTGACCTTCATGAGCCAGCGCCGCGAGGCGGTGGAAGAGGCCTATGCCGGCGACATCGTGGGTTTCACCACCCACGGCGGCGTGCAGCTGGGCGACACCATCACCGACGGCTCCATCGCCCTGCAGTACACCGGCCTGCCCTTCTTCGCGCCCGAGCTTTTCATGACCGTGGTGCTCAAGAACCCGCTGCGCACCAAGCAGCTGCAGCAGGGCCTGGCCCAGCTCGGCGAGGAAGGCGCCATCCAGGTCTTCCGCCCCGAGATGGGCGGCAATATGCTGCTGGGCGCTGTCGGCCAGCTGCAGTTTGAGGTGGTGCAGCACCGCCTGAAGGGCGAGTACGACGCCGACGTGCGCCTGGAAGGCTGCCAGTACACGGGCGCACGCTGGATCACGGCCGACACCCCGGCCGAGCTCAAGGCTTTTGTCGACGCCTACCCCACGCGCATGGCGCGTGACGCGGCCGACACCCTGGCCTATCTGTGCACCTCACCCTATGACGTACGGTTGGCACAGGAGCGCTTCCCGAAAATCCACTTCCACCCGCTGCGCGAACACGCGGGGCTGGCGCTGCAAAGCGCGGGCTAGCGCGCGGTGGCGACTTCGATCAGCCAGTCCGCAATTGCATCCCGCGCCACGGTCGGCGCATTCGTGTGGCTGGCCGGGGGCTGCAGATAGCGCGTGAGCGGCTGGCTGGGAATCAATGCATACAGGCTGGGGTTGGCGCGCCGCAAGGCCGGATAGTCTGACGTGGGTGCGATGTAGAGCACGGGGAGCTGCGGGGGCAGGGCCCGCAGGGCGCGCTCCTGGTGCATCACCCCCTGGGGGTTGAACCAGGCCCAATAGACATCGGCGCGGGCACGGACCTCGGTGGTGCTCTTGCCACCCTCGTAATCCGCAAAATCCCCCACCTCGCTTCCCCGGCCTGCGGCCACGAGTTCACGCGCACGGGCGCGGTCGCGACCGATGTACTGCTCGTAGATCTGTGAGGCCACATTGCCGCCCGGCGCCACGGCCACCACGCCGGCCAAGGGCAGTCTGGCGCCCAGATGCAGGGCAAACAGGCCACCCTGGCTGTGTCCCACCAGGAAAAGCCGCGCGGCACCTTCGCGTCGCAGCTCCTCCAGCGCCCGCGCCACCTCGGCCTCGGCGGCCTCGGGGCCCACGTCGTAATTGCGCCGGCCCGACCAGGGCATCTCGAGATTGCGCAGGCGCAGGCCACGCATCTGCAGGCTG
>JBEIPS010000024.1:0-40448 GCA_040376915.1 Hylemonella sp.
GAGGCCACGTCGGAACTCTGCGCGCCCAGGCGCATGGTGCCGCCGAGGTCGGAGTTGGCGGTGCGCTGCTGGATGCTGCCATCGGCGTCCTTCCACTCGGTGATCAGCGCGATCACCGGGTGCGGCGTGTCGGGCTCGAACTCGGTGCTGTTGGCGTCCTTCAGACCGGCCACATGGCGCGCGTATTCGATGGTGGCGACCTGCATGCCCAGGCAGATGCCCAGGTAGGGCACCTTGTGCTCACGGGCGTAGCGCGCGGTGCTGATCTTGCCTTCGATGCCGCGCTTGCCGAAGCCGCCGGGCACCAGGATGGCGTCGTACTTGGCCAGGCGGGCGAGGGTCTCGTCGGTGATGGTTTCCGAGTCGACGTGCTCGATCTTCACGCGCACATGGTTGCGCATGCCGGCGTGGCGCAGGGCTTCGTTGACGGACTTGTAGCTGTCGGTCAGGTCCACGTACTTGCCGACCATGGCGATGGTGACCTCACCTTGGGGATGCTCGGTCTCGTAGACCAGGGAATCCCAGCGCTTGAGGTTGGCCGGCGGGGTGTTCAGGCGCAGCTTGTCGCAGATCAAGCCGTCCAGGCCCTGCTCGTGCAGCACACGCGGCACCTTGTAGATGGTGTCCACGTCGGGCATGGAGATCACGCCCCACTCCGGCACATTGGTGAAGAGGGAGATCTTCTCGCGCTCGTCATCGGGGATGGACCGGTCGGCACGGCACAGCAGCGCGTCGGGCTGGATACCGATCTCGCGCAGCTTCTGCACGGTGTGCTGGGTGGGTTTGGTCTTGAGTTCGCCGGCGGCGGCGATCCAGGGCACATAGGTCAGGTGCACAAAGGCCGCGTTGTTCGGGCCCAGGCGCAAACTCAGCTGGCGCACGGCCTCCAGGAAGGGCAGGGACTCGATGTCGCCCACGGTGCCGCCGATCTCGACGATGGCCACGTCCACCGCCTCGGGGGTGTCGTAACCGGCGCCGCGCTTGACGTACTCCTGGATTTCGTTGGTGACGTGGGGGATGACCTGCACGGTCTTGCCCAGGTAGTCGCCGCGGCGCTCTTTCTCGAGCACGCTCTTGTAGATCTGGCCGGTCGTGAAGTTGTTGGTCTTCTTCATCCGCGTTTCGATGAAACGCTCGTAGTGGCCCAGGTCCAGGTCGGTCTCGGCACCGTCATCGGTCACAAACACCTCGCCGTGCTGGAAGGGCGACATCGTTCCCGGGTCGACGTTCAGATAGGGATCGAGTTTGATGAGGGTGACTTTGAGGCCCCGCGATTCCAGGATCGCGGCCAGAGACGCTGAGGCGATTCCCTTGCCCAGGGAGGACACCACACCGCCGGTGACGAAGACGAATTTGGTCATGTCAGGTTCGGACGCGGGTCCGAGGAGGTGGTAAAGCGAGATTATAGGCTTCGGGGCGTGACAGCCCTGCGGTAAGGCTGAAAGTTCCTGCCAAACTGTTACATTGCGGGCCATGAACGACTTGGCTGGAAAACACATCGTCCTGGGCCTGACCGGGGGCATTGCCTGCTACAAGGCGGCCGAACTCTGCCGCGCCCTGATCAAGGAGGGCGCCACCGTGCAGGTGGTGATGACCGAGTCCGCCGCCCAGTTCATCACGCCGGTGACGATGCAGGCTCTGTCGAACCGCCCGGTCTACCACTCGCAGTGGGACCCGCGTGAAACCAACAACATGGCGCACATCAACCTCAGCCGCGAGGCCGACGCCATCCTGATCGCCCCGGCCAGCGCCGATTTCATGGCCAAGCTGCTGCACGGCCGCGCCGACGACCTGCTGAGCCTGATGTGCCTGGCCCGCCCCATCGAGACGGTGCCGTTGCTGATTGCCCCGGCCATGAACCGCGAGATGTGGGCCAACCCGGCCACGCAGCGCAATGTGGCCCAGCTGCAGGCCGACGGCGCCCATGTGTTCGCGGTCGGCTCGGGTGACCAGGCCTGTGGCGAGACGGGTGACGGCCGCATGCTCGAGCCTCTGGAATTGCTGGAGGAGGTGATCACCTTCTTCCAGCCCAAGACCCTGCGCGGCCAGCGCGTGCTGGTGACGGCCGGCCCGACCTACGAGGCCATCGACCCGGTGCGGGGCATCACCAACCGCTCCAGCGGCAAGATGGGTTTTGCCATTGCGCGCGCCGCGCGCGAGGCGGGTGCCGAGGTGACGCTCGTGGCCGGCCCGGTGCACCTGCCCACGCCGCGCGGCGTGCGCCGCATCGACGTGCGTTCGGCGCGTGACATGCAGCAGGCAGTCGATGCGGAGGTTTCTGTTGCTACTGTTTTTGTAGCAACAGCGGCGGTGGCTGATTGGCGTCCAGCCAGTTCTGCCGAGCAGAAGATCAAGAAGGACGGGTCCGGCAGCGTTCCGTCGCTCACCTTCATCGAGAACCCCGACATCCTCGCCGGTGTGGCCCAGAGCGCGCGTGCGAAAAGCGGTGCGCTCTATTGCGTCGGGTTTGCGGCCGAAAGCCATGACCTGCTGGCCCACGCCCAGGCCAAGCGCGAGCGCAAGGGCGTGCCCCTGCTGGTGGGCAATATCGGCCCGGCCACCTTCGGCCAGGACGACAACGTGCTGCTGCTGGTGGACGACAAGGGCGTGACCGAGCTGCCGCGTGCGGACAAGCTGACCCTGGCGCGCCAGCTGGTGGCCGAGATCACGCGCCGTTTGCCGGTGTCGTCCTGAAGTTTTCTTTCCGTTTTTCCCCTACCCCATGAACATCGACGTCAAGATTCTGGATCCGCGCATGGCGGATCAATTGCCCGCTTATGCAACCCCCGGTAGTGCTGGCCTGGACCTGAGGGCCTGCCTGACCGAGGCCGTGACCCTGCAGCCCAATGCCTGGCAGCTTATTCCCACGGGCATCGCCATCCACCTGGCCGATCCGGGTTATGCGGCGCTGATCCTGCCGCGTTCGGGCCTGGGCCACAAGCACGGCATCGTGTTGGGCAATCTGGTGGGGCTGATCGACAGCGACTACCAGGGTCAGCTCATGGTGAGCGCCTGGAACCGCAGTCCCACGGCTTTCACCATCGAACCCATGGAGCGCATCGCGCAGCTGGTCGTCGTGCCGGTGGTGCAGGCGCAGTTCAATGTCGTCAGCGAGTTCCCTGCGGCCACCGAGCGTGGCGCAGGCGGTTACGGCTCCACCGGCAAGAGTTGATCACCCCCGTTACGGCTCACCGCGTGTAGCCGTCTCCCACCCACAAGGGGGCAACCCCAGCGGCCCGGCAAAGCCGGTTCCGCAGGGTTCCCCGGCCAAAGACACTGACGGACTTAGTGCAAGCTGCTGCCTGGCGGCGGCGTGTCGATGGGCTGGATGCGGAAGAAGCCGGTGCCGGCCGTACCGCGCCCGATTTCCTCTTCGGTGGCTTCGCGCACGCCTTCGACCTTGAGCACCAGGCGCAGGGCAATACCCGCCAGCGGGTGATTGCCGTCCAGCACCACATGCTCGGGATAGAGCTCGGTCACGGTGTAGAGCACGTCCTTGGGAGCGTCAGGGTTGCAGCCCGCCGGCAGGGCCGAGCCCTCGATGGTCATGCCCTCTTCGAGTTCGGGGGGGAAAAGCGCGCGCGACTCCAGGAAGACCAGTTCTTCCTTGTAGTCGCCGAAAGCCTCTTCGGGTTCCAGTTGCAGGGCCACGGTGGCGCCCATGTGGTGGCCTAACAGGGCGTCTTCGATTTTCTTGAACAGGTCTTGCCCGCCGATCAGGAACTCCACCGGCTCGTCGAGCACGTCGAGTTCTTCATTCAGGGTGTCCTTGAGCGTCCAGGTCAGGGCGACCACGCATTGCTGATTGATGTCCATAAGGCAGAATTGTCGCAGTTAAACAGGAACACTGAAATCGTCATGGATGTCAAAAAGCCGTTGCCCCTGCTGGGCGGCATGAGCCCGGAAGCCTTCATGAAGCGCTACTGGCACAAGAAGCCCTTGCTGGTGCGCCAGGCGATCCCCGGCTTTGCGCCGCTGCTGGCGCGCAGCGAGCTGTTCGAACTTGCCGGGCGTGAGGAGGTGGAGTCGCGCCTGGTCACGTTGAAGCGTGCGCGTGGCAAGGAGGCTTGGAGCCTGCAGCGTGGGCCTTTCGTGCGCCGCGCGCTGCCGGCGCTCAAGACGCCGGAGTGGACCCTGCTGGTACAGGGTGTGGACCTGCACAGCTACGCCATCCACGAGTTGATGAACCGATTCCGCTTCATTCCTGACGCGCGGCTGGACGATCTGATGATCAGCTACGCCAGCGAGGGCGGCGGCGTGGGCCCGCATTTCGACAACTACGATGTCTTCCTGCTGCAGGCCCATGGCCAGCGGCGCTGGCGCATCGGGCGCCAGCAGGACCTGAGCCTCAAGCCCAATATGCCGGTCAAGATCCTGGCGAATTTCCGGCCCGAGCAGGAGTTCGTGCTGGAGCCAGGCGACATGCTCTACCTGCCGCCGCACTATGCGCACGACGGGGTGGCCGTGGGGAACGACTGCATGACCTATTCCATCGGCTTTCGTTCGCCCAAGGCGGGCGAGCTGGCCCAGGAGCTGCTGCAGCGCCTGGCCGAGGACGCTGCCGAGGCGGGCGGGGAGGCGTTCTATCGCGATCCGAAGCAGCCTGCCGTGCCCGCACCTGCCGCCATGCCGGCCGACATGACGCGGTTTGCCCGCCAGGCCCTGCAGCAGGTGCTGAAGGATCCGCTGGCCCTGGCGCGTGCCCTGGGCGAGACCCTGAGCGAACCCAAGGCGCATGTCTGGTTCGAGTCGGGTGCCCTGCCCAGGGGGCGTTGGGGCGTGACACTGGACCGGCGCACGCGCATGCTCTACGACGAACACCACGTTTTCATCAATGGCGAGAGTTACCGCGCCGCCGGGCGGGACGCCACGCTGATGCGCCAGCTGGCCGATCAGCGATGCCTTAGCGCGGCCGAGCTGGTACGTGCCAGCGCCGCGGCGCGCGAGCTGCTGCAGGCCTGGTGCGAGGACGGATGGGCCCATGCCTGCTGAGGAAACACCCACCACGCCGCTGCCGCAGGGCCGGCTGCAGGGGCGCAGCGTGTTCACGCAGGCCCTGCGCGACGTCTTGCAGCACGCTGCCCGCGAGGGGTGGAACGAGCTGATCCTGTGTGACGCCAATTACGCCGACTGGCCCCTGGGCGAGCGCGCCGTGGTCGAATCGCTGCAGGCCTGGTCGCGCGGGGGGCGCCGTTTTGTCATGCTGGGCATGGACTACGCGGGGGTGACGCGCCAGCATGCACGCTTCGTGAAGTGGCGCCAGACCTGGGACCACATCATCGAATGCCGCGTCTGTCGCTCGGGCGATGCCCTGGCTTTCCCGAGCGCGCTCTGGACGCCGGCCTGGGTGATGCAGCGCATCGACAGCGAGCGCGACGTGCTGCTGTGTGACAGCGCCGCGACCCGGCGCGTCGAATTGCGCCAACTGCTGGACGAATGGCGGCGTGACAGCACGCCGGGTTTCCCGGCCTCGGTGCTCGGACTTTAGGACGGCTTGGCCGCCCCCGGGGTTTCCAGGTGAATACTTAAGGGTTAGCCCTATTTTTTTCGCAATGTGGCATCAAATCCACCATATAATTTTTCGCCAAGCAAGCCTTGTGTAAGCGAGCCTGCTTGGCCAGCGCGGTTCACCGCGCTGGCAATTTCCGGAAATTGTCTTCAACTTTTTATCAGATACATCAACATGAACAAGACTCTCGTTCTGGCCGCCGTGATCGCCGCCGCTGCCCTGGCCGCTTGCGGCAAGAAGGAAGAAGCTGCTGCTCCCGCCGCTGCTCCCGCTGCTGCTGCTCCCGCCGCTGCTCCCGCTCCCGCCGCTGACGCTTCGGCTCCCGCTGCTGCTCCGGCCGCCGCTCCCGCTGCTGCCGAGCCGGCCAAGAAGTAATTCTTGATCTGCCCATGAAAAAGCCACCGTCAGGTGGCTTTTTTTACGCCCGTGCACGGCGCAAGGCCGTGTCAGGAGATCGGATCACCGCAGGTCGTCGGTGATGACCTGCAGGATGCGCCGGGCGTTGTCGGAGACTTCAGGCGTGCCTTCGGCATTGAGCACGGTCACCGTGCTGCTGTCACCCTCGCCTCTGACCGTGATGCGGTACTTTTGCGGGGTCTTGTCCTTCGGGGTCGCGCTGAACATGCGCGTGAAGAAACCGGGTTCTTCCTCGCCAGGTTTCTTGGGTTCGACGTAGCGCACGAAATAGATACCCTGGCTGCGGTCGCGGTCCTCGACAGTGAAACCGGTGCGGTCCAGCGTCAGGCCGACCCGGCGCCAGGCGCGGTCGAAGCCTTCGCTGACCAGCACCACGGGCTGGCCGTCACGCTGGTCCAGACGCGAGGTGCGGCGGGGCGCCACGGCGACCTGTTGATCGGCTTGCTGGCTGGGCGCGCCGAGCTTGATCATCAGGCGGCGCAGCATCTCCACTTCCACTTCCGGGTCGGTCGCGCGCGGCTGCCAGGCCAGTTTTTCCTTGCTGGCGTCGGTATAGACCTCTTCCAGGCCGCGCTGGCTGATGTAGATCTCGGTCCCGCCGGCGCCATTGCGCTCCAGGCGGGTCCGGTACTTGTCCAGCATATTGGTGGAGAAGACGTTGCCCAGGATCTTGCCAAAGGTGCGGCGCATGAAGTCCTGCGGCAGCTTGGCGCGGTTCTCGGCCCAGTCGGTTTCCATGATGCCCAGCTGGGGCTGTTCCAGGATCAGGGTCATGCCCGTCTCCTGCCAGAACTCCTTGACCAGGGGCCAGAGCTTTTCGGCGGGCTGGTCCACGACCAGCCAGCGCTGCCCACCGACGCCGTCGATGCGCATGCCGGGATAGGCTGCCACCGCGATCGCACTGGCTGCAACGCCCTGTGCGGCGTTCGTGGCGTTCTGGTAGCCGGTGGCGCTGACCGTGCTGCCCGGCGTGGCATAACGGGTGTCACGCGGCAGCTGGGTCAGGTCCGGCGGGACCGACAGCGAAGGCGCCTTGGTGGCGGCCTTGTAGTCGACCTTGTCGCCATCCAGCGTGGAGCAGGCGACCAGCGCCAGCGGCAGGCCCAACAGGGCCAGTTTCGAAACAGGCTTCACCGGCAATTTCCTTGGGGAACAGTAGGGTTCAGATCAGGCCGGTCGCGCGCAGCGCAGCTTCGACCACGGGCTGGTTGGCCGCCGTCAGCGGCGTCATGGGCAGGCGCAGGGTGCCGCCACAGCGGCCCATGCGTTGCATGGCCCACTTGACCGGGATGGGGTTGGGTTCGACGAAAAGATGCTTGTGCAGGGGCATGAGCTTGAACTGAATCTCCATGGCGCGCTTGACGTCGCCGGCCATGGCTGCCACGCAGAGCTCGTGCATCTGGCGCGGCGCCACATTGGCCGTCACGCTGATATTGCCGTGGCCGCCGCACAGCATCAGGGCCACGGCGGTCGGGTCGTCGCCCGAGTAGATGGCAAAGCCCTTGGGGACCTCACGGATCAGCCACTGCGCACGCTCGATATTGCCGGTGGCTTCCTTGATGCCGACAATGCCCGGCACCTGGGTCAGGCGCAGCACGGTGTCATGTGCCATATCGGCCACGGTGCGCCCCGGCACGTTGTACAGCACCATGGGCAGGTCACCGACGGCTTCGGCGATGGCCTTGAAGTGCAGGTACTGGCCTTCCTGCGTGGGCTTGTTGTAGTAGGGCACGACCTGCAACTGACAGTCGGCGCCGACCTTCTTGGCGAACCTGGCCAGTTCGATGGCCTCAGCGGTGGAATTGGCGCCGCAGCCGGCCATGATGGGTGCGCGGCCCTTGGCCTGCTCGACCGAGACGCGGATGATCTCGCAGTGCTCGTCCACGTTGACGGTGGGCGATTCGCCCGTGGTGCCGACCACGCCGATGCAGTCCGTGCCTTCGGCAACGTGCCAGTCGATCAGTTTGCGCAGAGTGGGGTAGTCGACGCTACCGTCCTCGTGCAGGGGGGTGACGAGGGCGACGATGCTGCCGGTGATCTGGCGATGGGAGGAGGTCATGTCCACAGAGAGTTAAGTTCAGGCCAAGGAAGCATTCTACCGAGGGCGGGGTCGGGCCCCGCAGGGCCGGGCCTCAGAGTGGATAACGCGCTGGGGCGCCATCCGTGGACAGACCGGTCTCGCGTACGGCAGCGATACGCTGCACATAACGCTCCGGTGCGGCCAGATAACCGTCTTCATACGCCACGATGCGCAGGGTGCTGCAGACCGCCAGCAGCTCACCGGGTCGCAGCAGGAAATCCGGACGCGAGGGTTTGCCCACGGTCTCGTTGCCCGCGGTAAAGGTTTCGTAAATCAGCAGGCCACCCGGGGCCAGGCTTTGCAGCAGAACCGGAAACAGGGCCCGCCAGAGGTAGTTGGTGACCACCACCGCATCGAAGGTCTGGGGCCGTCCGTCCTGCAGCAGGGGCCAGGGGTCGTTTTCGATGTCGGCCTGCAGCAGGGTGCCCAGGGACGCGACGGCGGCGATGGCCTCAGCGGAACGGTCCACACCGGTCACCGGGTGGCCGTGTTGCGCAAACCAGCGCAGATGGCGGCCATGGCCGCAGGCCACGTCCAGCACGCTGCCGCCCGGGCGGACCAGATGCGACCAGCGCTGGACCCAGGCCGAAGCTGCCTCCGTGCCATGCACGGGGGATGGGCTCATCGCGGCTTGACCTCGTCCTTGAGTGCAGCCAGGGCCATGCGCTCCACCATGCCGGGGGCCAGCAGCTTGAGGTAACGGCCGAATTTGCCTTTGGTGCTCATCACGACTTCGCGCTGGCGCCGCGTCATGCCCTCGAGGATGAGGCGGGCGCAGACCTCGACCGGCATGGCGTCGTCTTCCTTCAGGCCGCTGGAGCCGGCGGCGACACCCGCGGCATTGAGGCCGCGGTAGCGGATCTGTGTGGCCACCACGCCGGGGTAGGCAGTGGTCACGGCCACGCCGGCCGGCTTGAGTTCGGCACGCAGGGCTTCGAAAAAACCGGTCATGGCGAACTTGCTCGCGCTGTAGGCGGTACGCCCCGGCACGCCGATCAGGCCGGCCAGGGAAGAGACGGCCACCACTTGGCCGCGGCTGGCCTTGAGATGGGGCAGGGCGGCGTGCGTGCACCAGACGCTGCCCCAGAGATTCACGCGCATCAGGTCTTCGTACCAGCCCAGGTCTTCGGTCTGGACCTGTTCGAACAGGGCCTGGGCCGAGACGCCGGCATTGTTGATGAGGGCATCGAGCCAGCCGAAGCGTTCCACGCTGCGCTCGACCAGTGCGCGGCACTGGGCCGGATCGGTCACATCGGTGGGTACGACCAGTACCTCGCTGCCATGGCTGCGGCATGCGCTGGCCACCTCTTCGAGCTGGGCTTGCTTGCGCGCGGCCAGCGCCAGGCCGGCTTCAGCACCGTGCCGTTGCGCCAGCTGGCGTGCCAGTTCGGCGCCGATGCCGTCGGAGGCGCCGGTGATGATGAAGGTTTTCATGGTCTCGGACTTCATGCGCCGAGTTTGCCACGGGCTGTCCCCCGCGGGGGTCGGGATTGTCCTGATCAGAAACAGGCCCAGAGCTGGTCAGCCAGGGTCAGCAGGAAGTCCGGCCGCGTGTAAAGCGCGAACACGGCCAGCAGGACAGCCAGGGCCGCGCCCCAGACCAGCAACTGGCGTGGCCACTTTTTCATGCCCGGGCCGCCTGGGGTTCACGCCGGATCGCGGCCTCGCGTACCGGCAGGTTGACCAGGGCCGCGGCCACGCCCAAGCCGATGGCGATGTACCAGACGATGTCGTAGCTGCCGGTCTTGTCGTAGAGGTAACCCCCCAGCCACACGCCCATGAAGGAGCCGACCTGGTGGCTGAAGAAGACGAAACCACCGAGCATGGAGAGGTGGGCCACGCCGAAGATCTGGGCCACGATGGCATTGGTGGGCGGCACGGTGGACAGCCACAGCACACCCATGACGGCCGAGAAGATATAGACGCTCATGGGGGTGAGCGGCACCAGCAGGAAGACCGTGATGGCGATGGAGCGGGCGAAGTAGATGAAGGCCAGGATGTTCTTCTTGGCCAGGCGCTGGCCCAGGCTACCGGCGATATAGGTGCCGAAGACGTTGAAGAGGCCGATCAGCGCCAGTGAGTAGCTGGCCACCTGGGGCGAGAGGCCGTGGTCCTTCAGGTAGCTGGGCATGTGCACACCGATGAACACCACCTGGAAGCCGCAGACGAAATAACCGGCCATCAGCAACTGGAAGCTCGGATAGGCGAAGGCCTCGCGCAGGGCCTGCAGGATGGACTGCTCGCGCTTCGGGACCGTGCCGGCGGCAAAACTCGGTTCGTGCAGGCCCCAGGCCAGCGGGATGATGAGCAGGGCCGCCATGCCCAGGGCCATCAGGGCCTGCTGCCAGCCCAGGCTGCTGATCAGCCAGCCTTCGGTGGGCACCATGAGGAACTGGCCGAAGGAGCCGGCCGCGGCGGCCACACCCATGGCCCAGGAACGTTTGTCCAGGCTCACATTGCGCCCGATCACGCCGTAGATCACGGCATAGGTGGTGCCGGCCTGGGCCACGCCGATCAGTACGCCGCAACTCAGCGCGAAGAGCAGCGGGGTGGGCGCGTTGGCCATGCCGATCAGGCCCAGGGCATAGAGGATGGCGCCGGCCACGATGACCTTGAAGGCGCCGAACTTGTCGGCCAGCATGCCGGCGAAGATGCCGGCGAAGCCCCAGGTCAGGTTCTGGATGGCCATGGCGAAGGCGAAGTTCTCGCGCGTCCAGCCCTGGGTCTGGGTGACGGGCTGCAGCCAGAGGCCGAAGCCGTGGCGTATGCCCATGGAGAGGGTGACGATGGCGGCGCCGCAGATCAGGACCTGGGCCATGGAAAGTGTCTTGGGGCTGTGGGTGCTCATCGCTGAACTGTAGCCAATTCGCCCCTGGCTTGCCGGCGAGGGCCAAGTTGTAACTGTATGTTCATCCAGCTGTCCGGGCGACTGGGTCTACAATTCCGCGCCATGGCTGTCAAACCCACCCCCGAATATTCCGAAGGCTCCATCCGCGTCCTCAAAGGGCTGGAGCCGGTCAAGCAGCGTCCGGGCATGTACACCCGGACGGACAACCCGCTGCACATCATCCAGGAAGTGCTGGACAACGCGGCCGACGAGGCCCTGGCCGGCCATGGCAGGAAGATCGCCGTGATCCTGCATGCCGATGGCTCGGTCAGCGTCGAGGACGACGGCCGGGGTATTCCCTTCGGCCTGCATCCCGAGGAAAAGGCCCCGGTGATCGAGCTGGTCTACACGCGGTTGCACGCCGGCGGCAAGTTCGACAAGGGCCAGGGCGGGGCTTACAGCTTCTCGGGCGGCCTGCACGGCGTGGGCGTGTCTGTGACCAACGCCCTGTCCAAGCGGCTGCTGGTCAGCACCTACCGCGAGGGCAAGGTGGCCACGCTGGCCTTCTCTGGCGGCGACGTGGTGGAAAAGCTCAGCACCCGGGCTCAGGCTACGGGCGACCGTAAACAAGGCACGACGGTGCGCGCCTGGCCCGATGCCAAGTACTTCGAATCCGCCGCCCTGCCCATGGCCGAGCTCACCCACCTGTTGCGCAGCAAGGCCGTGCTCATGCCCGGCGTTACCGTCACGCTGACGGTGGAGAAGAGCAAGGAAACCCAGACCTGGCTTTACAAGGGCGGCCTGCGCGACTATCTGATGCAGTCGCTGAGTGCCGATCCGGTGATCCCGATGTTCGAGGGTGAGGGTTATGCCGAGAACAACGACAGCTTCGCCGAGGGCGAAGGCGCGGCCTGGGCCGTGGCCTTCACCGAAGACGGCGCGCCGGTGCGCGAGAGCTATGTCAACCTGATCCCCACCAGCGCTGGCGGCACGCATGACAGCGGCCTGCGCGACGGCCTGTTCACCGCGGTCAAGAGTTTCATCGAGCTGCACAGCCTGCTGCCCAAGGGCGTGAAGCTCCTGCCGGAAGATGTGTTCGCGCGGGCCAGTTATGTGCTCAGCGCCAAGGTGCTGGACCCGCAGTTCCAGGGTCAGATCAAGGAGCGCCTCAATTCGCGCGACGCCGTGCGCCTGGTCTCCAGCTTCGTGCGCCCCACACTCGAACTCTGGCTCAATCAGCACGTCGAGTACGGCAAGAAACTGGCCGAACTCGCGATCCGGGCCGCGCAGACGCGCCAGCGCGCGGGCCAGAAGGTCGAGAAACGCAAGGGCTCGGGCGTGGCTGTGCTGCCGGGCAAGCTGACCGACTGCGAAAGCCGCGACCTGCACCACAACGAACTTTTTCTGGTCGAGGGCGACTCGGCGGGCGGCAGCGCCAAGATGGGCCGCGACAAGGAAAGCCAGGCCATACTGCCCCTGCGCGGCAAGGTGCTCAATACCTGGGAGGTCGAACGCGACCGCCTTTTTGCCAACACTGAAATCCACGACATCTCGGTGGCCATTGGCGTGGACCCGCATGGCCCCGACGACACACCGGACCTGAGCGGACTGCGCTACGGCAAGGTCTGCATCCTGAGCGATGCCGACGTGGACGGCTCGCACATCCAGGTGCTGCTGCTCACCCTGTTCTTCCGCCACTTCCCCAAGCTCATCGACTCCGGGAATGTGTATGTGGCGCGCCCGCCGCTGTTCCGCGTGGACGTGCCGGCGCGCGGCAAGAAGGCTGCCAGCAAGGCCTACGCCCTGGACGAGGGCGAGCTCACGGCCATCCTGGACAAGTGCGCCAAGGAAGGTGTGGCCAAGGAGCGCTGCCAGATCAGCCGTTTCAAGGGCCTGGGCGAGATGAACGCCGAGCAGCTCTGGGAAACCACGCTGAACCCCGACACACGCCGCCTGCTGCAGGTGCGTCTGGGCATTCTTGACAATTCGCAGACCGAGACCGAAATCACCAAGCTCATGGGCAAGGGCGAGGCTGCGGCGCGCCGTGAACTCATGGAGTTGCACGGCGATACGGTGGAGGTGGACATCTGATGTGGATGCGCCCGGTCTTCGCCGTGCTGGCCGTGCTGCTTCTCGTGGGGCAAAGCCTGGCGCATGCCGACGTCTGGGCCCATGTCAACGACAAGGGCGTGGCCCACTTTGCCACCGAGCGGGTGGACGAGCGCTACGAGCTTTATTTTTCCGACGAGGCGCCCGAGGACGCCACGCGCGCGCGCGGTGTTCCGCTGGCACCCACACGGCTGCATGCCTTCTTTGAGATATCGCCCGACTACAAGGCGGTGCGTTACCTGCTGCGCGAGGCCGCACGCGAACACGGCATCGACTATGAATTGCTGCAGGCCCTGATTGCCACCGAGTCGGGCTTCGACGCGGATGCGGTGTCGCCCAAGGGAGCGGTGGGCCTGATGCAGGTCATGCCGGCTACGGCGCGCGGCTACGGCCTGGCCGATGTGCGACGCCGCCCCGTGGCGCGCCAGCTGATTGATGCGCGCACCAACATCCAGGTCGGCAGCCGGCACCTGCGCCGCCTGCTGAACAAGTTTCCCGAGCGCCCGGACCTGGCGCTGGCGGCCTACAACGCCGGTCTGCGTACGGTGCGCAAGGCCGGCAACCAGGTGCCGCCCATCCGCGAGACCCAGGATTACGTGCGCACCGTGATGGCCTTGTACACCGTGCTCAAGCCGCCTGCGTGGCGTGCAGCGCAAGCTTCCTCCCGGATCGACGACCCCATCTTGTACTGGGCCCAGAACTACTGAAGACCCCATGGATTCCACCACGCTAGACCTCACGACCGACCCGGCCGGCGACGACGCCCTGACCCTGGCCCACTATGCCCAGCGTGCCTATCTCGAATACGCGCTCAGCGTGGTCAAGGGCCGGGCCCTGCCCGATGTCTGCGACGGCCAGAAGCCGGTGCAGCGGCGCATCCTGTACTCGATGTCGCGCATGGGCCTGGGTTACAGCGGGCCCAACAGCAACACCGCCGCCAGGCCGGTCAAGAGCGCGCGCGTGGTCGGTGACGTGCTGGGCCGTTTCCACCCGCACGGTGACCAGGCTGCCTACGACGCGCTGGTGCGTATGGCGCAGGACTTTGCACAGCGTTACCCGCTGATCGACGGCCAGGGTAACTTCGGCAGCCGCGACGGCGACGGTGCTGCCGCCATGCGCTACACCGAGGCGCGCCTGGCCAAGATTTCCACTTTGCTGCTCGACGAGATCGACGAAGGCACGGTGGATTTCCAGCCCAACTACGATGGTTCCACCGAGGAACCGAAGCAGTTGCCGGCGCGCCTGCCCTTCACCCTGCTCAATGGCGCCAGCGGCATCGCCGTGGGCCTGGCCACCGAGATTCCTAGCCACAACCTGGGCGAGGTGGCGGCGGCCTGCGTGGCGTTGATCAAGACCCCGAAGCTGGCCGACAGCGAACTGTTCGATCTGTTGCCGGGTCCCGACTACCCGGGCGGCGGCCAGATCATCAGCCCGGGCAGCGACATTGCCGAGGCCTACCGTACGGGCCGTGGTTCGCTCAAGGTGCGCGCGCGTTGGAAGATCGAGGAACTGGCGCGCGGCCAGTGGCAGCTGGTGGTGACCGAGCTGCCGCCGGGTGTGAGCACGCAGAAGGTGCTTGAAGAGATCGAGGAGCTGACCAATCCCAAGGTCAAGGCCGGCAAAAAGGCCCTGACCCAGGAGCAGAACCAGCTCAAGGCCACGGTGCTGGCGGTGCTGGACGTGGTACGTGACGAGTCCAGCAAGGACGCGCCGGTGCGCCTGGTCTGCGAACCCAAGACCAGCCGCATCGAGCAGCAGGAACTCATCACCACGCTGCTGGCGCACACCAGCCTGGAAACCTCGGCATCCATCAATATGACGATGGTGGGGCTGGATGGCCGGCCCACGCAGAAAACGCTGCGCCAGATGCTGGAAGAGTGGATTGCCTTCCGCCAGGGCACCATCGAGCGGCGCTCCCAGCATCGCCTGGACAAGGTGCTGAGTCGCATCCACATCCTCGAAGGCCGGCAGCTGGTGCTGCTCAAGATCGACGAGGTCATCGCCCTCATCCGCAATTCGGACGAACCCAAGCCGGCGCTGATCGCGCGTTTCCGGCTGTCCTCCGCCCAAGCCGAGGACATCCTGGAAATCCGCCTGCGCCAGCTGGCACGGCTGGAAGCCATCAAGATCGAGCAGGAACTCAAGGAACTGCGCGAAGAGCAGAAGAAACTCGAAGAGATCCTGGGCAGCCCGGCGGCATTGCGCAAGCTGATGGTCAAGGAAATCGAGGCAGACGCCAAGGTCTACGGCGATGCGCGCCGCACCCTGATCCAGGCCGAGAAGAAGGCCGTGGCCGAGGTCAAGGTCGTTGACGAACCGGTGACCGTGATCGTTTCGCAAAAAGGCTGGGTGCGCGCACGCCAGGGCCATGGGCACGATGCGGCAAGTTTTGCCTTCAAGGCCGGTGACGGTCTTTACAGCACCTTCGAGTGCCGGACGGTGGACACCCTGCTGGCCTTCGGCAACAAGGGTCGGGTCTATTCGGTGCCTGTGGCCAGCCTGCCCGGCGCGCGGGGCGACGGCCAGCCGGTGACGACACTGGTCGAACTGGAGGCCGGCACGCAGCTGGTGCACTACTACGCTGGCGCTCCGGGCGCCTGGTTGTTGCTGTCCACGTCCTCGGGCTACGGCTTCCTGGCCACGGTGGAAAACATGAGCTCGCGTCAGAAGGGTGGCAAGTCCTTCATCAACTGCGGCGAGGACGATACCGTGTGCCGGCCTTCGCCGGCCAATGTGCCGCCCCAGCCGCCGGCCACCCACGTGGTCTGCGCCTCGACCGGCGGGCGCATCCTGAGCTTCGAGATCAGCGAGCTCAAGCCCATGCCCAACGGCGGGCGCGGCCTGATGCTGATCGACCTGGAGCCCAAGGACACGCTGGCCGGCGCCGCGGCCTACACGCGCAGCGTGAAGATCGAGGGCCTGGGTCGTGGCGGCAAGGAACGCGACGAGACCCTGGAGATCCGCAGCCTCAACAACGCCCGTACCGCACGCGGCCGCAAGGGCAAGGCGGCCGACCTGGGCTTCAAGCCGACGTCGGTGGTCCGCGTCGAGTAAGCGGGCCCTGGCGCTTGGGGCAGAATCAGACCCCGATGCATACCGATGTACTGATTGCGGGTGGCGGCATCGGCGGCTTGGCCGCCGGGCTGGCCTGCTCAAAGGCCGGCTGTCATGTCCGCCTCTATGAACGCGCTGATACCTTTGGCGAGGTGGGGGCCGGCATCCAGATGGGCCCCAACGTCGTGCGCCTGCTGCAGGGCTGGGGTCTGGACACGGCACTGCGGCAGGTGGCGGCTTTCCCCGACAGGCTGCAGGTGCGCCACGCCCTCAGCGGGGCCGAGCTGGGCGCCTTGCGCCTGGGGCAGACCACGGTACAGCGTTACGGCGCACCCTATGCCACCGTCCATCGCGCCGATCTGCAGCAACTGCTGCTCCAGGCCCTGCAGCAGCGCGACGCGGTCTGGCTGCACACCGGCAAGACGGTGAACCGGTATGTGGAGACGAATGGCGCCGTCGGCCTGAGCCTGGATGACGGGCTGGACGTGGAGGGCGACGCGCTGATCGCAGCCGACGGCCTGTGGAGCCGGGTACGTGAGCAACTCCTGCAAGACGGTCCGCCGCGCGTGGCCGGGCATCTGGCCTATCGCGCCATGCTGCCGCAGGCCAGCCTGCCGGCCGCTTTGCGCAGCCAGCAGGTGACGGCCTGGCTGGGGCCGCGTCTGCACGTGGTGCAGTACCCGGTGCGCGGCGGCGAGTGGCTCAACGTCGTGGCCATCGTGCACGGGCATGTGCAGGGCGGGCTGGAAGACTGGGACCATGGGGCCAATGCGGCCGACCTGCAGGCCGCGCTGGGGCATACCTGTATGGCCTTGCGTGACCTGATTGTGGCCGTGCCGGACTGGCGTCTCTGGGTGCTGTGCGACCGTCCACCCGTGAGCGGCGCCGAGCAGATGGCGCGCGGCCACGTGGCCCTGCTGGGGGATGCCGCTCACCCCATGCGTCCCTACCTTGCCCAGGGCGCCGGCATGGCCATCGAGGACGCGGCCGAACTGGCGCGCCAGGTGGCACTGGTCGATGGCGTGCTGGACGTACCCACCTTGTTGCAGCGCTATGCGCTCAACCGCTGGCAGCGCTGTGCGCGGGTGCAGGCCCGCTCCATCCGCAATGGCGAGATCTTTCACATGGAGGGGCCCATGGCCTGGGCGCGCGATGCGTCTCTGCGCCTGCTGGGCGAGCGCCTGCTGGATGTACCCTGGCTCTACCAGGGGCCCTGAAGCTCAGGACTCAGGCAGGGGCGGCAGGCCGACCTTGGCGCGGGCGCGGTGGCAGCCCTCGCTGCCTTCCTCGAACTCGCGGCAGGGCGAGGGGCGCCACTCGTAGATGCCGCAAGCCACTTTTTCGCCGAGCTTGCCGGTGAGGGCCGCACAGCGCGGCGGCCAGTGGTCGGTGCCGCGCATGCGCGCGGTGTTGCCGTTGACTTCGACGGTCAGGCCTGTGGGTACATGGCCACCGTTGTCGTCGAGTTCGTAGCTGGAGAAATCAACACGGCACCAGGAACAACAGGCACCGCAGCTGGTGCAGGCGGACATCAGAGTCGACCCAGTAGCAGGTCTTGGCTGCGGCCGCTACGCTTAACTTCGCTGCGCGAAGTGAGCCTGCGCCGATATCTTTTGCACATCATTTCTGGATACCCAGCAAAAGATATTCCATGAGCGCCTTCTGCACGTGCAGCCGGTTCTCGGCCTCATCCCAGACGACCGATTGCGGGCCGTCGATGACCTCGGCCTCGACTTCCTCGCCGCGGTGCGCGGGCAGGCAGTGCATGAAAAGTGCATCGGACTTGGCGGCACGCATCATGTCGGCGTCGACGCACCAGTCGGCGAAAGCCTTTTTGCGGGCCTCGTTTTCGGCCTCATAGCCCATGCTGGTCCAGACGTCGGTGGTCACCAGATCGGCCCCCGCGCTGGCCTGCATG
Source organism: Hylemonella sp. (assembly GCA_040376915.1). GTDB lineage: Bacteria > Pseudomonadota > Gammaproteobacteria > Burkholderiales > Burkholderiaceae_C > Hylemonella. The sequence goes on from JBEIPS010000024.1 coordinate 17,915, forward strand.
GGGTCCTTGAAGACCTTGTAGCAGGAGCTCTTCACGCCGGCCACGGCCGGATCGATCTCGTAGCCGCTAGGGGTGCTCACGTGCACGGTGAAGCCCAGCAGTTCGGCCGCCTGCAGCCAGGTGTTGGCCATGTTGTTGCCGTCACCGACCCAGGCCACGGTCTTGCCGGCGATGGAACCGCGGTGCTCGATGTAGGTGAAGATGTCGGCCAGGATCTGGCAGGGGTGGTATTCGTTGGTCAGGCCATTGATGACCGGCACGCGCGAGTATTCGGCGAAGCGCGCGATCTTGTCCTGTCCGTAGGTGCGGATCATGACCAGGTCGACCATGCGGCTGATCACGCGCGCGCTGTCCTCGATGGGCTCGGCGCGACCCAGCTGGCTGTCGCCGGTGGTCAGGTGCACCACGCTGCCGCCGAGCTGGTACATGCCGGCCTCGAAGCTCACGCGCGTGCGCGTGGAGGCCTTCTCGAAGATCATGGCCAGGGTGCGGTCTGCCAGGGGCTGGTGCTTTTCGTAGGCCTTGAACTTCTTCTTGATCAGCGCGGCGCGCTCGAACAGGTAGTTGTATTCCTCGCCCGTCAGGTCGGAAAACTGCAGGTAATGCTTGAGACTCATGGCTGTGGCTCCGCCGCCTTCAAGCTTCAGCAAGGAAGGACTTTACGAGCGGCGCCAGCAGGCCCACCACTTCGTCGGCCTCGGCCGTCGTCATGATGAGGGCGGGCACCAGGCGGATCACGCTGTCGGCCGTCACGCTGATCAGCAGGCCGGCGTCGGCCGCGCGGGTCAGCAGCACGCCGCAGGGCTTGGCCAGTTCCACGCCGATCATGAGGCCCTGGCCGCGGATGTCCTTGACGCCGGGAAGCTTGCCCAGTTCGCGCTCCAGGGCCGCCCTGAGATGGGCGCCGACCCTGGCGGCATTCTCCAGCAGGCGGTCCTCTTCCATGATGCGGATGGTCTCGATGCCGGCGCGCATGGCCAGGGGGTTGCCGCCGAAGGTTGTGCCGTGGTTGCCGGGCTGGAAGATGTTGGCGGCCTTGGGGCCGGCCACGACCGCGCCGATGGGTACACCCGAGCCCAGGCCCTTGGCCAGGGGCATGACGTCGGGCACGATGCCGGCCCACTGGTGGGCAAACCACTTGCCGGTACGGCCCATGCCGCACTGGACCTCGTCGATCATGAGCAACCAGTCCTGCTGGTCGCAGAGCTTGCGCACCTGCTGCAGGTATTCGGCACGCATGGCATTGATGCCGCCTTCACCCTGGATGGTCTCGAAGAACACGGCCACCACATTGGGGTTGCCGGCAGTGGACTTCTTGAGCGCCTCGATGTCGTTGAGCGGCACGCGGATGAAACCTTCCACCAGCGGGCCGAAGCCCTTCTGCACCTTCTCGTTGCCGGTGGCGCTCAGGGTGGCGATGGAGCGGCCGTGGAAGGCCTTTTCGTAGACCACGATCTGGGGCTTCTCGATGCCCTTGTCATGGCCGAACTTGCGCGCCAGCTTGAGGGCAGCCTCGTTGGCCTCCAGGCCGGTGGAGCAGAAGAAAGCATTGCTCATGCCCGAGAGTTCGACCAGCTTCTTCGCGAGCTGCTCCTGGCCGGGCACGTGGTAGTAGTTCGAGGTGTGGATGAGCTTGGCGATCTGCTCCTGCAGGGCCGGCACCAGACGGGGGTGGTTGTGCCCCAGGGTGTTGACGGCGATGCCGGCCAGCGCATCCAGGTACTCCTTGCCGTTGATGTCCCAGACGCGGCAGCCCTGGCCGTGCGACAGCGCGATCGGCACGCGGCCGTAGGTGTTCATCACGTGGGGGGACGCGGCTTCGACGGGCTTGGCGGCGGGGGCGTTCATGGCTACACACTCCGTAGGGATCACAAAACAAGGCGGCCCAACGCAGGTTGGGCCGTTGAGACGTGATTTTAGGGCCTCTTCGCACACTTTTTGCAAGTGCGGACGGGCCGGCGATGCACAGGGGTGTCACACTGCGACGCACGACGTCGCCCGCGGCGTTGGGACGAGGTCTTAAGTCTTATATAAGATACAATACTGCCAACCCATCCGCTGCCGGACCAGCCGCTGTACCCAGCCCGTGTCCGCTGCCCGAGTCCCAACCCATGGTCTCCAACGCCGCCAAGGAAGTCTTCATTCTCGGTCTCACCCGGACCGGCAAGGCTTTTCGTCCCAGTGACTGGGCCGAGCGCCTGGCCGGTGTCATGAGCCAGTTCCGCCCGGGCGGCCCGCAGCCTGGCAGCCACCTGGGCTATTCCCCCTGGTGCGTCCCTAGCTCGGTCGACAACGTCAAGTGCGTCATCGTGAACCGCGAACTGCGCGACGCCGAGCCCATGGCCTGGGACTTCTGCATCAATTTCGCGCGTGACAACAATCTGCAGGTGCGCGAGAGCGACGGGCAGGGTCGGCCCATCGCCTGAATCCGCTTCGCCCACAAAAAAGCCGCTCAAAGAGCGGCTTTTTTGCTTTGCTGACAGCGCACCCGTTACAAACGGCAGACCCCGGAGGGCCCGTGCGAATGGCCTGTGATCAGGCGGCGGCCAGGGCCTTGACCTTGGTCGACAGGCGGCTCTTGTCGCGAGCAGCCTTGTTCTTGTGGAAGATGCCCTTGTCGGCCACGGTGTCCACCACGGCTTGCATCTTGCCAAACAGCTCGGTAGCTTTGGCTTTGTCGCCAGCGAGAACGGCCTTTTCGACGTTCTTCACAGCGGTTCGGTATTTGGAGCGCAGGGACGTGTTGGCTGCATTCAGCTTGACGTCCTGACGTGCGCGTTTGCGGCCCGACGCCAGGCGCGGGTTCTTTTTCTTCGGCTTTCCAGATGCCATATCAGTGTTTCCTTGTGTCTGTGGATGATGTCAGCAAAGCCGGCTATTGTAGCAGTTCGCAGGGATCGATGTAAGTGCGCGCTCAGGGGGTGGTCTGTGGGGCTAAACTCGGGACCGATGAGTCTTTTCAAAGCCGCCTCGACGGTCTCCCTGCTGACCCTGGCCTCGCGTATCACCGGGCTGGTTCGCGAGCTGCTGATTGCCGCCACCTTTGGCGCCAGCGCCATGACCGACGCCTTCAATGTGGCGTTTCGCATCCCCAACCTGTTTCGCCGCTTCTTTGCCGAGGGGGCTTTCAGCCAGGCCTTTGTCCCGGTGCTGGCCGCGGCCCGCGCCCAGCAGGGTGACGAAAAGACCAGACAGCTCATCGACCACGTGGCCACGGTGCTGGCCTGGGCGCTGCTGGGGCTCAGCGTCATCGGCGTAGCGCTGGCGCCGGTGCTGGTATGGGTGCTGGCCAGTGGCCTGAAACAGTCTGGCCACGGGTTTGAGGCGGCGGTGGTGATGACACGCTGGATGTTTCCCTACATCGCCTTCATGTCGCTGGTGGCGCTGTGCGCTGGCGTGCTCAATACCTGGAAGCGTTTTGCAGTGCCGGCGGCCACGCCGGTGCTGCTCAACCTGGCCATGATTGCCGCGGCCTGGCTGGGGGCCCCCTGGCTGGCTGCCCGGGGCGTCGAGCCCATTTACGCGCTGGGAGGCGGCGTGCTGCTGGGTGGTCTGTTGCAGCTGGGCGTGCAACTGCTCGCCTTGAAAAAACTGGGGCTGATGCCGCGCTTCGGCCTGAGCTGGGGGGCGATCCGGGCTGCCTGGACGGACCCGGGTACGAAGAACATTACCCGTCTGATGCTGCCGGCCTTGCTGGGCGTGAGCGTGGCGCACATTTCCATCATCATCAACACGCAGATCGCTTCGCACCTGGCCCCGGGCAGCGTGAGCTGGCTGACCTATGCCGACCGCTTGATGGAATTCCCCACCGCCTTGCTGGGCGTGGCCATCGGCGTGGTGCTCATGCCGCAGCTGGCCGCGGCCAGCGCGGCGAATGACACGGCGAAATACTCCGCCATGCTGGACTGGGGCCTGCGCATCGTGGTGCTGCTCACGGTGCCGTGTGCGCTGGCGCTGCTGACCTTTGCCAAGCCGCTGGTGGCCGTGCTCTACCACTATGGCGCCTTCACGGACCGTGACGTGGTGCAGACCAGCACGGCACTTGTGGGCTACGGCGCGGGCCTGCTGGGGCTGGTGGCCATCAAGGTGCTGGCCCCGGGTTATTACGCCAGCCAGGACATCCGCACGCCGGTGAAGATCGCGATGGCCGTGCTGGTCATCACGCAGCTGCTCAATCTGGTGCTGGTGCCCGTGTTTGAGCATGCGGGCCTGGCGCTGGCCATCGGCATCGGTGCCCTGGTCAACGCGCTGTGGCTGCTGATCGGCCTGCTGCGTCGTGGCAGCTACCAGCCCTCGCCGGGCTGGGGGGTGTTCGGCCTGCAGGTGCTGGCGGCCTCCGCCTTGCTGACGGTGTTCCTGATGTGGGGGGCCAGCGCCTGGGACTGGACACGCCTGCAATCGCAGGCCGGCCTGCGCATCGCCTTGCTGGCACTGATGGTGTGTGGTGCTGCGGCCATCTATCTGGGCGCGGTCTGGGCGGCGGGCCTGCGCTTCCGTCAGTTCCTGAAGCGCTAGGGACGCGCGTCCATGAGCCTGTCCTTCAAACTGCCCACGCCGCTGGATTATTTCGGTGCCCTGGTCCAGAGCGACGCGCAGTTCCACCTGCTTGAAGCCGCCGTTTGCCTGGGGCAGGACGAATACCCGCGCCTGGACGTGCAGCAGGTGCTGGCCGAGGTGGACGCCTTGCTGGCGCGCCTGCGCCGGCGGCTGCCGGCCGACGCGCCGGCCATGCACAAGCTGCGCCTGCTCAACCACTTCTTCTTTCACGAGCTGCATTTCGGCGGCAACCTGAACCACTACTACGACCCGGAGAACAGCTACCTGCACAAGGTGCTGGAGCGCCGCCGCGGCATACCGGTCTCGCTGGCCGTGCTGTGGCTGGAACTGGCGCAGGGCCTGGGCCTGCCGGCGCATGGGGTGGGCTTTCCCGGGCACTTCATGGTCAAGGTCAACCTGCCGCATGCACAGGTCGTGATCGACCCCTTCAGCGGCCAGTCGCTGAGCCGCGAGGAGCTGCAGATGCGGCTGGAGGCCTGGCGCGGCATCCACGGCATGCCCGGCCGCGACGAGGTGCCGCTGGGGCACTATCTGCAGGCCATGCCCTCGCGGGAGATCGTGGCACGCATGCTGCATAACCTCAAGGAGATCCATCGCACGCAGCAGGACTGGTTGCGACTGGTCGCCGTGGAAGATCGTCTGCTGGTGCTCTTGCCGCAGGCCTGGGACGAATACCGCGACCGGGGTCTGGCGCAGGCCGAACTGGGCCAGCTGGGTCCGGCGGTGAAGGATCTGGAGACCTACCTCGGGCAGGTCAGGGGTGGTGAGGATGCCGCGGCGATTGCCGAACGCGTGGCCGACCTGCGCCGCGCGCTGGATTGAGGCCCCCGAGGCCTCAGCACTTCACCAGTTTCAGGAAAGACGGGATGGGCGGCGCTTCCTGCGCCTGAGGCGTCTCGTTGGCACGCGTGGCCGCTGTCGTGCTGCGCAGAGATGCATTATTGCCGGCGACCCGGTCCAGCACACGTGTGTTGTTCAGGCGTGTGACGGCCGGTTGCGGCCGTGAGACCAGCATACGGGGCACGGCGGCAGGGGCGGCCTCACGTGCCTGCGGGCTGGAAGCCGGTCGGGTGGCCGGTGGAGCGACCGGGCTGGAAAGGGGGGCGGCCGGGGTGGGCGTCAGGCTGCTACGGTTGGCGGCCGGTGCTGCAGCCTGATGTGTGGCCAGCAAACGGCTGGGCAGGGGCGCAGGTGCGACCGGGGGGCGGGCCGGCAGGGCGGCAGACGAGGCGGGTGCGTGGTTGCCTGCGGTCGCTGTCGGTGCGATGGCCAGCTGGGGTTCGAGCCATCCCAGGATGGGCTGCCACTGGCGCAGGTCGGTAGGCACGTGGTCGGCTGGCAGGTCGAAGATGGTCATGCCGCGCTCTAGGCACTGCACATAGGCCTGGCTTTCGCGCAGCACGCCCAGGAAAGGCATGCCCAGGCCGGTGGCCCAGTCCTTGAGGACCTGGGGGGTGCGGGTGCGGGTGTCGATGCGCATGCCGATGCAGGCGACCTTGCAGCGGCCGGTGGCCACGCGGGGCAGGGCCATGAGTTCGGCGTGGCAATCGGCGGCCGATTCGCGGTCGAAGGCCGAGCCGCAGACCGGCATGAGGATGATGTCGGCGAACATGACCATGCGCGCCAGATCAAAACCGTGCAGTCCACCCGGGGTGTCTAGGATCACATGGGTGATGCCGGTGGGCACGCGCAGGATGTTCTGGTCGACCGTCCAGGGGGCAATGGAGGGCAGCGCTTCGTTGCGCTTGCGCAGCCAGGAACGGGTGGATTGCTGACGGTCCACATCACCGAGCATGACCGCGCTGCCCTGGTGTGCACACCAGGCCGCCAGGTGAGCCGCGAGCGTGCTTTTGCCGCTCCCTCCCTTGCGATTGACCACAGCGATCACAGGCATGAATGCTCCTGGCGGTGAACCAAAAACTCCAGTGTGACCTGAAACAATCTGAAAGTCCAGTGTTTGCGGGTATCGACAGCTAGGGATTTTGTAGCGAAAAGCAACACTCGCCAGAGGGCGACGCCGGCTCAGCCCATGCGATCCGGGCGCGGGGCTGGGGGTCGCAGCACCAGCAGCACGAGCGCGGCGACACTGAATGCGGCGCCCGCGACAAAGGTGCTGGGTGCGCCCCACTGGTCCCAGAGCAGCCCGGCCAGGGCGCTGGCCAGCAGCATGGACAGGCCACTCACCAGGTTGAACATGCCGAAGGCCGTGCCGCGCAGATCGGCCGGAGCGGTGTCGGCTACCATGGTGGCCAGCAGGCCCTGGGTCATGGCCATGTGCAGGCCCCAGAGCAGGACGCCACCCCAGACAAACAGGCCGCGACCGCTCCAGGCCAGCAGCAGGTCGGCGGCGATCAGCAGCCCGAGGCCCCAGGCCAGCAGCTGGCGGTGCTCCACCCGGTCGGCCAGCTTGCCGAAAGGGTAGGCGCCCACGGCGTAGACCCCGTTCATGACGATCAATACCAGCGGCACCCAGGCCAGGGGCAGGCCATCCTGCTGGGCGCGCAGGACCAGGAAGGCCTCGGAAAAACGGGCCAGCGTGAAGACCGCTCCGATGCCGACGACCCACCAGTAGGCGCCGGTCAGTCGGCGCAGGTTCTCGCGCCGGATCGGGTTGGTGCGGGGGGTGCCGGCCGGTCGCTCCGGTTCCTGCACGCCCAAGACCAGCAGGGCCACGCAGAGGAAGGCCGGGATCACCGCGACCCAGAACACGGCGTGGAAGTCGTTGGCCCACAGCAGCATCAGGCCCATGGCCAGCAGGGGGCCGAGAAAGGCACCTACCGTGTCGAGCGACTGGCGCAGGCCGAAGGCCGCGCCACGCAATTCGGGTGGCGCAATGTCGGCCACCAGGGCGTCGCGCGGCGCACCGCGGATGCCCTTGCCCACACGGTCGAGCAGGCGGGCGACCACCACGGGTTCTACTGTCGTGGCCAGGGCGAACAGGGGTTTGCTCAGGGCGCCCAGGCTATAGCCCAGCACGGCCAGCGGCTTGCGTCGGCCCCACCAGTCGCTGAGAGCCCCCGAGAAGACCTTGACGATCAGGGCTGTGGCCTCGGCGGCGCCTTCGAGCAGGCCCACCACCAGCATGCTGGCGCCCAGACCGGTGACCAGGAAGACCGGCAGCAGGCTGTGGATCAGCTCGGATGAGATGTCCATCAGCAGGCTGACGAAACCCAGCGCCCAGATGCTGGCGGGCATGCGTGGGGGCAGGGGTTTTTCAGGCATGCAGGCCTGATCGGGGGAGGGTCAGGCGACGACGACCGGTGCGCCCGTGCCGCGCGCGGCGATGACGCCGATCTTGTGCACCTGCTCACCCAGGCCGCGCAGGGTCTGGGCCGTGGCGTCGGCGTCGGCCGCGGCGATGACAACGACCATCCCGATGCCGTTGTTGAAGGTGCGGTTCATCTCGAAGTCGTCGATGCCCGCAATCTTCTGCAGCCAGGCGAAGAGCTCGGTCTGCGGCCAGCTGCCCTTCTGGAGGTGGGCAGCGGTGCCCTCCGGCAGCACGCGCGGGATGTTCTCCAGCAGGCCGCCGCCGGTGATGTGGGCCAGGGCCTTGATCGGGTGCTTCTGCAACGCAGCCAGCACGTTCTTCACGTACAGGCGGGTCGGCTCCATGACGGCCTGCTTGAAAGGCTTGCCATCCAGGGTGGCGGGGGTGTTGGCACCGGCGCGCTCGATGCACTTGCGTACCAGGGAAAAACCGTTGGAATGCACGCCGCTGGAGGCCAGGCCCAGCACCACGTCACCGGGTTTCACGCTCTGGCCGGTCAGGATCCTGGACTTTTCGACCGCGCCGACGCAGAAACCGGCCAGGTCATACTCACCGTCCGGGTACATGCCGGGCATCTCGGCCGTTTCGCCGCCGATCAGGGCGCAGCCGGAGAGCTCGCAGCCCCTGGCAATGCCGCCGACCACGGCGGCGGCCGTGTCCACGTGCAGCTTGCCGCAGGCGAAGTAGTCCAGGAAGAACAGCGGCTCGGCGCCCTGTACCAGCACGTCATTGACGCTCATGGCCACCAGGTCGATGCCCACGGTGTCGTGCATATTCCATTCGAAGGCCAGCTTGAGCTTGGTGCCCACGCCGTCGGTGCCGGAGACCAGCACGGGCTCCTTGTAGCGCTTGGGCACCTCGAACAGGGCACCGAAGCCGCCGATGCCGGCCAGCACGCCCTCGCGCATGGTTTTCTTGGCCAGGGGCTTGATGCGTTCGACCAGGGCATCACCGGCGTCGATGTCGACGCCGGCGTCTTTGTAGGACAGGGGAGAGTTGGAGGAAGTGGTCATGCTGGGTGCTCGGGTAAGGCGGGAATGCGGGCGGCTGTGCTTGATCCGGGCGCCAGCAGGCAAGCCCGATAGAATTCAGCGCTAGATTCTAAGGGTTCACCCCAGTCTGCCCACCATGCAATTGACGCCTACCCAAAAACGCACCTTGATCTGGTGCTTGATCGCCGCCGTGGCGATGCTGGCCCTGTGGTTGCTGGCGCCGGTGCTGACGCCTTTTGTGGTGGCGGCGGTGCTGGCCTACGTGCTGACGCCGGTGGTGGACAGGTTGGACTACCTGGGCCGAGGCCGGATGCCGCGTGTGCTGGCGGTCCTGATCGTTGAAGCCCTGTTCATCCTGATCCTGGTGTCCATCGTGCTTCTGGTGGTGCCGATCTTCGCCAAGGAACTGCCCTTGTTGCGCGAGCAACTGCCCCTGCTCGCAGACCGTCTCAATGGCGCACTGAAGCCCTGGTTGGCACAGTTCGGCATCAAGGTGTCGCTGGACGGCAAAAGTCTCCAGGCCTTCGTGGTCAAGTACCTCAATGCCAATGTTGAAGAGACCTTCGGTTCGGTAATGACCTCGCTGAAACTGGGGGGCAGCGTGGCGCTGGCGATCATCGGCAACGCCGTACTGATTCCCGTGGCTTTGTTCCTGCTGCTCAACGACTGGGATCGTTTCGTGGCGCGTGTGGTCGCGTTGGTGCCGCCGCGGATGCGGTCTGCCTATGACAGCTTCATGGATGAAGCCGATGGCGTGCTCGGCCAGTACCTGCGTGGCCAGTTGCTGGTGATGGGGGCGCTGACGGTCTATTTCAGCGCGGCGCTGGCTCTTTTCGGGTTTGACCTGGCCGTGCCGCTGGGGGTGTTCACCGGCCTTGCATTTTTCATCCCCTACCTGGGTTTCGGCCTGGGGCTGATATTGGCCCTGCTGGCCGGCATGCTGCAGTTCGGCGGCCTGTATGGCGTGCTGGTCGTCGCGGGTGTTTATGGCGTCGGGCAGCTGGTCGAGAGTTTCTACCTCACACCCCGACTGGTGGGCGAGCGTATCGGGCTGCATCCGCTGGCCGTGATTTTCGCCCTGATGGCCTTCGGGCAGGTTTTTGGTTTCGTCGGCTTGCTGATCGCCTTGCCGGCCAGTGCCGTACTGCTGGTGGCCATCCGGCGGGTGCGCGCCGGTTACCTGGCCAGCAAGCTGTACCAGGGCTGATGATGGCATCGTCGGCATGAAGCAGATCGCGTTGGACATCGGGCTGGGCAGCGGGCCGACCCTGGCCAACTTCATGGCCGGCCCCAACGAGGCGGTATTGCGCCATCTCGAACTGTGGGTCGGTGGCGGTTCCAGCGCAGCCATGCGCTCGCCGGTACCGACCTTGCTCTGGGGGCCCTCGGGCAGTGGCAAGACCCATCTCCTCAAGGCTGTACGCGAAGCCTTGCGTGAGCAGGGGGCCACGGTGGGCTGGCTCGACGCCGGCATCGCCGAACCACCGCCGTTTGACGAGCACTGGGCAGCCGTTCTCCTGGACGACGTGCATCTCTATACCGCCGTGCAGCAGCACGCGGCGTTCAACTGGTTCGTGCATGCGCAGACCGGGCATCAGTGGGTGCTGGCCGCTGGCGAGACACCGCCGGCCGACCTCAAGTTGCGTGAAGACCTTCGCACCCGCCTGGGCTGGGGCCATGTCTATGGCCTGCAGGTGCTCAGTGAGGCCGAGCGTCGCGCCGTGCTGCGCCAGACGGCCGACGCGCGTGGCATCTTCCTGGGTGACGAGGTCATGGATTTCATGCTCACGCGTTTCAGCCGCGATCTGGGCAGCCTGATGCAACTGCTCGACCACCTGGATGGCTACGCCCTGCAGACCCAGCGCGCCATCACTATCCCGCTGATCAAGGCGATGCTTCAAGAGATATGACCCACAAGACCAAGCTGGCCCTGTTTGACCTGGACCACACGCTGCTGCCCATCGATTCGGACCATTCCTGGGGCACCTTCACCACCACCATAGGCTGGACCGACCCGGTGGCGTTTGCAAGGCGCAACGACGAGTTCTATGCCCACTACCAGGCCGGGACCCTGGACGTGCACGACTATGTGCGTTTTGCCACCGAGGCGGCGCGCCTCAAGGGGGCCGAGGTGGCGCTGGCCGCGCGTGAACGTTTCATGGCGGAAGTGATACGTCCGGCCATCCGCCCGCAGGCGCTGGAACTGGTGCGCCGGCACAGGGAAGCCGGGGACGAGGTGCTTATCATCACGGCCACCAACGAATTCGTCACACGCCCGATCGCCGAGGCTTTTGGCGTGCAGCAGCTGATCGCCGTCGAACTCGAGCGCGACGCCAGCGGCTGGATCACCGGCGAGATCCGCGGCACGCCCTCCTTCCGCGAGGGCAAGGTGCAGCGTTTCGGCGAGTGGCTGGCCGCGCGGGGGCTGAATCGCCATGAGGCCGAGGTCACTTTCTACTCGGATTCGGTCAACGACCTGCCCCTGATGGACAATGCGGACTGTCCGGTGGCCACCAACCCCGACGACCGCCTGCGCGCCCTGGCTCTGGAACGCGGCTGGCGGGTACTGGAACTATTCAACTAATGATCAAGAAAATCATCAACAGGCTGCTGGGCAAGTCGAACGCCGCCCAGCCGGCTTTCGGCAAACGCCATGAAATCGGCGCCGCCGAACATGGCATCGATCCGACCCTGGTCGACAAGCGCGCCCTGGACGTGGTGCAGACCCTGCAGGACGCCGGTTACGAGGCCTACATCGTGGGCGGTGCCGTGCGCGACCTGCTGCTGGGCCTGCGGCCCAAGGATTTCGACGTGGCCACCAGCGCCACGCCCGAGCAGGTCAAGGGCCTGTTCCGGCGGGCTTTCATCATCGGGCGGCGCTTTCGCATCGTGCACGTGGTCTACGGGCGCGGGCGCGAGCACGAGGTGATCGAGGTCTCCACCTTCCGCGCCTACATGGACAACGCGGCGGCCGAGCAGGTGGCCGGCAATGAGCGCACCAGTAAGAGCGAGCTGGCCGGCATGAAACACGCCGTGGACGCCAGCGGCCGGGTGCTGCGCGACAACGTCTGGGGCCCGCAGGACGAAGACGCGGCACGCCGCGACTTCACCATCAATGCCATGTACTACGACCCGGAGACCCAGGTCGTGGTCGACTACCACGGCGGCATCAAGGACGCGAAGAAGCTGGTATTGCGCATGATCGGCGACCCCGCCACGCGTTACCGGGAAGACCCGGTGCGCATCATCCGCGCCGTGCGTTTTGCCGCCAAGCTCAGCGCCCTGGGATTCAAGTTCGAGGCCAAGACCGCCAAGCCGCTCAAGGAGATGCGGGACCTGCTGGCCGACGTGCCGCAGAGCCGCCTGTTCGACGAGATGCTCAAGCTGCTGCAGACCGGCCATGCCCTGGCCACGGTGGAGCAGCTCAGGAAGCTGGGTCTGGACCGCGGCATCTACCCCTTGCTGGACCTGGTGGTCGAGCGGGCGGCCGAGCCCTTTGTGCGTGCCGCCCTGGAAGACACCGACCGCCGCGTGGGCGAGGGCAAACCTGTGGCCCCCAGCTTCCTGCTGGCCTGCGTGCTTTGGTCCGACGTGCGCGACGGCTGGGCCCAGCGTATCAAGCAGCGCCAGCATGCGCATCCGGCCCTGCAGGATGCGATCGACGACGTCTTCAACGCCCGCATCGGCGATGTCTCGGGCCGCGGCAAGCTGGCCGCCGACATGCGCGAGATCTGGATGATGCAGCCGCGCTTCGACAAGCGCGCGGGCAGTGCGCCCTTCGGCCTGGTCGAGCAGCCGCGTTTTCGCGCCGGCTTCGACTTCATGCGCCTGCGTGCCGACATTGGCGAGATCGACGTCGTGCTGGCCGACTGGTGGCAGGAGTTCAGCACGGGGGACGACAACCTGCGCCAGGACCTGATCGACCAGGCGCGCGAGGAACAGACGCGTCAGCGTGCCCAGGCGCCGCGACAGCCGACACCGCGCGCGACCAGTGCTGAACGCCAGACTGCGCCGCACGCTGCCGAGCCCGAGGTGCCCGCTGAAGACGGTGCCGCGCCCAAGAAGCGTCGTCGGCGTCGCCGCTCCGGCGCCAAGAAGTCCGGCGACGGCTCGCCGGACACCGGGGTTTGAGCATGCCCCCCGGCATCCCGGTCACGGCTTATGTCGCACTGGGTGCCAATCTGGGGGATGCACAGGCCGCCTTGCGCCAGGCACTGAAGGACCTGGGAACTTTGCCGCGCACGCACGTCATGCGCGCCTCCGCGCTCTATCGCAGCGCCCCGGTCGACTCCTCGGGGCCGGACTATGTCAATGCGGTGGCCGAGTTGCGCACGGAGCTGGATCCCTACGAGTTGCTGGCTGGGCTGCAGCGCCTGGAACAGGCTGCCGGGCGCGAGCGTCCCTGGCGCAATGCCCCGCGCACCCTGGACCTGGACATCCTGCTCTACGGCGAACTGCAGCAGGACGACCCGGTGCTCACCCTGCCGCATCCGCGCATGGGGGAGCGAGCTTTTGTGCTGCTGCCGCTGGCGGAAATTGCCCCGGCCCTCGTCAGCCCGGCCCAGTTGCTAAAGGTCAATAAGCAGGTGATTTCCCGTATCACCAGCCTGTGATGCAGGAGGTGGGCCGCACTAAAATGAGGCAACCATCCATCAGGATACAACGATGAACTTCAGAAACCTGCACGTCGCGACCAAGCTCTGGTTCAGTGTTGCCGTGATCATCATTTCTCTTGTCACACTGATCGCCTTCGCGGCCGCACGCTCGGCCCGCCTGCAGTCCGAAAGTGAAACCACCCTGCGTGCGCTCAACAGCCGGGTCAATCTGGCCAGCAGTTGGGCCGGTCTGACCGAGGCCAATGCCGCTCGCACGGTGGCCATGATCCTGACCTTTGACCCGGGCGTTGAAGCCCGCATGGCCGAGGACATCAAAGCCACCACCGCACGGATTTCCAAGACCCAGCAGGCGATCGAGGCCATGGAGCTGAAAGCCGAGGAAAAGGCGCAGATGGCGAAGATCGCGGACAAACGCAAGTCCATGATCGATGTGCGCAATCTGGCGCAGAAGGCCAAGACCTCAGGTGACAGCGAAGGGGCTCAGAAGATCGTGAACGAGCAGTACATACCTTCGGTCAATGCCTACGTGGCCACCCTGCGCGAACTGGTGGAGCTGGAGGAAAGCGCCGAGAAGAGCTACTCGGAAGAGGTGGCCGTTGCGCGCGGCCTCACCATCAAGATCGCCGGCGGCGCCATCGCCATCATGCTGGTGGCCATTCTGGCCGGGGCCACGGTACTGATCCGTTCCATCCGTCAACCCCTGCTGGAGGCCAATGAACTGGCCGCGCGCATTGCGCAAGGCGACCTCAGCGCGCGTATCGACACCACACGCGGCGACGAGTTCGGCGACCTCATGAAATCCCTGGCGCGCATGAACGAGGCGCTGGCCCAGATGGTGCAGCAGGTGCGCCAGAGCACCGACAGCATCGCCATTGCCAGCGCCGAGATCGCCACCGGCAACCATGACCTTTCAGTGCGTACCGAGCAGACGTCGAGCGACCTGCAGTCCACGGCCTCGGCCATGGAAGAGCTGACCAGCACGGTGTCCCATAGCGCCGACAACGCGCGCCAAGCCTCGCAACTGGCATCGAGTGCGTCCACCGTGGCACAAAAGGGTGGCGCTGTGGTGCAGGAGGTGGTCGCGACCATGGGCGAGATCAACGCCAGCAGCAAGAAGATCAGCGACATCATCGGCGTGATCGACGGCATCGCCTTCCAGACCAATATCCTGGCGCTCAATGCCGCGGTGGAAGCCGCGCGGGCGGGTGAACAGGGCCGCGGTTTTGCCGTGGTGGCGGGCGAGGTGCGGTCCCTGGCCGGGCGCAGCGCGGAGGCGGCCAAGGAGATCAAGGGGCTGATCAATACTTCGGTGCAGAAGGTTGATTCGGGTGCCCGGCTGGTTGGCCAGGCCGGCGACACCATGAACGAGATCGTGCAGTCGGTGCGCCGCGTGGCCGACGTGATCGGCGAGATCACCGCTGCTGCCGGCGAGCAGAGCACCGGCATCGCCCAGGTCAACACCTCCATTGCCAACCTGGACCAGATGACGCAGCAGAACGCCGCGCTGGTCGAGCAAAGCGCCGCTGCGGCGCAAAGCATGCGTGAACAGGCCGACCAGCTGGCCCAGGCCGTGGCCGTGTTCAAGCTGGCGGGCACCCAGACGGGCATGGACGGGGCGCCGCGTTCGGTGCTCCACAGCGGTCCCAAGCCGCAAGCCGTGGCCCGTTCCGCGCCCGCCAAGCCGGCCGCAGCCAAGGCACCCGCTCTCGCTGCGACCAGGCAGGCGGTTCCTGCCGCCCCGGCCAAGACGGGCAACGATTCGGACTGGGAAAGTTTTTAAGGCGGCCGTTCAGTCTGCGCCGCAAAGGGCCTGCCTTGCAGGCCCTTTTTGATGCTCAGTCCACCTCGGCGATCAGCTCGATCTCCACGCAGGCGCCCAGGGGGATCTGCGCCACGCCGAAAGCGCTGCGCGCATGCGAGCCCTTGGCGCCGAAGACCTCGCCCAGCAGTTCGCTGGCGCCATTTGTCACCAGGTGCTGCTCGGTGTAGTCCGGGGTGGAGTTCACCAGGGACATCACCTTGACGATGCGCTTGACGCGGCTGAGGTCGCCCACGGCGGCCTGCAGCGTGCCCATGAGGTCGATGGCCACGGCGCGTGCCGCAGCCTTGCCCTCCTCGGTGCTCATGGTCTTGCCGAACTGGCCCACCCAGGGCTTGCCGTCTTTCTTGGCAATGTGGCCGCTCAGGAAGACCAGCGAGCCGGTCTGCACAAAAGGCAGGTAGGCCGCGGCCGGCGTGGCGACCGGGGGCAGGGTGATGCCGAGCTGCTTGAGCTTGTCGTTGATGTTCATGGGGTCTCCTGAGATGGGGGAACGGCAAAACGCGTCATTGTCGGGTATTGTTGCAGTGGACCATGAAGAACCCTTTAGCCAACCTGCCGCGCGACAGCCGCGACACCCTGTTCCTGCTGGGGGTGATCGCCTGGGTGCTGCTGCCCCATGCCGGTCACCTGCCCTGGTGGTGCAGCGCCATGGCCGCGGGCATGCTGGCCTGGCGCGGATGGCTGGCTTTCACGCTGCGCCCGCTGCCCAGCCGCTGGTGGCTGCTGGCCTGCCTGGTACTGACCGTGGGCGCGACCTGGGCGACGCACCGCACCCTGCTCGGACGCGATGCCGGTGTCACGCTGATCGTGGTGCTGCTGGCGCTCAAGACCCTGGAGCTGCGCGCGCGGCGCGACGCCTTCGTGGTCTTTTTCCTCGGCTTCTTCACGATGCTGACCAACTTCTTCTATTCGCAGTCGCTGCTCACGGCCGCCGCCATGCTGCTGGGGCTCATGGGCCTGCTGACCGCGCTGGTCAACAGCCACATGCCGGCGGGCCGGCCCTCGCTGTGGCAGTCGGCGCGCATGGCCACCCGCATGACACTGCTGGGCGCGCCCATCATGGTCCTGCTCTTCCTGTTCTTCCCGCGCCTGTCGCCGCTGTGGGGCACGCCGGGCGACGCCCTGAGCGGGCGCAGCGGCCTGTCGCAGCGCATGCAGGTGGGCAATATCGCCAGCCTGGCGCTGGACGACAGCGTGGCCCTGCGCCTGCTTTTCGAGGAGGGTTCCCCGCAGCCCCTGCAGGGCACGCTGTATTTCCGCGGACCGGTGCTCTCCACCTTCGACGGGCGTGAATGGTTGCCCCTGCAGGCCAGCTTCCCGCCGTCCATGCAGCCGCGGGCCGACCTGCAGGTGCGGGGCACACCGTTGCGCTACGAACTCACGCTGGAGCCGCACAACCGCCCCTGGCTGCTGACGCTGGACGCCACGGCCACCGCGCCCGTCCTGCCGGGCGACCTTGAGGCGCGCATGAGCGAGGAGCTGCAGTGGCGCGCCAACGGCCCCATCAACGACCTGCTGCGTTATCGGGCGCAGAGCTACGCCGACTTCCGCCATGGCCCGCAGCGCATGCAGGCCAGTCTGCAGGACTACACGGCCTTGCCGCGCGGTTTCAACCCGCGCACCCTGCAGTGGGCCGCCGATCTGGGCCGCGAGACCGGCAATGACCCGGCCGCGCTGATCGACCGCGTGCTGCAGCAGTTGCGTACGGGGGGCTATACCTACACCCTGGAACCCGGTGAATACGGCCAGCACACGGCCGACGAATTCTGGTTCGATCGCAAGCTCGGATTCTGCGAACACATTGCCTCGGCCTTCGTGATGGTGATGCGCGCGGCCGGCATCCCGGCGCGCATCGTCACCGGTTACCAGGGGGGGGAGCGCAATGCGGTCGACAATTTCTGGGTGGTGCGCCAGAGCGATGCCCATGCCTGGACCGAAGTCTGGCTGGCCGGCCAGGGCTGGCGGCGGGTCGATCCGACGGCGGCCGTCTCACCCGGGCGTATTGGCTCCCTGCAACGTCTGGTGGCGCCGCGCGGGGCCGTGGCCACGGCGGTCGGCACCGTCATCAGCCCGAACCTCGTGCAGAACGTGCGGGCCCTCTGGGAAGCCGTCAACAATGCCTGGAACCAGCGGGTGCTGAACTACACGCAGAGCCGCCAGCTCAACCTGCTGCGCGCGCTGGGCGTCGAGGCGCCGAGCTGGGAGGACCTGGCCTACATGTTGCTGGGGGCCCTGGTCACGGCCAGCCTGGGTGGCGCGCTCTGGACGCGCTGGGAGCGTCGGCGCCAGGACCCCTGGTTGCGCCTGATCGAGCGTGTGCGCCAGCAGCTGGAACGTGCCGGACTGTCCCTGGGTGCGGCGGTGACACCACGCGAGATGGCCATGCGGCTGGCGCAAACCCTTGATCCCAAGGACAATCGGGTGCAGGCTATCCAGGCCTGGTTGCGGCGCTACGAACAGTTGCGTTATGCGCCGCGCGGCGGGCGCGGCAGCGCCGGCGACCTGGCGGCCCTGCGACGCGAATTGAAAGAACTGAGCTGGCCCACGTGAGCAAACGACCTTCGACCCTCCTGCTGCTGACGGCCCTGCTGTTCCTGCTCTCCTGTGTGCTGCCGGCGCAGGCGGCGGCAGCTAAGAAGCCCCGCCTGAAGCGGGTACAGGATACGGGCGTCACCCTGATCGAGGGCAGTGGCCCGTTCTACGCCGGCCGTCCGCAGGCCATGGCCCTGGCCGACGAGATTGCCGAGCGCCACGGCCTGGATCGCAAATGGGTGCGCCGTACGCTGGGCAAGGCCAGGCAGGTGCCCCAGGTGGTCAAGCTCGTGGTTCCGCCGCCGGTGGCCACCCCCCGCAACTGGGCACAGTACCGCAGCCGTTTCCTGGAGACCGAGCGCATCCAGGTGGGTGCTGCGTTCTGGCAAGCGAACCGCGAAGTGCTGGAGCGCGCCAGCAGCACTTACGGCGTGCCGGCCGAGATCATCATCGGCATCATCGGCGTGGAAACCTACTACGGTCGCCATATCGGCCGCTACCGTGTGATCGATGCCCTGGCCACGCTGGCACTGGATTTTCCCGACGAGCACCCCCGCGCGGCGCAGCGCGCGGCCTTCTTCCGCAGTGAGCTCGGCGAGTTCCTCAAGCTACGCCAGCAGGCCGGCGCCGACCCCTTCAAGGCGCGTGGCAGTTATGCGGGGGCCATGGGCATCCCGCAGTTCATGCCGTCGAGCTGGGCGCGCCATGCGGTGGACTTTGACGGGGATGGTCGCGTGGACCTGGTCGACAGCACAGCCGACGCCATAGGTTCGGTGGCCAGTTATTTCAGGGCGCACAACTGGCAACCGGGCATGCCCACCCACTACCCGGTGGATTTCGACTACGAGCGCCTGGACATGCCGGCCCTGCTGGCCCCCGATATCCGGCCGACCTTTGCGGTCGACCAGTTCACGGCCAAAGGCATCCTGCTGGGGGCGGCGGGCCGCCAGCACGCGGGCCCCCTGGCCCTGGTTGAACTGCAGAATGGCGATTACTCGCCCAGCTATGTGGCCGGCACCGAGAACTTCTATGCCGTTACCCGCTACAACTGGAGCAGCTACTACGCCCTGGCCGTGATCGAACTGGGCCAGGCCGTGGCGGCGGCGCGGCAGGCGGCCCTGGCTCAGGCCAGCACCACGGCCTCGAACACCGGGTGCAGTACATCGACCCAGGTGTCGACCTCGCCCGCGCCGATCTGCAGATAGTTCAGGCAGGCCGGACCAACGCGTTCCCATTCCGTCTGCGTCTGCGCCCCTTCGTAACCGGCCACCAGATGCTCGGCCACGGCGGCCAGCGCGATCAGATTGCGCACCCCGGCCGGGATCGAGCTCACGCGCAGCACGGTGAAATCGTGGTGCAGGCGGATTGCGAAGGCGATCACGGGCGGCAGAAACCAGGTGCGCGCCACGATGGCACCCACCACCGCATGGTCCGTGCGGTGCACGGCGTTTTCGGTCTCGGTGAAGCTGCGGTCCTGCCGCGCCAGGGCCTCGGCCAGCGTGCCGGCGTAGCCGCGCACACCCTGCAGCAGGATGGGGATACCCACGTGCATGAAGAGGCCGCAGGTCTGTGCCACTTCCGCGTCCACGCCATAGAGCTGGCGGGCGATATAGGCCATGGCCAGCGAGCGGCGTGTCGAGGTTTCCCAGAAATGCTCCACCAGCGGTGAGTTGACGGGTATCGCGTTGCGCGCCAGGAAGCCGGTCAGGATGGCGGCGGCCTGGCCCATGCCCAGCATGGTCACGGCTTCAGCCACCGTATTGGCGGGGCGGGCACGTGTATAGAGCGGGCTGTTGGCCGTGCGCATGAGCGCGGCGGCCATGGCCACGTCGCTGCTGGCGATGCGCGTGACTTCGGCCGGGTCGGGGTCCCGCTGGCGCATCTCGAGCTGCAGGGCCGTGAGCAGTTCGGGGCAGGGTGGGATGACGATGTCGCGCACCGGCCCTTCCGATCTGGCCTGATCGAGTTCGCGGTCGATATCCGTCACTTGTATGCCCATGGTGACTCCTGTGCGCCCCATTATCCGCAGAAAAACACCGGATGCCCCTGCGCTACTGCAAGTTCCATGGCGGTGCCATCCCTACGGGCGATGCTGCCAGTAGCGGGCATGCATCTGGCGTTCGCACCGGGTCTGGTGCGGCTGGCCGGAGTGCCAGTGGGCCGCGCCGCATTGCGCCGAGTTGAGCAGGTGCACGCCTCGCTCTTCATAACGCGCCACCACTTCCGCGGCCGGGTGGCCGAAGCGGTTGCGGTAGCCGGCCTGCGCCAGCGCCGTGTGGGGCGCCACCGCGTCCAGGAAGGCGGCTGTGCTGGAGGTCTTGCTGCCGTGGTGCGGTACCAGCAGCCAGTCGGCGCGCAAGGCAGGGCCGGTGGCCACCAGCCGGGCTTCCTGCGCCTTTTCGATGTCGCCTGCGAGCAGCACGGTCTGTACGCCGTTGCTGACCCGCAGCACGCAGGACAGTGCATTGCTGCGCCTGGCCTTGCCATAGTCCTCGGCCTGCGGGTACAGCACTTCAAACTGCACGCCATCCCATTCCCAGGCCTGGCCGCTCACGCAACGGCTGCTGTGGCGCAGGCTTTGCAGTTCATGCGCGTCTTCCAGGGAACTCAGCAGGTCTGCCTGCGGCTGGGCCGACAGCACGGCGCCACCGCCACCGGTGTGGTCGCTGTCCCGGTGGCTCAGCACCAGGCGGTCCAGCCGCACGTCCAGGGCGCGAAGCAGCGGCACCAGCACACGCTGGCCGGCGTCGCTGTCGTTGGCGTAGCGTGGCCCGGCGTCGTAGAGCAGGGCGTGTTCGGCAGTGCGCACCAGCACGGCATTGCCCTGGCCGATATCGGCCGCCAGCAGCTCGAACTGTCCCGGCGCCGGGCGCGGGGGCTGCCACAGGAGCACAGGCAGCAGCAGCGGCAGGCCGGAAAATCGCATGGCCCAGGGCAGGCGCAGGACCAGCAGCAGGCCGCCCAGGACGGCGGCCACGCCGGCCCACAGCGGTGCCTGAGCCACCGAGTACGTGGCCCAGGGCAGGGCGGCCAGGCCCGCCAGTACCCAGCCCAGCCACAACACGGTCTGGGCCGCCGCGTCCCACAGCGGCGCCCACAGCACACCGAGCAGGGATAGCGGTGTGACCAGCAGCGTCACCCAGGGGATGGCCAGCGCATTGGCCAGCAGGCCGACCAGCGAGACCTGGCCGAAGAGCAGCAGGGTCAGCGGGGCCAGGGCCAGGGTGATCAGCCACTGTTCGCGCAGCATGCCCCACAGGTGTTGTTGCAGGCTGCGGGGTGTTTCCCCTGTTTCACGACCGGCGCCGGCGAACAGCACGCCCACGGCCACGAAGCTCAGCCAGAAGCCGGCCTGCAGCAGGGCCCAGGGGTCGGCCGCCAGCACCACGGCAGCGGCCAGCAACCAGAGCTGTGGCCAGGGCCAGCGCCGGGCAGACAGGCGCAGCAGGGTCACCGTGGCCAGCATGAGGAGGGTGCGCTGCGCTGGTACACCCCAGCCGCTGAACAGGGCATAGGCCGCGGCCAGCAGCAGGCCGCCGAGCAGGCCCGCGTGCTGGGCCGGGAAGGCCAGGCACAGGCGTGGCGAGGCGCTCCAGAGCGCGCGCAGCAGCAGCGCGGCCAGCCAGGCGAAAAGCGTGATGTGCAAGCCCGAGATGCTCATGAGGTGGGCCACGCCGGTGGCGCGGAACACGTCCCAGTCGCTGCGCGCAATGGCCTGCTGGTCGCCCGTGACCAGGGCCGCCACGATGCCCATGGCGCGGGCCTGTGTTTCCTCGGACGGGTCGCCGGTGACGACGGGCGCGCGTTGTTCTATGGTGTCGCGCACCTGCTGGCGTGCCCGTTCCACCGGGTGCTGCCCACTCTGCCCCAGTGCCTGCGGCTGGGGATCGCGTTTGCCGGTACGCACATAACCCGTGGCCTGCAGGCCCTGCTCCCAGAGCCAGAGTTCGAAGTCGAAGCCGTGCGGGTTGCGTGCGCCATGCGGCGCGCGCAAGCGCACCGTGAACTGCCAGCGTTCACCCGCTTGCAGCGCGGGGGGCGCCTGCGTCGGTTCCAGCAGCGCGCCGTCTTCGTTGCGCCAGCTGCCGTACCAGCTCAGGTAGAGCTGCGGCGGGATCTGAACAATCTGATCGTCCCGCGTCGCGCTTTCGACGGTGTAGCGAAAGCGTGTGCTGTTCTCGCCGAACTGCGGCATGGCGCTGATGCGACCGATGACACCGATGTCCTGGCCTTCGAGCGCCGGGTCCAGGGCCTGTCGCTGAAAGTGCAGGGCACGCAGGCCGGTACTGGCGTGGGCCAGCAGGGCGGCGGCGGTGAAGACCACAAGCAATCTGGCCGCTTGTGGACGCAGTCGTCCGAGGACGAGGAGCAGCGCGAGCGCGGTGGCGATCAGCAGGCCGTAGGGTGCAGCGGGCCAGAGTTCGCTTTGCTGCAGTTGCAGGGCCAAGCCGGTGATCCAGCCGAGGAGGGTGGGGGTCAGGAGTCTGGCTTTGCTCTGGGTTTGGCTTTGCGGCATGACGTCATGCTAATGGGTGCTTTGTTGCTTTTGATGTTCCTTGGTTGTAAGTGTTGCTTTGCCGGGATGTGCCCCCGGCAGGGCAGTCCCTTTTCTTTGCTTCGCTGTATGGACCGGAGACATGGGTAACGGGTGTGCGGGGACATAGGAAACACTTCTGAGGCGCCTTTGGCGCCGGGAGAAGTGCATGCCATGGCAACCGAAAGACCTGATGGACATCAAACGCGA
>JBEIPS010000155.1:0-3555 GCA_040376915.1 Hylemonella sp.
AAACGCGCCGCCAGCCCGCAGTGGCGCAGCAGCTGCACCATGAGCCAGCCCGAGTCGCGGCAGGAGCCGCTGCCCAGGCCCAGGGTCTGCTCGGGCGTCTGCACCCCGGGCTCCATGCGGATCAGGTACTTGATGTCGCTCTGCAACTGCTGGTTGAGCTTGACCAGGAAGTCGATCGTGCGCATCTTCGTGCGGTCGATCCGGGCCATGTAGACCTTCAGGTGCGGCGTGAGCGGCCCGGCCGCCAGGTAGGGCGCCAGTTCCTCGCGGGTGAGCGCGCTGTAGCTGAAGGGGAATTGCTCGGCCTCGGGCTCCAGGAAGAAGTCGAAGGGGTTGTAGACCGCCATCTCCACGACCAGGTCCACCGTCACCTTGAATTCCCGGGTGGCGTCCGGGAAGACCAGGCGGGCCTGGTAGTTGGCAAAGGGGTCCTGCTGCCAGTTGATGAAATGGGCGGCCGGCTCGATCTTCAGCGAGTAGGAGATGATCTTGCTGCGGCAATGGGGCGCCGGGCGCAGCCGGATGACCTGGGGCCCCAGGTTCACCAGGCGGTCGTACTTGTAGTGGGTGACGTGGTTCAGTGCGGCGTGGATGGACATGGCGGGGGCTCGGTTCAGGTAGGGCCCACAATAGCAGCACAGGCCCCGGCTTCAGAACCGCAAGAACCGAGCCAGACCTTTGCTGGGCCCGGAAATTGCTGTAGTCGTCACAGGAGAGAAGGCGCCATGCTGAAATTCGACGAGATGTACCCCACACCGGCCGCGGCCGGGCAAAGCCAGAGCCAGGGCACCGGGCCTGGCCAGTCGCAATCCCAAGGGTTGTTGTCAGGCGCCGCAGCGCGGGAACACTACCGCAGTTATGCCCAGTGGCTGTCGCGCCAGAGCGCCGATGTGATGAAGGCCCGGCGCGACGAAGCCGAGATGATCTTCCGCCGCGTGGGCATCACCTTTGCGGTCTACGGCGCCAAGGACGAGGACGGCTCGGGCACCGAGCGCCTGATCCCCTTCGACCTGATCCCGCGCATCATCCCCGCCCACGAATGGGCCAGCATGGAAAAGGGCCTGGTGCAGCGTGTGACCGCGCTCAACCGTTTCCTGCATGACGTCTACCACGACCAGGAGATCATCAAGGCCGGTGTCATCCCGGCCGAGCAGATCCTGAACAACGCGCAGTTCCGCCCCGAGATGATGGGCGTGAACCTGCCCAACCAGGTCTATTCCAACATCAGCGGCATCGACATCGTGCGCGCCCCCAATGCCAAGGGCGAAGGCGAGTACTACGTGCTCGAGGACAATCTGCGCGTGCCCAGCGGCGTGAGTTACATGCTCGAAGACCGCAAGATGATGATGCGGCTCTTCCCGGATCTGTTCAGTTCCCACCGCGTGGCGCCGGTGGCCCACTACCCCGACCTGCTGCTGGAAACCCTGCGCGCCTCCGGCCCCGAGACCTCCGCCGAGCCGACGGTGGTGGTGCTCACGCCCGGCATGTACAACAGCGCCTATTTCGAACATGCCTTCCTGGCCCAGCAGATGGGGGTGGAGCTGGTCGAGGGGCAGGACCTGTTCGTCAAGGACAACTTCGTCTACATGCGCACCACGCGCGGTCCGCGCCGGGTCGACGTGATCTACCGCCGCGTCGACGACGACTTCCTCGACCCCAAGGTCTTCCGCCCCACTTCCACCCTGGGCTGCCCGGGCCTGATGGACGCTTACCGCGCCGGCCACGTGGCCATCTGCAATGCCGTGGGTACGGGGGTGGCGGACGACAAGTCCATCTACCCCTATGTGCCCAAGATGATCGAGTTCTACCTGGGCGAGAAACCCATCCTCAACAACGTGCCCACGCACATGTGCCGCAATGCCGATGACCTGAAGTACGTGATGGCCAACCTCAAGGACCTGGTGGTCAAGGAGGTGCACGGCGCAGGGGGTTACGGCATGCTGGTGGGGCCGGCGGCCACCAAGGCCGAGATCGAGGACTTCGGCAAGGCCGTGCTGGCCAACCCGAGCAACTACATCGCCCAGCCCACGCTGAGCCTGTCCACCTGCCCCACCTTTGTGGAAAAGGGCATTGCCCCGCGCCACATCGACCTGCGGCCCTTCGTGCTCACGGGCAAGGAGGTGCAGATGGTGCCGGGCGGCCTGACGCGCGTGGCCCTCAAGGAAGGTTCTCTGGTCGTCAACTCGTCGCAGGGCGGTGGCACCAAGGACACCTGGATTCTGGAAGTCTGAGGAACGAGGAAACCATCATGCTGAGCCGCACCGCTGATCACCTCTACTGGATGAGTCGCTACACCGAGCGTGCGGAGAACACCGCGCGCATGCTCAATGTGAACTACGAGACCTCCCTGCTGCCGCAGTCGGCGGCCGTGGCCCAGGTGGGCTGGCAGGGCCTGCTGTCCATCAGCGAGCTGCTGCCCTCCTACCAGGCGTTGTATGGCGAGGTCACCGCCAAGGGCGTCATGGAGTTCATGGTCAGCGACGAGGACAACCCCTCGTCCATCATCTCCTGCCTGCGCGCCGCGCGCGAGAATGCGCGGGCCGTGCGTGGCACCCTGACCACCGAGGTCTGGGAAACCCAGAACCAGACCTGGCTCTCGGTCATCCGCATGCTCAAGAGCCGCGAGTTCGAACGCGACCCGGGCCAGTTCTTCGAATGGGTGAAGTTCCGCTCGCACCTTTCGCGCGGCGTCACCGTGGGCACCATGCTGATGGACGAATCCCTGCATTTCATGCGCCTGGGCACCTTCCTCGAACGCGCCGACAACACCGCGCGCCTGGTGGACGTGAAGTTCCACGCGGTGCAGAGCGATTTCCTGGGCAACGGCACGCAGAAGGACCAGGAGTACGACTTCTACCACTGGAGCGCCATCCTGCGCAGCGTGAGCGGTTTCGAGATTTACCGCAAGGTCTATCGCGACGTGATCCGCCCCGAGCGCGTGGCCGAACTGCTGATCCTGCGCCCCGACATGCCGCGTTCCCTGCACGCCAGCATGAACGAGGTGGTCAGCAACCTGCGCCTGGTCAGCAGCGACGAGGACAACGAGACCCTGCGCCAGGCGGGCAAGCTGCGCGCCGAGCTGCAGTACAGCCGCATCGACGAAATCCTGGCCACCGGCCTGCACGCCTACCTGACCCAGTTCCTGGACCGGGTGAACAACATCGGCTCGCGCATCAGCCAGGATTTCCTCATGCCCGAAGTCGCCTGAACCTGCGCCGGCCCCGCCGCCCTCGTTAAGATGGCGGCTATCCAACACCACGGGTGATTCCGCATGACCTACTGCGTCGCCGTCCGCAATGAAGCCGGGCTGGTCTTTCTTTCCGATTCGCGCACCAATGCCGGTGTGGACCAGATCAACACCTTTCGCAAGATGCACGTCTATGAGGTGCCGGGTGAACGTGTCATGGTGCTGCTCACCGCCGGCAACCTGGCCGTCAGCCAGTCCGTGGCCAGCGGCCTGCGCGTGCAGATGCAGGCCCAGGGCGAAAAGCACCTGGGCAATGCGCCCAATATGTTTTCCGCTGCCAAGATGGTCGGCGATGCCGTGCGCAAGGT
>JBEIPS010000167.1:0-2995 GCA_040376915.1 Hylemonella sp.
GTGGGCATGATCAGCCAGTTGCAAAGGCGCGAACTCATCACGCGTCGGCCGCACCCCCATGACGGCCGTGCCATGGGCCTGCATCTGACGCCCGAAGGGCGCAAGATGATGAAACAGGCCGAGGGCACGGCCTCCGAGCTCGAAGAGACCGCGACGGCCCGGCTTGGCCCGGCCGAGCGCAAAACCCTGATCCAGCTGCTCAAAAAAATTTATATTTGACGACTTTTGTCACGCTTGCCCTCCGGCCTTGGACTTCAGGGTAGATACGGGGGGCCCTATCAGCTATAAATCTTGTAGCAGTCTGGAATCTGCGCTATAGTCCGCCTTCGCCTCGTCTGTCTGCTGCATAGCGGCGGTGGTAGCAGGCACAGGGAGGGTGCGCCAGGCCACAGGCTGGGCGTTTCAAGGAGTGCTGGGGAATGAGCTACAAGGAAAACGCCGCCATTGGTCAGCTGCTGGCTCTGCTGGAGTCGCGTTATGCC
Source organism: Hylemonella sp. (assembly GCA_040376915.1). Taxonomy (GTDB): domain Bacteria; phylum Pseudomonadota; class Gammaproteobacteria; order Burkholderiales; family Burkholderiaceae_C; genus Hylemonella. The sequence goes on from JBEIPS010000167.1 coordinate 483, forward strand.
ATGCGCGTGCTGTGGGCACTGCGTGACGGCCACGCGCAGACCTTCCGCCTGTTGCAGGACAGCGTCGGCGGTATCACGCCCAACACACTGAATACCCGCATCAAGGAACTGCGCGAAGCCGGCCTGCTCAGCCACGGCAGTGAGGGCTACCTGCTGACCGGCACGGGCACCGAGCTGACGCGCCGCATGGGCGAACTGCCGCCCTTCGCCAGCAAATGGCTGGCCAGCCAGGCGCGCAAGGCGCGCTGAGCCCCGCCATCCAGCATCCCGCCGGCCCCCCAACTGGCATAATTCGCCCTTCGCCAGCTGGCGTGCGGGCTTCTGGTCAACGCCGTCAGCTATCAAATACATAGCAAGAAGGACCGCGCCATGGCCACCATCACCACCCCCTCGGGCCTGCAGTACGAAGATACCGTGCCCGGCACCGGCGCCGAAGCCAAACCCGGCCAGGACGTGACCGTTCACTACACCGGCTGGCTCTACAACAACGGCGTGCAAGGCGCCAAATTCGACTCCAGCAAGGACCGCAACGACCCCTTCGAGTTCTCCCTGGGCGCCGGCATGGTGATCCGTGGCTGGGACGAGGGTGTGACCGGCATGAAGATCGGCGGCACCCGCGTGCTCATCATCCCTGCGGCCCTGGGCTATGGCGCCCGTGGCGCCGGCGGTGTGATCCCCCCCAACGCCACCCTGAAGTTCGAAGTCGAACTGCTGGCCCTGGCCGGCTGACCCTCCCACCGGCCGCCCCTCCGCGGCCGGTCCCTGTCCCTGATGCCCCCTTGAAATGCCGGATTCCGCCCCCAAGTCGGCGGCTGACCCTCATTTCCCCCGAAAAATGACCGAACCGCAAGCCACTCCCACGCCCGATCAGGCCACCGACAGCGCAGCCGCCGACCCCTTGACCCAGGCCCATGCCGAATTGGCCGAGTTCAAGGCCAAAAGCGCCGAGCTGGCCGACCAGTTCCTGCGCGCCAAGGCCGAGGCCGAAAACGCCCGCCGCCGCGCCGAGGAAGACATCAGCAAGGCCCGCAAGTTCGCCATCGAAGCCTTTGCCGAAAGCATGCTGCCCGTGACCGACAGTCTGGAAGCCGGCCTGACCATCAAGGATGCCACCCCCGAGCAGATCCGCGAAGGCGCCGAAGCCACGCTGCGCCAGCTGACGGCAGCGCTGGAGCGCAACAAGGTCATCGCCATCAACCCGCCCGCAGGTACCCGGTTCGATCCGCACCAGCACCAGGCCATCAGCGTGGTGCCGGCCGACCAGGAAGCCAACACCGTGGTCAGCGTGCTGCAGAAGGGCTACACCATCGCCGAGCGTGTGTTGCGCCCGGCCCTCGTGACCGTGACAGCGCCCAAATAAGGGCTTGAAACCGGCCAGGTTATCCACAAGTACGGCACATCCGAATTTTCTAGCATCTCAGGAGTAAGAACATGGGCAAAATCATCGGTATCGACCTCGGCACCACCAACAGCTGTGTCTCCATCATGGAGGGCAACACGACCAAGGTGATCGAGAACGCGGAAGGCGCGCGCACCACGCCCTCGATCGTCGCCTACCAGGAAGACGGTGAAGTGCTGGTCGGCGCCTCGGCCAAGCGCCAGGCGGTCACCAATCCCAAGAACACGCTCTACGCGATCAAGCGCCTGATCGGCCGCAAGTTCACGGAGAAGGAAGTGCAGAAGGACATCGACCTGATGCCCTACAGCATCGTGGCCGCCGACAACGGCGACGCCTGGGTGGAAGTGCGCGGCAAGAAGATCTCGGCCCAGCAGGTCAGCGCCGACATCCTGCGCAAGATGAAAAAGACCGCCGAGGACTACCTGGGCGAGCCCGTGACCGAAGCCGTGATCACCGTGCCGGCCTACTTCAACGATGCCCAGCGCCAGGCCACCAAGGACGCCGGCCGCATTGCCGGCCTGGACGTCAAGCGCATCATCAACGAGCCCACCGCCGCAGCCCTGGCCTTCGGCCTGGACAAGGGCGGCAAGGGTGACCGCAAGATCGCCGTGTACGACCTGGGCGGCGGTACCTTCGACATTTCCATCATCGAGATCGCCGACGTCGACGGCGAGATGCAGTTCGAGGTGCTGTCCACCAACGGCGACACCTTCCTGGGCGGCGAAGACTTCGACCAGCGCATCATCGACTTCATCATCACCGAGTTCAAGAAGGACCAGGGCGTGGACCTGTCCAAGGACGTGCTGGCCCTGCAGCGCCTGAAGGAAGCCGCCGAGAAGGCCAAGATCGAGCTGTCGAGCAACTCGCAGACCGACGTCAACCTGCCCTACATCACCGCGGACGCCACCGGGCCCAAGCACCTGAGCGTCAAGCTGACCCGCGCCAAGCTGGAGTCGCTGGTGGAAGAGCTGATCGAGCGCACCATCGCCCCCTGCCGCACCGCGATCAAGGACGCCGGTGTGGCCGTGTCCGCCATCGACGACGTGATTCTGGTCGGCGGCATGACCCGCATGCCCAAGGTGCAGGACAAGGTCAAGGAGTTCTTCGGCAAGGA
>JBEIPS010000193.1:0-2182 GCA_040376915.1 Hylemonella sp.
CTGGACCCCGAGCGCAAGAGTTATGTGCACCTGGTGCGGGGCGAGCTGGAGGTGAACGGCCAGCGCCTGGGCGGTGGTGATGCCGCGCTGCTGGCCGGCGAAGCCCGGCTTGAACTCAAGGCCGGCAATGACGCCGAAGTGCTGGTTTTCGACCTGGCTAGCTGATCTTTTCCTGTTTCCCTCTCTGTCTCATTCAACCCAAGGAGTCTCCATGTTTTCCCAACTGCAAAACCCCCTGTCCTTCGTCGGTCGCCTGCTATTGGCCGCCCTTTTCCTGCCGGCCGGCATCAGCAAGATCGGTGGTTTCGCCGGTACCGCCGGCTACATCGCATCCAAGGGCCTGCCCCTGCCCGAGGTGGGTGCCGCGATCGCGATTGCCGTGGAGATCCTCGGCGGCCTGGCCCTGATCGCCGGTTTCGGTACCCGCCTGGCCGCGCTGGTGCTGGCCGTGTTCACGCTGGTGGCAAGTGTCTTCTTCCACAACTACTGGGGTGTGCCGGCTGACCAGGCCTTTGTGCAGCAGCTGATGTTCTTCAAGAACATCGCCGTCGTCGGCGGCCTGCTGGTGCTGGCGGCGCACGGTGCCGGCGCCTGGAGCCTGGACGCCAAACGCAAGGCCTGAGCGGCCCGCGCCCTGCCGGTTCTCCCCTGCCTGTGACCCCGGCATGCGCCGGGACAGGTCGGGTTTTGCCAATTTCATTCCATGTGTTTCACCGGAGATTTGTCATGAGCAAGGTCGTTGTTGTTTTCCATTCGGGTTATGGCCATACCCAGCGCCTGGCCCAGGCCGTGGCCGAGGGTGCTGGTGCCGAGCTGCTCGCCATCGACGCCGACGGCAACCTGCCAGAAGCCGGCTGGGAGACGCTGGCCGCGGCCGACGCCATCATCATGGGCAGCCCGACCTATATGGGCGGCGTGAGCTGGCAGTTCAAGAAGTTCGCCGACGCCACCAGCAAGCCCTGGTACACCCAGGCGTGGAAGGACAAGGTGTTCGCGGGCTTCACCAACAGCTCCAACGTCAACGGCGACAAGGCCTCGACCCTGGCTTACCTGCACATCCTGGCCATGCAGCACGGCGGCGTCTGGGTGGGCCTGGGCATGGCGTACCACAACACCAAGGACTCCAGGCGCAGCGACGTGAACTACCTCGCCGCCAACGCCGGCCTGATGGGGCAGACGGCGTCCGACGCGCCGGCCGAGAAGGCCGATGCCGGCGACCTGGAAACCGCCCGCCTGTTCGGCCAGCGCGTGGCCGGCGTTGCGGCCAAATTGCGCGGCTGATCCGGCTGCCCCTACCTGGCTGCTAGAGTAAGACGCCAGAAGGAGCCTCGCCATGACCACCTCATCCCATATCCTCACCGGTCACCAGAAGGATCTGGGCGGGGGTTTCCTGGTGCGGCGCCTGCTGCCGGCTGCGACACAGCGCGCGGTCGGCCCCTTTGTCTTCTTCGACCACTTCGGTCCCGTGACGGAGACACCTGGCCGCGAGCACGATGTGCGGCCGCACCCGCATATCGGCCTGGCGACCGTCACCTATCTTTTCGAGGGTGCACAGATGCACCGCGACAGCGTGGGCTCCCTGCAGCGCATCGAGCCCGGCGCCATCAACTGGATGACGGCCGGGCGCGGCATCGTGCACTCCGAGCGCAAGCCCGAGGACCTGCTCGAGCAGAACTACGGCTTGCACGGTCTGCAGCTCTGGGCAGCGTTGCCGCGCGAGCACGAGGAGGATGAGCCCGGCTTCGCGCATACCCCGGCCCAGGCGATCCCGCAGGTGCGGGTGGGTGACGCCACCGTGCGCGTGCTGATCGGCGAGGCATGGGGCCAGCGCTCTCCGGTCCGGGTCTTCATGCCCACGTTTTACCTCGATGTGCAGTTGCCCGCAGGTGGCGTGTTCGAGTTGCCACCCTTGTACGAGGAGCGCGCGGTCTACGCCGTGGACCAGGACCTGCAGCTTGGAGATGCGGCCTTGCCGGCGCGCCAGATGGCCGTGCTGACCGCCGGAGAGACATTGCGCATCGCCGCGGGTGCGCGCGCTGCGCGCCTGGTGGTGGTCGGCGGCGCGCCGCTGGACGGCCCGCGCCACATGTGGTGGAACTTCGTCTCCAGCCGCAAGGAGCGCATTGTCGAGGCGGCCGAAGCCTGGGAGGCGCAGCGCCTGGGCCAGGTGCCGGGCGAGACC
>JBEIPS010000035.1:0-26222 GCA_040376915.1 Hylemonella sp.
TGCATGTGTAAGGCATGCCGCCAGCGTTCAATCTGAGCCAGGATCAAACTCTATAGTTCGATCTTGAATTTTTCGCTCTTTCGAGCAACTCATAAAAACGGAATTGAAGTGAACTTCACTTCTATTCTCATGAGCGTTTTTAAGTGACTTGCACTTAGTTCCGAAGAACTTGGCAATCGCCTTCAAACGCCCACGCTTATCGGCTGTATATTTTTAAGGAACCACCGCAAAACTTTTACCGTCTTGCGCCTGCTTAGCTGCGATCAGCTAAGCCTTGAATTCTAGCACTATTTTTTCCATCCCGTCAACACATTGACAGAATTTTTCGAGTGATCCACCGCGTTACCGAGGCGGGGCCTGCTGGCCTGTGCTGTCACCCGTTTCGCTCTTTTTCAAGAGCGAAGCCCGCTACTATAGCACAACTTTTTCCGGGTCCGGCAGACCATCCGCCCACCGATATACAGCGGCGAGGCACACACGAGGCAGGCAGTGATAATCCCCATCACTTATGGCTCTGCTCACCCTACTCAACGCCCAGTTGGCCTATGGCCACGTCGCTCTGCTCGATCACGCAGACTTTGCTCTCGAATCCGGCGAACGGGTGGGGCTGATCGGCCGCAACGGCACCGGCAAATCATCGCTGCTCAAGATCCTCGCCGGTCTAGAGAATGCCGACGACGGCACACTGCAATTGCAACAGAAGCTGCGACTGACCTACGTGGCCCAGGAGCCCGTTCTTGTGCCCGAAGCATCGGTGTTCGCAGCCGTGCGCAGCGGCCTGGACAACGTCATTGAACTGATCGAGCGCTACACCAGCGGTGAAGGTGATCTGGACCAGTTGCAGGACGCCATCGAATCACAGGACGGCTGGAACTGGGAACAACGGGTCAATGAAACCTTGCATCGCCTACACCTGGAGCCGGACGCCCTCATCAAGACGCTGTCCGGCGGCACCCGCAAGCGGGTGGCATTGGCGCAGGCCCTGGTGGCACAGCCTCAGGTCCTGCTGCTGGACGAACCCACCAACCACCTCGATCTGGACTCGATCTTGTGGCTGGAGAATTTGCTGCTGGAGTTCAAGGGCAGTATCGTCACGATTACCCACGATCGCACCTTCCTCGACCGCGTGGCCACACGCATCGTGGAACTTGATCGTGGCCATCTGAACTCCTATCCAGGCAACTTTGCCGCCTACCTGGTGCAGAAGGAAGAGCAACTCGCACAGGAAGCCGTGATCAACGCCAAGGCCGACAAGCTGCTGGCGCAGGAGGAGGTCTGGGTGCGCAAGGGCGTTGAGGCGCGCCGCACCCGCAGCCAGAGCCGAATCTCCCGCCTGCAGCAGTTGCGCGCCCAGCACGCGGCGCGCCGCGACACCCTAGGCAGCGTCAAGATGGACATAGCCGCTGGCGCACGCAGCGGCAAGCTCGTGGCGGAGCTGACGGAAGTGAGCAAGACCTTTGGCGACCGGACCGTGGTCAGGGATTTCAGCGCCACCATCCTGCGTGGCGACAAGATCGGCCTCATCGGCGCGAACGGCGCCGGCAAGACCACCTTGTTGAAATTGATCTTGGGAGAGCTGCAAGCCGACAGCGGCCAGGTGCGCCAAGGGGCGAGCCTGCAGGTGGCCTACTTCGACCAGATGCGCAATGCACTCAATCTGGATGCGACACTGGAAGACTTCATCAGCCCTGGCAGCGAGTGGATAGAAATTGGGAGCAAGCGCCAGCACGTCAAGAGCTATCTCGGCGATTTTCTGTTTTCACCCGCACGGGCCAACTCTCCGGTGCGCTCCCTCTCCGGCGGCGAGCGCAATCGCCTGCTGCTGGCACGCCTGTTTGCCCGACCGGCCAATGTGCTGGTGCTGGACGAGCCGACCAATGACCTGGACATCGATACGCTGGACCTGCTCGAAGAGCTGCTGCAGGACTATCCCGGCACCGTGTTCCTCGTCAGCCACGACCGGACCTTCCTGAACAACGTGGTCACCAGCATCATCGCGCACGAGGGCGACGGGCGCTGGCGAGAGTACGAAGGCGGCATTGACGACTGGCTGATACAGGCCAAGCGCAGCCAAGCCATCCTGGCGGCCGCAGAACCGGCCGCTCCCCAGGAAACGCCGATCCCGCAGCCCAGTCCCGCGGTGCGAGCGCCGGGCGGTGCCAAGCTGAGCTACAAGGAACAGCGGGAACTGGAGGCCTTGCCGGACCTGATCGATTCCCTGGAGCGAGAGCAGGGACAGCTGCGCCGGGAACTGGCGGACGGCAGCCTGTACACCCGAGACCCGCAACAGGCCGCCTCCCTGTACCAGCGCGACGGCACCATCGAAGAAGAGCTGATGGCCGCCCTGGCCCGCTGGGAAACCTTGTCGGCGCGCGCCTGACGCGCGGAAGATCAAACGCGGTAACGGTCGCTGCCGCTGCTGCTCAAACGCGCCAGCAAGGCCGGCGCGATGGCGGTCAGTGGCAAGACTTCGTCGGCCGCACCGTGCACGATAGCCTCGCGCGGCATGCCGAACACGACGCAACTGGCTTCGTCCTGCACATAGTTGTAGCTGCCGGCATCCTTCATCTCGCGCATGGCCTTGGCGCCATCGTTGCCCATGCCCGTGAGCATGATACCGAAGGCATTCGGCCCAACCACCTGGGCGCAAGAATGAAAAAGCACCTCGACCGAGGGCTTGTGCCGGTTCACCGGCTCGCCATCCTCGACCACCGCCACATAGTTGGCGCCGCTGCGATCGATCCGAAACTGCCTCCCACCGGGGGCGATATAGGCATGCCCAGGCAGGATGCGCTCGCCATTCACCGCTTCTTTGACCGTGATCTGGCACAAGCCATCCAGGCGGGCCGCAAAGCTGGTGGTGAACCCGGGCGGCATGTGCTGGGTGATGACGATGCCCGGCGAGTCCGCAGGCATACGGATCAGGACCTCCTTGACCGCCTCGGTCCCCCCGGTCGAAGAACCGATGCAAATCAGTTTTTCAGTGGAGACGCGCCCCAGCAGCCTGGGCAGCGTGGCCGCTGGCGCACCAGCCGCGCCCGTAACGGCAGTCGCGCCGGAAGTGAGGGTGGGTGCGCGGCGTATATGCGCTGAAGCCGCGATCCGGATCTTTTCGACAATCTGGTCGGACAAATCCTTGATGCCATCGGCCAGGCCAATACGAGGCTTGGCAACGAAATCGACCGCGCCGAGCTCCAGAGCACGCATGGTGACCTCGGCGCCGCGCTCGGTCAGCGTGGAGATCATGAGCACGGGCATGGGACGCAGCCGCATCAGGCGCCCCAGGAACTCAATGCCATCCATGCGCGGCATTTCCACGTCGAGCGTGATCACGTCCGGATTGAGTTCACGAATCATCTCGCGCGCAATCAGGGGATCGTTGGCCGTACCCACGCATTCCATATCACGCTGACGATTGATGATCTCCGCCAGCAGGCTGCGCACCAGCGCCGAATCATCGACCACAACCACACGAATCTTACTCAAACTTGCCCCCTAGAACAGATCCACCGAGCCGCCCGCAGTGGACTTGGCCACAGCAGCCGCATTGCCCTTGCGCTCTTCCACCGCCAGGGCTTCGGGATGCGCATGGGCCAGGCGCTTGACCAGGGCCTTGCCGGTGACCGGGAAGAAACACACCTTGCGCGGATGGATATCCATCACATCCTGCGACACCACCGGAATGCGCTCCGTGGCCAGATAGTCCAACACGAACTTGGTATTGCGCTCCCCGACGTTCATGGTGGTGAAGCCCGCCATCACAGCGCCCCCCCCAAACACCTTGGCCTGCATGGTCTCGCGGCGAGCACCCATCTTGAGCATCTCGTTGAGCAGCAGCTCCATGGCGTAGGAGCCATAACGCCCCGAACCGTCTTCTCCCTCGGGCAACATGAAATGGTTCATACCCCCAACGCGCGCCTTGCCATCCCAGACACAGGCAGCGATGCAGGAGCCCAGCACCGTCATGACAAGCACATCTTCACCGGACACAAAATATTCTCCAGGCAGCACCTTGACAGCGTCGTACTGGAAATGATGGTCAGCGTAGAAGAAAGAAGCCTCACCAGGCTTGCGCGCCTGCGCCCGGAGCTCATCCACCCGGGAAACACGCCCACTCGCCAGCACCTTCGCACCGGAAGTCACCGGACGCAGCGATGCGGCCCGCACGGAAGTCTCAGACGGATTCATGCCGCTCCTGGCTGGGACGGGGCCGGTGCGCGCCCCAAAATCGAGAGAAGTAGCGGTCAGCGGCGTTCATACACCGTCTTCCCACGCAAGACAAAGAGGTCGCGCGACTCGTTGAAGTTTTCGGAATGGCCCACGAACAACAATCCACCTGGCTTCATCACGCGATGAATGCGTTCCAGAACACTGCGCTGAGTGGGCCCGTCGAAATAGATCATGACGTTTCGGCAAAACACGACATCAAAAGGCTCACGGAAAGGCCAGTCGTCGCGGATCAGGTTGACACTCAGGAATTCCACCAGACGCTGCAATTCGGGTTTGACACGCAGAAAGCCCTCGTTGTTACCCTTGCCGCGCAGGAAAAAGCGCTGCAGCTTGGCCACGTCGACCCCTTTGATGGAATCTTGCCGATAGACGCCACGCGCAGCGGTCGCCAGAACCTTGGAGTCGATGTCACTGGCCCACAGCTTGAAGTTGGCCTGAGGGCCCAGCGCATCCAGCGCGGTCATGATGAGGGAATAGGGCTCTTCGCCGGTCGAGGCCGCATTGCACCAGACGCGCCAGGCCGTGGTGGACGGGCGGGACTTCAGGTGCTCGGCCAGGATTTCGAAGTGGTGCTGCTCGCGAAAAAAAGACGTCAGGTTGGTCGTCAGTGCATTGACGAATTCCTGCCACTCGGGGCCATCATGGGATTCGAGCCAGCCCAGATAGTCGCGAAAACTCTGGTATCCGGTATCACGCAGCCGGCGCGACAAGCGGCTGTAGACCATGGCGTGTTTGCCATCGTGCAGGCTGATGCCAGCGCGCTGGTAAATCAGGGATTGAACGCGGGCGAAATCGGCCTGAGTCCAGCTGAACTCCCTGGCCTGCACATCGCCTCCGGCGATTTCTGCCGACCCATTCCTGTCCGCGCCCGCTTTTGGAGTCCTGGCCGCTTTGTCCGTTGTCAGCATAGATTGGATGGCTTGGGCTCAGGCCTCTTGGGGCGGCGCGAAAATGTCAGGCCTCGACCGATACCAGGCCCATGTCCACGCTGGACATCAGCTTCTCGATATCGAGCAGGATCAGCATGCGATCCGCAACCGAGCCGAGACCGACCACCGCTGCGCTGTCAATCGAACTGTCTATCTCCGGCGCGGCCTTGAGATTCTCAGGTGCAAGTTCCATCACATCGCTGACGGAGTCCACGACGATGCCGACGATACGGCTGTGCAGGTTCAGGATGATGACCACCGTGAAGCTGTTGTACTCCGCCTTGGCGCAGTTGAACTTCAGGCGCATGTCGATGATGGGCACGATGGTGCCGCGCAAATTGACAACGCCCTTGATGAAATCTGGCGCATTGGCAATGCGCGTCGGTTTTTCGTAGCCGCGGATTTCCTGTACCTTCAGGATGTCGATGCCGTACTCTTCCTGGTCCAGTCTGAACGTCAGGTATTCACGCGGCCGCGCCACCACATTCCCATCTTCTGCCACCTGATTCATATACGATTACTCCTGCGATGACTCAATGACGCGAGCGCCGCACCAGGGCGCTGGTGTCCAGGATCAGGGCCACCTTACCATCTCCGAGGATGGTGGCACCCGAAACATTCGGAACCTTGCGATAGTTACTCTCGAGGTTTTTCACCACCACCTGCTGCTGGCCCAGCAGTTCGTCAACCAGCAAGGCGACGCGGCTGCCCTCGGCCTCCACGACAACCATGATGTCGCTCGACTTGCCACCGTCGTAACGCGGCACCTGGAACACCTTTTCCAGCTCGATCACCGGCATGTATTCGTCGCGCACCTTGACCAGGCGTGAACCCTGGGCGACGGTGTTGACCGCATCGTCCTTGACCTGGAAGGATTCGACGACGGATGAGAGCGGCAGGATGTAGACCTCGTCGCCTACGCCGACCGACATGCCGTCCATGATGGCCAGCGTCAAGGGCAAACGGACCGAAACCCGCATGCCATAACCTTCGGACGAGTCGATCTCGACTGTGCCGTTGAGCGCGGCAATGTTTTTCTTGACCACGTCCATGCCGACACCGCGGCCGGAAACATCGGTTACGACTTCGGCCGTGGAGAACCCCGGCGCGAAGATCAGTTGCCAGACATCCCCGTCGCTCATCTGATCGGAGACGTCGAGCCCACGTTCGCGCGCTTTCTTCAGGATCTTCTCGCGCGACAGGCCGCGCCCGTCGTCGCGCACCTCGATCACGATCGAGCCTCCCTGGTGGGCGGCTGACAGGGTGATGGTGCCGGTCTCGGGCTTGCCCGCTGCGACCCGGTCCGCCGGCATCTCGATGCCGTGGTCACAACTGTTGCGCACCAGATGGGTCAGCGGGTCGGTGATCTTCTCGACCAGGCCCTTGTCCAACTCGGTGGCCTCACCCTGGGTCACAAACTCGACCTTCTTGCCCAGCTTGGTGGCGAGGTCGCGCAGCATGCGCGGGAACCGGCTGAACACGATGGACATCGGGATCATCCGGATCGACATCACCGATTCCTGCAGGTCACGCGTATTACGGTCCAGATCGGCCAGCCCCGCCAGCAGCTGCTGGTTGGCCGACGGATCCAGCGCACGGCTGTTCTGGGCCAGCATGGCCTGGGTAATGACCAGTTCCCCCACCAGATTGATCAGCTGGTCCACCTTGTTGATGGCGACGCGTATGGTCGCCGCTTCCGGCTGGGCCGCCACCTGGCTGGCCGCCGGCTTGGCTGCGCTGGCCTTGCTGGCCACCGGCTTGGCCTCCGCGACCACGGCGGGTGCCGCCGCGGGATGGCCCTGGGGCAGACCCGGCGCTCCTTCGAAAAAGCCGAAACCAGGTGCCGGCGCTACCGGGGCTCCGGGCTGTGGATCGTCCCGGTCCGTCCAGTTCGTCGCAGCAGCGGGCGCGGCCATTTCGCGGATGTTGACCTGCTCACGCGACACATGGAAGGCGAACAGATCGAGCAGGTCGTCGTTGCTGGACGACGTCGAGGCTTGGAACACCCGCGTGTCCGCCCGATCGCTGCTCACCTCGGTGACCGAGCCCAGGCCGACAATGTCACGGAAGAGGTCCTTGATGCCATCCACCTGATCGAGCCGGTCCAGCGGCCCCATGCGGATTTCCAGCTGACGGACGCCTGCCTTGGCGGGGGTGGCGACCGGCGCCGCGGTGGAAGGAGCCGGCACGGGCGCGGCCACCACCGGGGCGGGTGCCGGGGCCGCGGGAACCGGCAGGCCACCAGCCGCCAGTTCACTGATGCGACGCACCAGGTCGGCATTGGAGGGCGGTTCACCCGTTTCGCCCGTCTGATGCCGCGCGAGCAGAACACGCGAGGCATCGGCGGATTCAAGCAATACATCCACCATCAGGGGGTTCGGCTGCAGCTCGTGACGACGCAGCTTGTCCAGCAAGGACTCCATCTGGTGCGTCAGCTCGGCCACATCACTGAAACCGAAGGTGGCGGCGCCGCCCTTGACGGAATGCGCGCAACGAAAGATGCCGTTGAGCTCCTCGTCGTCTGCGGTTTCCAGGTTCAGATTGAGCAGCATATGCTCCATGAGGTCCAGGTTCTCACCCGCTTCCTCGAAGAAGATCTGATAGAACTGGCTCAGATCCAGCGAATCGCCGGCACCGCCACTGTCCTGATGTCCCTCGGTCATGCCTATCTCCTGTTGTGGTCCCGCCTGAGCCCAGGCGGAATCGTTTATTACTTGATCACTTTCTTGATGACCTCGAGCAGACGCGCCGGATCAAAGGGCTTGACCAGCCAGCCCGTGGCACCGGCCGCACGACCGGCCTGTTTCATCAGGTCGCTCGATTCGGTGGTGAGCATCAGGATAGGCGTGGTCTTGAAATTGGGGTGCTCGCGCAGCTTGCGTGTGAGCCCCAGGCCATCCAGGCGCGGCATGTTCTGGTCGGTCAGCACGAGATCGAAGGTCTGGGCCTGCGCTTTTTCATAGGCATCCTGCCCGTCGACGGCCTCGACCACCTGGTAGCCCGCTCCCGCCAGTGTGAATGAGACCATCTTGCGCATCGAGGGCGAATCGTCAACAGCAAGTATCAGTGGCATGTCTGCGCTCCGGAGAAATGGGGTCTGTGGTTATTCACGTTCAACAATTCAAAACAGTTCGATCGAGCCGGCGTCCATCTCGTCCTGTGTCACCGGGTTGGGGCGTTCCGGCACTTCCTCGACAAAAGGCACGGCCTCGCCGTCTTCCTGCCCCATGGACTCGGACGCCAGACGGTAGGCGCAACCTTGCAGCACCTTGGAAGTATGTACTATGAGTTGCGAGGCCATGTCCTGGAACTGCAGTTCGGTCACGGCCGAACGCAGGACATTGCGCACGTCTTCAAGCATGGCCAGGTCGGCGGTGGACGGATCGTCCAGCCCGCTGATGGCCTTGGTGAAGCGCTGCATCAGGTTGTCCATGGTGTGGGCCAGCAGGCCGTCAAGTCGGGCCAGGTCGTGCACCACCACCAGGAGCGAGTCCTGGACCTCGGCCACCAGCATGACCGGCAATTGCACGGCAGGCTGTTCCGCAGGCAGGGTGTTGGGGGCTTGCATGGTCATTCCGGTCAGACATCAGGACGTTAGATGATTCACCGCTCCAGTTAGTCCAGCATTAGAATTTTCCTGGATATAGAGTAGCAGGATTCCGCAGAAATGGGAGGGAATTCGTCAATATTTGGGGCGTTCAGGCCACCTTCCCGGCATACCCGTCGGGGGTTTCATCATATCGTCTATAGCATGCAGCCAGAAGCCAACTCAGCCCCCCTACGCATCCTGCACCTCGAGGATTCGGAACTGGATCACGAAATCGTGCGGCAGACCTTGCGTCGCGCCGGCATGCCCTGTGCGCTCGAACGGGTCGAGCGCCTGGACGACTTCGTGCACAGGCTGCAAGACAGCCGTTTTGATGCTGTGCTGGCCGATTACCGCCTGCCAGGCTTTACCGCCCTGGACGCCTGGCAGGCCCTGTTGACGGTCCCGGCCCCTCCGCCCTTCATCCTGCTCTCGGGCGCCATCGGCGAAACCGCCGCGGTGGACGCCATCAAGCTGGGCATGAGCGACTACCTGCTCAAGGACGACCTGGGCAAGCTGGCGCACGTGATCCAGCGCGCCATCGAAGTACAGCAGGCCAAGCGCGAGCGCGAGCGCGCTGTCGAAGAACTGGCGGCCTCGGAGCAGCGTCTGGCGAAATTTGCCGAGCATCTGCAGATGTCGATCGAGCAGGAGCGCGCGGCGATCGCGCGCGAGATTCATGACGACATCGGCGGTTCCTTGGCCGCCATCCAGTTCGACCTGTCCTGGATCAGCCGCCACCATGCGGACGCCGACACCCTGGCCCATGTGCAGGCAGCCACCGGCATGCTGCAGCACGCGGTCGGGGCCAGCCAGCGCATCATGATGAACCTGCGCCCTGCCATCCTGGACCAGGGTCTGGAGGCGGCCGTCGACTGGCTCGCCGGTGAGTTCGAGCGCCGCACCGGCATCCGCACCCTGGTGCGCGCCACCGTCCGCCAGCAACCTGCGCTCTCCAAGTCCATCCAGCTGACCGCCTACCGGACAGCCCAGGAAGCGCTGACCAATATCTCCAAGCATGCACGCTGCAGCGAGGTCAGACTCGAGCTGTCTGACGCCGAAGGTGTGCTTACCCTGGAGATCACCGACAATGGGCAGGGTATCCAGCCGCCGGAACGCAACAAGCCCAAGGCCTTCGGGCTCAAGGGCCTGCAGGAGCGGGCGCGCACCGTGGGCGGCTGGCTGGACGTGAGCAGCCGCGAAGGCGCCGGCACATCCATTACGCTGTCGGTTCCCCTGACAAACGAGGCAAAAGGCCAGGTGCGATGATTCGAGTGATACTTTGTGATGACCATGCCGTCGTGCGGCGCGGTATCCGCGACACCTTGTCCGAGGCGGTCGACGTCAAGGTCGTCGGTGAAGCAGGCAGCTATTCGGAAGTGCGCGAGCTGCTGCGCTCGACCCCCTGTGACGTGCTGGTCCTGGACCTGAACCTGCCTGGCCGCGGCGGCCTGGAGGTGCTGGCCTCGCTGCGCGAATCGGACTCGCCCACCAAGGTGCTGGTGGTGTCCATGTTCCCTGAAGATCAGTACGCCATACGTTGCCTGCGCGCCGGCGCCCAGGGCTACCTGAACAAGGCAGGCAACCCGGCCGAGCTGATCACGGCTGTGCGCACCATCGCCCAGGGGCGTAAATACGTCACTCCCGGCGTAGCCCAGATGCTGGTGGACAACCTGTCCACGCCGACCAGCGAGGCGTTGCACGACGCGCTTTCTGAACGTGAGCTCCAGACCCTGCTCAAGATCGCCTCGGGCAAGCGCCTGTCCGATATTGCAGAGGAACTGATGCTCAGCCCCAAGACCGTCAGTGTCTACCGTTCGCGCGTGCTGGAAAAACTCAAGCTCTCGAACAACGCGGAGCTGACGGTGTACGCCATCCGCAACGGCCTGGTGTGAAAGCTCGCGAACAAATATGCTCGCAGCCCGGTGACTGCGGCTCCGTCCGCCTTGCCCTCGGACCGCTCGCTACGGCTTCTTTACAAGTTCAGAGGCGGCAGCGCAGTCAGCGTCCTGTGAAGATCTCGATCGAGCGCTCCAGCAAGGACTGGAAAGGCCGGTCCAACATGGGCAGGGTGGCGGCCATGCCCACCAGCCCCACAGCCAGCGTGATGGGAAAACCCACTGCGTAGATATTCATCTGCGGCGCCACGCGCGAGATGATGCCCAGCGCCAGGTTGGTAAACAGCAGCAGGGCCAGCATGGGCAGGGCAATCCACAAGGCACTGGCAAAAAGCTCACCCCCCAGGGTGTAGAGCTGCATCAGGCGCAGGGCCTCCAGGAAGTTCTGCGTCACGGGGAACACCTCGAAACTGCGGGTCACCGCCATCAGCACCATGAGGTGGCCGTTGAGCACCACAAACAGCAGCGAGGCCATGTAAGCGAAGAAGCGCGCCACGGCGCTCGACTGGCTGTTGAGCGCAGGGTCGAAAAAGGCAGCAAAGTTCAGCCCCATCTGGAACCCCACCACCTCGCCGGCCAGCTCAAAGGCGGCAAACACCAGGCGCACGACAAAACCGATCGCCAGTCCGACAACCACCTGCTGGATCACCACCCCCAACGCCACCGGGCTGTTGAGGTCGATCACCGGCATGGGCGGCAAGGTGGCCTGGGCCGCCAGGGTGACCAGCAGGGCCAGGCCGATACGGGCGCGCACAGGAAAGGCGCGCATGGAAAAGATGGGTGCCGACGTGAAGACCGCCAGCACGCGCAGGAAGGGCCACAGAAACGGCGAGAGCCAGGCCATGATCTGAGCTTCGCTGAAGGTGATCATGTCGCGTAGCCCGGGCCTGTTCAGAGCACGATGCCGGGAATCGCCTCGATCGTGCGCCGGATGTACTCGACCAGGATGTTGAGCATCCATGGGCCGGCCCAGGCGAACACCGCCATGGCAGCGATCAGCTTGGGCACGAAAGCCAGCGTGGCCTCGTGAATCTGGGTGATGGCCTGGAACAGGCTGACCAGCAGCCCCACCAGCAGCACGACCCCCAGCAGCGGTGCCGCCACCATCAGCATGGTGACGAGCGCTTCCTGCCCGATGGTCAGAACCATTTGTGCATTCATGCGCTACTCCTAGGGAACGAAGCTCGCTGCCAGCGAGCCGATCAACAGGTTCCAGCCGTCAGCCAGCACAAACAGCATGAGCTTGAAGGGCAGGGCCACCAGCACCGGCGACAACATCATCATGCCCAGCGACATCAGCACACTGGCCACCACAAGGTCGATCACCAGAAAGGGTATGAAAATCAGGAAGCCGATCTGGAAGGCGGTCTTGAGCTCGCTGGTGACGAAGGCCGGGATCAGCACACGCATGGGCGCGTCCTCGATCTTGGTCGCGGGGTCGAGCTTGCCCAGCTTGACGAACAAGGCAAGGTCGGACTGGCGCGTCTGCTTGGACATGAACTGGCGTATCGGCGCTTCGCCTCGCTGCAGGGCCTGGTCAAAGCTGATGACGTTCTGCACATAAGGCTGGTAGGCATCCGCATAGATGCGGTCAAAGGTCGGCCCCATGACAAAAAAGGTCAGAAACAGCGACAGGCCGACGATCACCTGGTTGGGCGGCGACGACTGCGTGCCCAGGGCCTGCCGCAGCAGAGACAGCACGATGACGATGCGGGTGAAGCCCGTCATCATCAGCAGGATGGCCGGCAGGAAGGACAGGGCCGTGAAAAACAGCAGGGTCTGGATCGGCACCGAGTAGCTGGTGCCTGAAACATCATTGCCCACGATCAAGGGCAACTGGGTGCTATTGACCTGCGCCGCGGCCAGCGGGGCATTCTCCTGGGCCAAGGCAGGCAGTGCCAGCAGCAGGAGCAGTGTGACCGCCAGGCCGGTGACCTTGCGCAGGGATCCGCTGAAGGCGGTCCGGCGCATCAGGGCGATCCCCCGGTATCGGACGCCGGCTTGCCTGCGGGGGAAGCGAATACGGTGGAGCGCGCCGCTGGCGCACCGACCGGGATGCTGTGCAGGCAGCCGATGTTCTGGGGCGTCACCCCCAGCACCAGCCAGACGCGAGCGCCCTCCGGGCCCACCTCGACCGTGATCACCCTTTGCTGGGGGCCGACAGCCAGTGTCGAGACTATGCGGGACGCCGTGGTGGGGGACGTGCTGCCAGCGGCACGTTGCTGGTACCAGCGGATGGCCAGTGGCAACAGGGCCAGAACGATCAGGAAAAGAACGACCGAGACGATGGTTTGCGTCATGCCCGCAGTTTAAGTCAAGGCCGCCGGCTGACCGCAGAAAAAAGCGGCCTGAACCCGGAACAGTTGCGGCGAGGCCTCAGCCGCGGCTGATGCGGCGCAGACGCTCGGAAGGAGTGACCACGTCGGTCAGGCGGATACCGAACTTGTCGTTGACCACCACCACCTCACCCTGGGCGATCAGGTAGCCGTTGACCAGGACGTCCATGGGTTCGCCGGCCATCGCGTCGAGCTCGACCACCGAGCCCTGGCCCAGTTGCAGGATGTGCTTGATCGGCACCTTGGTGCGGCCGAGTTCAACCGAAAGCTGGACCGGGATGTCCAGCACCATGTTGATGTCTGAAGCTGGGGCGTCGCCGGCAGAAAAGGGGCGCGCGGCACCGCCGCTGAGCACACCGCCGGGCTCGACCTCGGGGCCCTTGTCGGTGCTCTTCTGTTCCTGCAGGGCCTCGGCCCAGTCGGCCATGCCGTCGTCTTCAGGTTTCTGATCCGGTTTGTCGTCAACCGCCATAGCGTTCCCCTAACCAGTTGGTGTCATTGCCGCGCAGGCATTTGTCGACGCGGATGGCGTACTTGGCATTGTGCGTGCCGTAATGGCACTCGAACACCGGCACCCCGTCGACCGAGGCCTCGATCCTGGGCTGGCGCTCCAGTTCGATGAAGTCGCCGGGCTTCATGGCCAGCAGTTCCTCCACCGTCGCATCGGCCCGGGCCAGCTCGGCGACCAGTGTCACCTCGGCGGCCTGGATCTCGCGCGTCAGCACGGTGACCCAGCGGCGGTCGACTTCGATCGAGTCGCCCTGGGTCGATGAATACAGCACGTCGCGGATGGGCTCCATCGTCGCGTACGGCATGCAGAAGTGGATGGAGCCGGTGATCTCCGCGATCTCCAGCTGGAAAGAGGTGGAGATCACGATCTCGCTGGGTGTGGCAATGTTGGCGAACTGCGGCTGCATCTCGCTGCGCTGGAAATCCAGTTCGATCGGATAGATGCCGCGCCAGGCCTTTTTGTATTCCTCGGCAATCACGTCGACCAGGCGGTTGATCACCCGCTGCTCGGTGGCCGAAAAATCCCGCCCTTCGATACGGGTCTGGAACTTTCCGATACCGCCATACAGCGTGTCGATGACGCCGAACACCAGGGCCGGCTCGCAGACGATCAGGCCGCTGCCACGCAACGGGCGGATGGCCACGATGTTGAAATTGGTCGGCACGGCCAGCTCGCGCAGGAAGGCGCTGTAACGCTGCACCTGCACCGGACCGACGGAGATCTCGGGACTGCGGCGTATGAAGTTGAACAGGCCGATGCGCAGGTTGCGGGCAAATCGCTCGTTGACGATCTCCATCGTCGGCATGCGCCCGCGGACGATCCGCTCCTGGCTGGACATGTTGTAGGAGCGGATCTCCCCGGCCTCGGCAACTTCCTCGACCGTTTTCTGGCTCTCGCCGGTGACCCCTTCCAGAAGGGCATCGACTTCTTCCTGGGAAAGAAACGATTCACTCATGGCGTTCGCATCCTTGCCTGCTCATTGCACGATAAAACTCGAGAACAGCACGCCCCGCACGGGATTGCCGTTGCCACTGCCTTTGGCCGCCTTTTTGTCCTTCTTGGCCGCTGGTGCGGCGGCCTTGTTGAAGTGCCGGGAAGACGCGGCCAGGATGTCCTCCGCCAGCTTTTCCTTGCCCTCACGGCTCAGCAGTTCGTCCGCCGTGCGCTGCGACACCAGCAGCAGCACATCGCTGCGGATGGTGGGCAGGTAGGCCTTGACCTTCTCGACTTCCAGCACACCCGTCAGCTCCAGGGTGATGCCGATCTGCGCCACGCGCTCGCCCCCCGGATCGGCCAGGTTGACCACCATATTGTCCAAAGGCAGGTAGGTCGGAGGCCCGGTGGATTCGACCACAGCGACAACCTCTTCCTCCTCCTCGTCATCCATTTCGGCCGCGTGCTTCTTGCTGAGGAAAAACCAACCTCCGGCCCCGGCCAGCGCCAACACCACCAGGGCCACCACCACAATCAGCAGCGTCTTCTTGCTCTTGGGTGGCGGTGCGGCGGCTTCGGCGTCAGGGGATTTCGTGGCCACGGTCTAGTCCTCTACAAATTTGCTTGTTTCATAACGGCATGACACCGCGCGCCGCGCGGGCACAAAGACCCGAACGTTCGTCAAATTATTCTCGACATCCCTGCCTACGATACCCGGATTAGGGGTAAAAAACCATGCCAATCCGGCCCTCTGGGCCCGATGGCGTAACACGCTACACAAACAGGTCCACGGACCGGCCCGACAGCGGCGCCGCGCGGTTGGCTGCCGCCGTCCGCGCCACAGCCGGCAATTCGGACGGGACGGCATGGCCATGACGCTGGCCCTGCCTGCCCTCGGAAGACTGTCCCTGGCCACCCCCGGCACCCGAACTGCCGATCGACATGCCCGAGAGCACCAAACCTTCGCGCTCCAGCAACTCGCGCAGATGCGGCATGGAGTCCTGCAGAACCTGACGGGTCTGCGCCTGGTCGGCGCGGAACTCGACACGGGCCTCCTGCCCCTGCATCTCGATGCTGACCTTGACCGGGCCTTCGCCCAGCCCCTCAACCTCCAGCTCGGCGTTCTGCGCGCCACGACCTATCCAGTAGCTGACCTGCTCGGCCACGCGCATCTCCGTCGTCAGGCCGCCATCGGGGGCCACGGCCGGCACGTCCATGCGGGCCCCATCGGGCTGAGGCACGCCACTCCAGTTCCCCGCCTCACCAACCCCGCCCATGCGTTGAC
This sequence comes from Hylemonella sp., assembly GCA_040376915.1. Taxonomy (GTDB): domain Bacteria; phylum Pseudomonadota; class Gammaproteobacteria; order Burkholderiales; family Burkholderiaceae_C; genus Hylemonella. The sequence goes on from JBEIPS010000035.1 coordinate 15,709, forward strand.
CGTTCTTTTCAATGCGCCGTTCGAAGGGCCGCAAGCCGGACTCGCCCACAGCGGCCAGCATGGAGCTGCCCACGGGGGCCAGCTGCTCGCTGAGGCGCCAACCCAGCCGGGCGGCCACGTCTTCGCCACGCTGTCCCTTGCCAGCCTGCATCGCCAGCTCCGCGGCCTGGCTCCTGTGCTGCGCCATGCGCTGGGCCAGGGCCACCTGGCGCAGCAGGGGCTGGACGCCATCCGCCGGCACCGTCGCGGTGCCGACTGCGAGGTCGGTCACAGGGGCGGACACCTCGGTTGCCACCGGCTGCGCCTCTATTTCGGGGGTACGCAGTTCGGCGCGCCCAGGGGCCGCGGGCTGCAAGGCCGTCTTGACGTCGCTGACCGTGGGAAGAAGCGGAAGGCCCGGTTCGGCTTCCTGCGGCGCTGCGTCCGCCACAACCGCGGGCGCGGCCGGCGGCAGGACCGGGACAGGCAGGCTGGCATCCGCCGGCGGCAGCACCGCCGGATCCGCGGCCAGCGTGGTCACACCGGCTTGCGCATCGGACCCCGGCTCCTGGGGTACCAGTTGGTCGGCGCCCAGACTCATCAGCAGCGCCGCAAAGTCCCCGGGGGTCGCGGCCTGGGCCTTGCCGGCGCCATGCCCGGGGGTTCCGGCCTGGGCCGCCTTGGCCGCCGACTTGGGGGCGCCAGCTGTCACACCGTGTTCTATGCTCATGATCGTTCTCCATTCAAGAGGCCACCGGCACCGCCGGCGCGACGGGCGTATTTGAGGATGGCCAGTTCGTCCATCTGTTTCTGCTCGCGCCTGGCTTCCAGCTGCGCGCGCGCATCGAGTTTTTTCTTCACCAACTGCTGCAGGGCAGCCAGGCGCACTTCTTCCTTCACACGGCGCTGCCGGGCGGTCTCGACCTGAAGCTGCAGATCGGCGATCACGCCACTCTGCATGCCCATGGCCTGACGCAAACGCTGCAAAAAATGCTGCTGGTGCTGCATCAATTCGGCGCTCAGGGTGACCGCGTTCGCCGTCGCCCAGCGCGATTCGGTATCGGCGGCGTAGCCTTCCAGCTGGTCCATCTGGACCTGCGCCTGCTGCACGGCACGGCGTGCCTGCATCAGGGCCTGATCGGCCTGGTCGCGCGCGCGCGTGGCCACCTCGATGGCCAGGGCCAGGCTTTTCAGCGCCGACATGGCTGGCTCCCGTGGGGTTCAGTGCGGGTCTTCATGGGAAGGCCTCTTCGCGCTGGATGGTGGCCGCCATGGCCCTGAGGCTTTCCTCGAAACCAGCACCGGCATACATGTCCTGACGCAGGAAGTCGCTCATGGGCTCATGCAGGCGGATGGCCTCGTCCAGCGCCGGGTCGGAGCCGTGCACATAGGCGCCGATCTGCACCAGGTCCCGACCACGCTCGTAACGCGAGGCGATGGCGCGGAACTGCCGCGCCAGCTCGAAATGTTCGCGCGAGACCACGTTGTGCATCACGCGCGAGGCCGACTGCGCGATGTCGATGGCCGGGTAGTGGCCGGCCTCGGCCAGCGCGCGCGTGAGCACGATATGGCCGTCCAGGATGGCACGCGCTGCGTCGGCGATCGGGTCCTGCTGGTCGTCACCCTCGGTCAGCACCGTGTAGAAGGCGGTGATCGAGCCCACGCCGTTCAGGCCGTTGCCGCTGCGCTCCACCAGCTGTGGCAGGCGGGCGAAACAGGACGGCGGATAGCCCTTGGTGGCGGGCGGTTCGCCCACGGCGAGCGCGATCTCGCGCTGCGCCATGGCGTAACGCGTGAGCGAGTCCATCAGCAGCAGCACATGCTGCCCCTGGTCGCGGAAGTATTCGGCCACACCGGTGGCATAGGAGGCCGCCTGCATGCGCAGCAGGGGCGGCGAATCGGCCGGCGCGGCCACCACGACGGAGCGGGCACGTCCCTCCTCACCCAGGATGTCCTCGATGAATTCCTTGACTTCGCGGCCCCGTTCGCCGATCAGGCCGACCACGATGATGTCGGCCTTGGTATAGCGGGCCATCATGCCCAGCAACACGCTCTTGCCCACGCCGGCACCGGCAAACAGGCCCAGGCGCTGGCCACGGCCCACGCTCAGCAGCGCATTGATGGAGCGCACCCCGGTGTCCAGCGAGTCGCGTATCGGTGCGCGGTCCATGGCATTGATGGGCGTGCGGTCCAGCGGGCGCGAGACCACGTTCACGACCGGTCCACGACGGTCCAGCGGCTCGCCATGCGCATCGACCACGCGGCCCAGCAGGCCCGGGCCCAGCGGCAGGCGCAACTGGCCCTGGGCGTAACTCGCGACCTGCGCCTGCGTGGCATCGCCCAGGCGCGGCGTGGCCACATAGGGCGCCGTGGGCACCACGCTGGCGCCACTGGACAGGCCCTGGACGTCACCCGCGGGCATCAGGAAGGCGCGATCGCCGGAGAAACCCACCACCTCGGCCAGCACCGGCGGCTGTGCCGCCTGGCTGATCAGGCACTGCGAACCCACCGGTGCGCGTATGCCCACGGCCTCCAGCACCAACCCCGCCAGACGCGTGAGCGTGCCACCGGCTTCCAGCGTGCTCTGCGGCGCGGCCGCCTGCTGGCGGGCACTGTCCAGAAATTGCTGCCAGCGGGCGCCGGGTTCAGGCATCGTCACCGGGCACCTCCTCCCAGGCCAGGTTCTGGCCGAGCCGGCCGACAGCGCGTGCCCAGCGTTTTTCCAGCCGGCCATCGATCACGGTTCCGCCGGATTCGACCAGGCAGCCGCCGCGTGTGATGGAGGCGTCGGGCTGCAAGGTGAGCGGCAGATTGGGGTATTCCTCGCTCAGGATGTCCTGCAGCATGTCGAGGTCCAGCGGGTGGAGCTTGATCTGCACCGCCCGGCTGTCGGAGAACAACATGCCCAGCGCCTCGCGGATCACCGGCAACAGCACATTGGGGTTGCTCGCGATCTCGTGGCGCAGCACCTGGCGCGCCAGCTCGCAAGCCAGCTCCAGCACGGCCTGGCCGGCCATCTGCTCAGCGCCTTCGAGCTGACTTTTGGCGGACTCAACCAGACTGCCAAACTGCTCGGCGGTCTCGCGGCCCTGCTGGGCGATGTAGTCGCTGATCTGTTTCTGCGCCTCCAGCAGTGTCTGTGCGCGGCCCTGCTTGAAGCCGTCGGCATAACCTTCGGCATGGAACTGCTGGCGCACGGAGGCGATCTGCTCCTTGAGCTCGCGCTCGCGGCTCTGCTCCTCCAGCAGCATGGCTGCGGCATCGATATCGCCGAAATTCCAGCGGGACACCGCATCGATGTCCTCGCCGGGGATGAAACGGGTAAGGGGGCGCATGGCTTGGTCTCGGGTGGGCGGTCTCAGACCATGGCGTCGTCGGCGCCGCCGCCAATGACGATCTGGCCCTCGTCGGCCAGGCGCCGCACGATCTTGAGGATTTCCTTCTGCTGTCCCTCCACCTCGGACAGGCGCATCGGCCCGCGCGACTCCAGGTCTTCGCGCAGCGTTTCGGCGGCACGCGAGGACATGTTGGAGAGGAACTTCTCCTTGAGTTCGGGCTGGGCCCCCTTGAGCGCGACGATGAGCGATTCGGACGCCACTTCCTTGAGCAGCATCTGGATGGCCTTGTCGTCGAGTTTCATCACGTCGTCGAACACGAACATCTTGTCCATGATCTTCTGCGCCAGCTCCGGGTCGTGGCCGCGAATCGATTCGAGCACCGTACCCTCGATCACCGTGCCCATCAGGTTGATCATCTCGGCAGCGGTCTTGACACCGCCCAGCGAGGCCTTGCGGATCTTGTCGCCGCCGGCCAGCACCTTGAACAGCACCTCGTTGAGGTCCTTGAGGGCATTGGGCTGGATGCCCTCCATGGTGGCGATGCGCAACATGACTTCGTTGCGCTGGCGTTCGGTCAGGTGCTTGAGGATGTCGGCCGACTGGTCGTAGTCCAGGTGCACCAGGATGGCCGCCACAATCTGCGGGTGTTCGTTGCGCAGCAGCTCGGCCACCGACATCGGGTCCATCCACTTCAGGCTCTCGATGCCCGAAACGTCACCGCCCTGCAGGATGCGGTCGATCAGCAGGGCCGCCTTGTCGTCGCCCAGGGCGCGCTTGAGCACCGAACGCACGTAGTCGCCGGAATCGGACACCAGCAGGCTCTGTGCGGCGGCGATGTTGGTGAACTTGGTCACCACGTCGTCGACCCGCTCGCGCGTGATGGACTTGGTCTTGGCAATGGCCTCGCCCAGCTTCTGCACCTCTTTCGGAGACAGATGCTTGAAGACCTCGGCCGCCTCCTCCTCCCCCAGGGACATGAGGAGGACCGCGGCGTCCTGCAGACCGTCGTCCGGTGTCGCCATGGCTTATCCCACCGACAGGGCGCCGCCCTGACCTTCGCCGTTGATCCAGCCCTTGACGATACCGGCCACTGCCGCCGGGTTGTCGCGTGTGAGCTTGCGTGCATCGTCCAGCGCCAGTTCGCCCGGCGTGGGCCCCACTTCTTCCCGGGTCGGCGCAGCCAGCTGCGGACGGTCCGGCTCTTCGGACAGCATGGCGTCGAGCTGCGGACGGCGCTGCTCGGACGGTTTGCTCAGGGACTTGAGGGCCGGGCGGATGACACCAAAGAGCACCAGGACGGCCAGCAACAGCGTGCCCAGCGGCCAGGCAAAGCTGCGCGCCAGCTCCTGGAGCTCAGGCTGCTTCCACAGGGGCAGATCCGGAATGGCGATCTTTTCCTGGGCAAAGGGGGCATTCATGAGGTTCACGGAGTCACCTCTTTCCTGGCTGAAACCGATTGTCTCACGCACCAGCGCCGTCATTCTTTCGATCTGCTGCTCGGTCAGGGGCGTCGTCGTGGTCTTGCCCTTGGCGTCGGTCTCGGTCTTGTGGTTGACCACCACCGCGGCGCTCAGGCGCTTGACCATGCCGCTGCCGGCGCGCACCACGCGCACGGTCTTGTCGACCTCGTAGTTGATGATGGACTCGCGCCGTGTGCTGGGCGGTGTCGTGGCCGCGGCGGCGCCCGGGGCACCTGGCGCGAGCGCCTGCGCCGGCCCGTTGACGGGGGCGGTGGACGGTGCCGGGGGCTGGTTGCTGGTGGCACCGGGCACGCCGGCCGGGCCGGCCGGGCCGGGATTGCTGCTTTCCAGCAGCTGTTGGCTGCGGATGCTGCCGGAATCGGGCGTCTGGTTGGGCTTGTGCGTCTCCGAGGTCTGCTCGGTCTGCGAGAAATCCACCTCGGCCGTGACCTGGGCCTTGACGTTCTGGCGACCCACCACGGGCTCCAGGATATCGAGGATGCGCTGGCGATAGAGGGTTTCGAGCTGCTGCACGTATTGCAGCTGCTGGGCGTCGACACCGCCGGCTGCGCCATCGGGGCCATTGGCCGGCTGGGACAGCAGCTTGCCGGTGTCGTCCAGCACGCTGACCGCTTCGGGTTTCATCTCGGGCACGCTGGAAGCCACCAGATGCACGATGCCCGCGATCTGGGCGCGGTCCAGCGGACGGCCGGGATTCAGACTGAGCAGCACCGAAGCCGAGGGCTTCTGCTGCTCACGGAAAAAACCATTCTGGTTGGGCAGGGCCAGATGCACCCGTGCCGACTGCACGGAAGACAGGGCCTGGATGGAACGCGTGAGCTCGCCTTCAAGCCCGCGCTGAAAGCTGACCCGCTCCTGGAACTGGGTCACGCCGAAACGGTTGGCTTCCATCAGTTCGAAACCGGCCACCGAACCCTTGGGCAGGCCCTGGGAGGCCAGGCGCAGGCGGGTGTCGTGCACCTTGTCGGCCGGCACCAGGATGGCATGGCCGCCCTCGGCGTGCTTATAAGGGATGTTCAGCTGGGAGAGCTGGGCAATAATGGCCCCGCCGTCCTTGTCCGACAGATTGGCGTAGAGCACCCGCCATTCGGCCTGGCGCCCCATCATGAGACCGACGATGGCGATCACCACGAACAGGACCACGCCCATGGCCAGACGGATGATCTGCCCCTGGTCCAGCGCGGCAAAGCGTTGGCCCAGGGAGGGGTTCAGGGGGATCGCAGCAACTTCAGCCATGGTGTCTTCCGGTACATCCTGGCGCGGGTTTTCAGCGCCTGTGCATCGGATTATTCTGGCTGCCCCCCAAAACATTAGGGGGAAAAGGCCCTGATTTGCCCGCCATTTCAAAATAATGGCGATCGGCGGCAGGACTAGCATCAGTCCCAACATCATTCCTTCGGGACTGCCTTATGGATTTACGTCTGACACCCACCACCATGCCGGTCACGGTGCGCCCCGGCCTGGCCGCCAGGACCGGCGCCGCACAAGCCGGCGTGGCCACCAAGGGCTTTCAGGCCGAGATGCAGTCGGCGCTGAAATCCGTCAGCGAGGCACAGAACTTCGCCACCACGCTGCAGAAGCAGGTGCAGATGGAAAACCCCAAGGTCAGCCTGGAAGAGACCATGGTGGCCATCCAGAAAGCCCAGATCGGTTTCCAGGCCACGCTGCACGTGCGCAACCGCATGGTCCAGGCCTACACCGACATCATGAACATGCAGGTCTAGCCTACTGCGCAAGCCGATTGCGGCGTTGGGCGGTGCGCGCCATCCTCACGCACAGGAAGTACGTTCCGGTTCCTGCGCTCCGGCCGCCTTGCCTTCGATCCGCTCGCTACGGCCTGCTCGCGTATTTCAACTCTACCTCAGTGCAATACCCGCTTGCCGCCGCCGTCCAGGATCTCCTCCAGATGGGTGAGCCAGGGTTCGGTCAGATGGCGGATCTCGGCGTCGTTGCGCAGGATGCGCTGCATGATGCGTGTCTTCTCGCTGCGCTCCTCGGGGCGCAGCTCTTCCTCGCGTGAACGGTGGCGCAGCTGCTCGATCAGCACGGCGCACACGCCTTCATAGCGCATCACGGATTCCAGATCCTTGACCCGGGCGGCCTCCAGCATCTTGGAACTGCTGTCCTCGATGGCCTTGTAATAGTCGATCAGCATTTGTGGCATGGTCAGCTCCCGGCTCCGCCGCCCTGTTGCTTGATGGCCTTCCAGCCGCCAGCCACAGACTCGATCAAGGTGTGCACCTCTTGCAGCAAAGCGTCATCGTTCTTGGCATTGGCCAGCACCAGCTGGTGCACGCAGTAGTCGTAGAGCGCATTCAGGTTCTGGGCAATCTCGCCGCCTTCCACCAGATTCAAGCCGGTCATCAGGCCTTCTTCCAGGATGCGCAGCGAGCGCGTGATGGCATCGCACTTGCCCGGCACGTCCTGGCGTGCCATCGCGCCGCGCGCACGGGTGATCTCCTGCAGCAGCCCGTCGTACAGCAGCACGATGATCTGGTGCTGATCGATGGTGTGCATGCTGGTCTCGACACCGATGCGGCGGTACGCATCGGCGCGGGGTCGGCTGGCAGTCTGGTACATGGGATATCCGTCCTGGGTCAGTTTTTTTCGTCCTGACTCTATATCGGCGCGATCGTGTCGGAAGTGAAGTCCATCGATCTCAAGAGGTGGACTTGTTCCACTGGCTAATTTGCTGTGTCAGATAGTTGTTCAGCGCATTCAGGCTGGCCATCTGCGTATCCAGGGCGCTGTACTTGCGGTTCAGCTGCGTCTCGATGCGGCTGGCCTTTTCGTTCACGCGCGCCTGATCCTTGGCATTTTCGTCCAGCATGCGGTTCAGGCTGTCGTCCTTGCGCTTGAAAAAGCCTTCGGTCGACAGCAGGGCCGTCGTCACGCTCTTGAGGCGCACAGCGATGCCCTCGGCGTCGCCCGTGGCCGTGCTGCTGAACAGGGTCTTGAGGGCGTCCGGCTGCTCCAGCGCCGCGGACAGCTTGCTGCTGTCGACCTCCAGATTGCCGCCGCGCTGCGTTCTGATGCCGATGTCGCTCAGGCGGCTGTAGGTGCCGCCACTGGTCAGCGACTGCACCGCCGCCCGCAAGGCGCCTTGCAGCGACAGTGTGGTGCTGTCGCCCTGCAGCAGTCCGCCCGTCTTCGTGGCCTCGTCGTACTTGGTCGCCTCGTTGAGCACACCGTTGATGTCGTTATAGGCCTTCACAAAAGCGTCGATATTGGCCTTCACGGCGGAGGTGTCGGCCGCGACACTGATCGTCACCGGCTTGCCCACCTCCGTCTCCTTGCTCACTGTCAAGGTCACCCCCGACACCACGTTCGTGAAGGTGTTGGTCGAAGAAGTCACGGGGATGTTGTTGATCGTGGCCGCGGCATCGGCCGCAGGCTTGGTTTCCGTGACGCCAAAGACCAGGCGCGACAGGCCTGCATCATCGGCATTGTTGCCGTCGATATCGCTCACGCCCAGCGTGAACGCGCCGGCCAGACCGGTCGCCTTGCTGGTCAGGAGCAGGCGCTCACCCGAGCCATCATTCAGGATGGTGGCCGTCACGCCCGCGTTGGCGCCATTGATCTTGCTGGCGATGTCCCCTACCGTATCGTCCGCATCCACCGCGATATCCACCGCGGTACTGCCCACCGTCAGCGTCAGCGTACCCTCACCCACGGCCGTAGCCGTGGTCAGGGATTGGGCCGCCGTGGCCCGCGCCTGGGCCAGGCTCTGCACTTCCACGCTGAAACTCGTGGACTGGGTACCGCCGATCGCGCTGGCGCTCACGTAGTCCTTGGCCGATGAGGTGGCCGCCACCGCGTTCCAGCCCGTCACGCTGGTCAGCTTGCCCACCGCGTCCTGCAGGGACGAAACCATGGACTTGATCTGGCCGAAGGTGGAGATCTTGGTCTGTGTGGTCGCCGCGTCGAGCTTGAGCTTGTCAAGCGGCTTTTTCTCCAGTGCGACCAGTTGCGAGACGATGCTCTTGATGTCCAGCCCGCTGCCGACACCGATAGATGAAATCGAGGCCATATTGACTCCTAGCCGGCTAAACCGGCAGTTCCCCGGAATTATCGGCCTGTACCCCTCCCCTGTCTGCTTGATCAGGGGGGCGAAAAGGCCACATTTCCGCTTCTCTCGGTTATCGGCAGGAAATGATGGAACTTGAGGCAAAGTGTCCAAAGAAAAAGGCTGACGCCGTGGTCGGCGCCAGCCTGGAGGGGCGGGGCTCTTGCGTTTGTTCCTACGTGAGCCCTTGCTTTTCTTTTTTTACTGCAGCAGACGCAGCACACCCTGGGGCAGCTGGTTGGCCTGGGCAACCATCGCGGTGCCGGCCTGCTGCAGGATCTGGGCACGCGACAGGTTGGCCGTCTCGGCCGCGAAGTCGGCATCCATGATGCGGCTGCGCGAAGCGGTCAGGTTCTCGGACGAGATGTTCAGGTTGTTGATGGTCGATTCGAACCGCGACTGCAGGGCACCGAGCTTGGCGCGTTCGCCGCTGACAAAGGCCAGTGCCGAGTCCACCGTCTTGATCGCATCGTTGGACTTGATCACCGTCGTCACGTCCAGGTCCGCCACCTTGTGCAGGGTCGAGGAGGTGTCGATACCGATGTACGAGGACGAGGCCGCCACCGTGGTGGCGTGGCTCAGCACGAAGGACTTGTTCGAGTCGAGGGTGATGTAGCCACTGATCAGGGCGTTTTCTGCCGTGGTGTTGGCCGTCAGCGTGATGGCGCCCACCGAGGCCAGCGCACCCGCGCTGTCCGCCTTCATCTTGTTCACCGTCACCGCACCGGCGTTCTGTACCGCCGTGTCAGACACCAGAATGTCCTCACCCGAACTGTTGGTCAGGATCACGCCCGTGCCCGCGGCGTTCATGCTGGCCACCACACCGGTCTTGGCCGACTTGTCGTTGAAAGCCGAGATGGCGCTGGCCAGGCCGCCGGGGGTGTTGGCCGAGGTCAGGCTGAAGGTGATGGCTTCGGCCGTGCTGTTGTCCGAACGCAGGTTCAGGGTGTAGGCGCCGGTGGCGCCGAAGCTCAGTTGCACCTCGGTCTGCGCATCGGCGGTCACGCCCGTGATGGTGGACTGCTGGTTGATGGCGGTCACGACCGTCTTGGCCGTGTCGTTGGCAGCGATGGCGATAGCTGCGCTACCAGACGCGCCGTTGATGGTGACGGTCTCGGCCGTGATGCCGTTGGCGCCCCAGGCCGCGCCGGTGGCAGCCATGCTCATGGCGGCCACCGAGTTGATGGCCTGGTTGTTGCCGTACTGGTTGGTACGGGCATTGGCCGTGGCCGCCACGATGACCTGGCCCGCATTGGCGCCGATCTGGAACTGGGCGGTGCCGAAGGTGCCGTCCAGCAGCTTCTGGCCGTTGAATTCGGTCGCCTGGGCAATACGGTCCAGCTCGGACACGAGCTGGCCGACTTCCTGGTTGATGGCCTGGCGGTCCGAGGCGCTGTTGGTGGCGTTGGCCGACTGCACGGCCAGTTCACGCACACGCTGCAGGATGTCGCCGGCCGCCTTGAGCGCACCTTCCGTGGTTTGCGCCAGGGACACGCCGTCGTTGGCGTTACGCGCGGCCTGGTTCAGGCCACGGATCTGGCTGGTGAAACGGTCGGAAATCGACAGGCCAGCTGCGTCGTCCTTGGCGCTGTTGATGCGCAGGCCGCTGGACAGACGTTGAATCGCGGTACTGAGCGACGAGCTGCTCAA